>NZ_SJOP01000021.1 GCF_004331415.1 Kosakonia quasisacchari
GTCTTTATTTATGGGGAACCATCAGGCCCGCAGGCGCCTTTTTCGTCATTAATCCCAGCTCAGAATCACTTTGCCGGACTGACCCGAACGCATCGCGTCGAATCCCTGCTGGAACTCATCAATGCTGAAACGGTGGGTAATGATCGGTGAAAGATCCAAGCCAGACTGGATCAACGCCGCCATCTTATACCAGGTTTCAAACATCTCCCGACCATAAATCCCTTTGATAAACAGCCCCTTGAAGATGACCTTAGTCCAGTCGATCGACATATCGGACGGCGGAATACCCAGCATCGCAATACGGCCACCGTGATTCATGGTGTCGAGCATCGTGCGGAACGCAGGCGGCGCGCCGGACATCTCCAGACCCACGTCGAACCCTTCCGTCATGCCCAGTTCTGCCATCACATCCGCCAGATTCTCTTTGGCGACGTTAACCGCGCGGGTAACCCCCATTTTGCGCGCCAGCTCGAGGCGGTACTCATTCACATCGGTGATAACCACATGGCGTGCGCCAACGTGTTTTGCCACCGCCGCAGCCATAATACCAATCGGGCCTGCGCCGGAGACCAGCACGTCTTCTCCCACCAAATCAAAGGAGAGCGCGGTATGCACCGCGTTACCAAACGGATCGAAAATCGACGCCAAATCATCCGAAATATTGTCGGGAATTTTGAAAGCGTTGAACGCCGGGATCACCAGGTATTCGGCAAAACAGCCCGGACGGTTGACGCCCACACCGGTGGTGTTACGGCACAGGTGTGTACGCCCGGCGCGACAGTTACGGCAGTGGCCGCAGGTAATGTGGCCTTCACCGGAAACGCGATCGCCAATTTTAAAGCCTTTCACTTCCTGGCCGATGCCCACCACTTCGCCGACATATTCATGGCCGACCACCATCGGCACAGGAATGGTTTTTTGCGACCAGTCGTCCCAGTTGTAAATATGAACGTCAGTGCCGCAAATCGCGGTTTTGCGGATTTTAATCAGCAGATCGTTATGACCAACATCCGGCTCCGGTACGTCGGTCATCCAAATGCCTTCTTCCGCTTTCAGTTTGGATAACGCTTTCATTTCACGCCCTCAGGCAATCACACCCAGTTGTTTACCAATGCGGGTAAAGGCAGCAACCGCACGCTCAATTTGTTCAGGCGTATGCGCCGCAGACATCTGTGTGCGGATGCGCGCCTGACCTTTCGGCACCACCGGGAAGAAGAAGCCGGTGACGTAAATCCCCTCTTTTTGCAGCTCACGCGCGAAGTTTTGTGCCACCACCGCATCGCCCAGCATCACCGGGATAATCGCGTGATCTGCACCTGCCAGTGTGAAACCTGCGGCGGTCATTCTTTCGCGGAACAAGCGGGCATTGGCCCACAGGCGATCGCGCAGCTCAGCGCCGGACTCGAGCATTTCCAGCACTTTAATGGACGCCGCAACAATGGCTGGCGCCAGTGAGTTGGAGAAAAGATACGGGCGGGAACGCTGACGCAGCCACTCCACCACCTCTTTACGCGCCGCGGTGTAACCGCCAGACGCGCCGCCAAGCGCCTTGCCCAGCGTGCCGGTGATGATGTCCACGCGCCCCATCACGTCGCAATATTCATGCGTACCGCGACCATTCGCGCCAACAAAACCGACCGCATGAGAGTCATCGACCATCACCAGCGCGTCATATTTATCCGCCAGATCGCACACGCCTTGCAGGTTGGCGATCACGCCATCCATCGAAAACACGCCGTCGGTCGCAATCAGCACATGACGCGCACCCGCTTCACGCGCCTCTTTCAGGCGGGCTTCCAGCTCCTGCATATCGTTATTGGCGTAGCGGTAACGCTTCGCCTTACACAGACGCACACCATCGATGATAGAAGCGTGGTTCAACGCATCGGAAATGATGGCATCTTCCGCGCCGAGCAGCGTTTCAAACAGGCCGCCGTTCGCATCGAAGCAGGAGGAATAAAGAATGGAATCTTCCATGCCGAGGAAGTCGGCCAGCTTCTTCTCCAGCGCTTTGTGGCTGTCCTGCGTGCCGCAGATAAAGCGCACCGACGCCATACCGAAGCCGTGGCTGTCCATGCCGGCTTTCGCGGCAGCAATCAAATCAGGGTGGTTGGCAAGGCCAAGGTAGTTGTTGGCGCAGAAGTTAATAACATGGTCACCGTTCGCCACGGTGATATCAGCCTGCTGGGCTGACGTGATAATGCGTTCTTCTTTAAACAACCCTTCCGCACGTGCGGTTTCCAGGTCGTTCGTTAACTGTTTATAAAAATCCCCACGCATCGCAATTCTCCAGACTGGGCAAATTTCGGCACATATTACCGAAAGGTATACGGTGATACGAGATGACACAGCATCCATTCTTCATTTTGTAGCATAAATCACGCATAGCCATATCGTTCACTGGGTGAATGGCTGAAGGGTCGTCAATGTGATGATATGATAAGAGACATTAGTGTCTGAGATCGTCTCAACGCTCCACTTTTCAAAGGTACAGTTATGATCATCGTGACCGGCGGCGCGGGTTTTATCGGCAGTAACATCGTTAAAGCCCTGAATGATAAAGGCATCACCGATATTCTGGTGGTGGATAACCTGAAAGACGGCACCAAATTCGTCAATCTGGTCGACCTGCACATTGCCGACTACATGGATAAAGAAGATTTCCTGCTGCAGATTATGTCTGGCGAAGAGTTCGGTGATATTGAAGCCGTATTCCACGAAGGTGCGTGCTCATCCACCACCGAGTGGGACGGCAAGTATATGATGGATAACAACTATCAGTACTCCAAAGAGCTGCTGCATTATTGCCTGGAGCGCGAAATCCCGTTCCTGTACGCCTCTTCAGCCGCGACTTACGGCGGGCGCACCTCGGACTTTATTGAATCCCGCGAATACGAAAAGCCGCTCAACGTTTACGGCTACTCAAAAATGCTGTTCGACGAGTATGTGCGCGGCATCCTGCCGGAAGCGAATTCCCCAATTGTCGGCTTCCGCTACTTCAACGTTTATGGCCCGCGCGAAGGGCATAAAGGCAGCATGGCGAGCGTGGCATTCCACCTCAATACCCAGTTGAACAACGGCGAAAGCCCGAAACTGTTCGAAGGCAGCGATAACTTCAAACGCGATTTCGTCTATGTTGGCGACGTGGCGGCGGTGAACCTGTGGTTCTGGGAAAACGGTGTTTCCGGTATCTACAACCTGGGCACCGGTCGCGCAGAATCTTTCCAGGCCGTTGCCGATGCGACACTGGCTTTCCACAAAAAAGGCAGCATCGAATACATTCCGTTCCCGGACAAACTGAAAGGCCGCTACCAGGCGTTTACCCAGGCGGATCTGACCAACCTGCGCGCGGCGGGTTACGACAAACCGTTTAAAACCGTCGCCGAAGGCGTAACCGAGTATATGGCCTGGCTGAACCGCGACGCGTAAGTATGAAAATTTTGGTCATTGGCCCGTCCTGGGTCGGCGACATGATGATGTCGCAGAGTCTTTATCGCACGCTTAAAGCGCGCTTTCCCCAGGCGATAATCGATGTGATGGCACCCGCGTGGTGCCGTCCACTTTTATCACGCATGCCGGAAGTCAACGAAGCGATCCCCATGCCGCTCGGCCACGGTGCGCTGGAAATTGGCGCACGCCGTAAGCTGGGCCACAGCCTGCGCGAGCGCCGTTATGACCGCGCCTATGTGCTGCCCAACTCGTTTAAATCCGCACTGGTGCCGTTCTTTGCCAACGTGCCGCACCGCACTGGCTGGCGCGGTGAAATGCGTTACGGCCTGCTCAATGATGCCCGCGTACTGGATAAACAAGCCTGGCCGTTAATGGTGGAGCGCTATGTGGCGCTGGCCTATGACAAAGGCGTGATGCGCTCGGCGAAAGATCTGCCTCAGCCGCTGCTGTGGCCGCAGTTGCAGGTTAACGACAGCGAGAAATTACAAGTTTGCGCGGCGTTTGATCTTTCTGCAGAACGTCCGATGATTGGCTTTTGCCCCGGCGCAGAGTTCGGCCCGGCCAAACGCTGGCCGCACTATCACTATGCCGAGCTGGCAAAGCAGTTAATTGACGAAGGCTACCAGGTGCTGCTGTTTGGTTCAGCAAAAGATCACGAAGCGGGCAACGAGATTCTGGCCTCGCTGAGCACCGAGCAGCAAGCCTGGTGCCGCAATCTGGCCGGCGAAACTCAACTGGAGCAAGCCGTTGTGCTGATTGCAGCCTGTAAAGCGGTGGTCACCAATGATTCCGGTTTAATGCACGTCGCCGCCGCGCTTAACCGCCCGCTGGTGGCGCTGTATGGCCCAAGCAGCCCGGATTTCACTCCGCCGCTGTCGCACAAAGCACGCGTGATCCGCCTGATTTCCGGCTACCACAAAGTGCGCAAAGGCGACGCCGCTGAAGGTTATCACCAGAGTCTGATCGACATTACCCCGCAGCGCGTGCTGGAAGAGTTGAACGCGCTGTTGCTGGACGCGGAAGGATAATCGATGCGGGTATTGATCGTTAAAACCTCGTCGATGGGCGATGTGCTGCATACACTGCCCGCGCTTACCGACGCCGCGCAGGCGATTCCCGGCATCCGTTTTGACTGGGTGGTGGAAGAGGGCTTCGCCCAGATCCCCTCCTGGCATGCAGCTGTTGAGCGCGTTATTCCGGTGGCGATTCGCCGCTGGCGTAAAGCCTGGTTCTCCGCGCCAATTGCGGCCGAGCGTAAAGCCTTTCGTCAGGCGGTGCAGGCCGAGCAGTACGACGCCATTATTGATGCGCAAGGGCTGGTGAAAAGTGCAGCGCTGGTCACCCGGCTGGCGCACGGTGTGAAACACGGCATGGACTGGCGCACCGCGCGCGAGCCATTAGCGAGCCTGTTTTACAATCGCCGCCACCACATTGCTAAACAGCAACATGCGGTTGAGCGCACCCGCGAATTATTCGCCAAAAGCCTCGGTTATACCAAACCGCAAACGCAGGGCGATTACGCCATTGCACGCCACTTTGCCGTCGCTGACGCAGCGCGTTCGCCATATGTTGTGTTTTTACACGCCACCACCCGCGATGATAAGCACTGGCCGGAAGCGCACTGGCACAAATTGATCGAACTAATGCAATCAACCAGTATCCATATTAAACTGCCGTGGGGCGCGGAACATGAACGCAAACGAGCTGAACGGCTGACTGCGGATTTTTCCCATGTAGAGGTTCTGCCTAAACTTTCTCTGGCACAGGTTGCGGCAGAACTTGCCGGCGCACAGACGGTGGTTTCCGTCGATACAGGGCTAAGCCATTTAGCCGCAGCCCTCGATCAGCCCAATATCACACTATTTGGTCCAACTGATCCGGGATTAATTGGCGGATATGGTAAAAATCAGCATCAGGTGGTAAGTCCAACAAAGCGGATGGAGGATATAACAGCGGAAGAGATTTTCACTCTTCTTCAGAGCCACCAGCCACTGTCTGACAGAGATACCTAACCAATGAGTTATATTTTTTTGCTGATTTTATTACTGCCGGTGAAAATAATCGGCAAGTTATTTCGTAAGAAAACTGGGCGAAATCTGGTCATTCAAACGGCTAAAATCGGCGATTTTGTTAACGTAACACCTTTGCTTGCGTATTTGCAGAAAAGCGACGTGTTGTTGAGCCGGAGCGTCAGCATGCTGGCAATGCATGATGAAACCGTTGAAGAGGTTTTTTTCATTGAGCAGCACAAGCGCAATCTGTGGCAAAAACTCAGTTTCGCTTGCCATATTATGAACCGCTATGACAATGTCTATCTGCTGCAACCCAATAGCTCAAACCTGTTCTTTGCCGCGATCTGTAACGCCAGTAATAAGCAGTTTCTCAGCACCTATGCGCGTAAATGGTATCACTGGATCTTCTATGCAACGGCAGATGGCATCGTTCATCATGGAAAAATGACGCTGTCTGTCACGAATTATCTTCAGCTCGCTGATCGTTCTCTTTCCTGGGAAATGTCCCCCAAGCACGCGACTAAACCGCTTTACAGGCCTGCAGTCTATCCGGAAATCCTTGATAAACCTGATGTGATTCGTATCGGCATTAGTATTTCCGCCGGTAATAAAGCCAAAACAGTTCCTCCTGTTATCTGGAAACGAATTGTTGACTGTCTGGAAAATTTACCCTGCGTGTTTTACGTTTTTGGTGCATCTAATGAACAATCCTGGATGGATGACATTACTGCGGCCTACGGTAATTTTCCCCGCTTCATTAATATGATAGGAAAAGTCTCGCTCGAGGAATTACCTTGGGCTATCTCCAAAATGGATTGCTACATTGCCTCGGACTCGGGGAATATTTATATCGCAGATGCTGTGAATGTCCCGGTAATTTTGCTATTCGGGCCATGCTGCCATTATGAACAACGTCCTTTAGGCAAGACCCTTTTGATTGGTAATGATAACAATATTTGTTCCTACGTTTTTGAAACGCAATACTACTTCTCGCAAGGTCGTGAGGAATTATTTGCCATTACCGATATCTCGCTTGAGCAGATTGAACAATTTGTTCGTGAATTACCAAAAGCCAGCGCATTATTAAATATTCGCGCCTCACAAGGTAACTGAATCTATGGCTTTTCTTAGCGTAATCATTGCAGCGCATAATGCCGAAAAAACACTTCCCGCGACCCTTGAGAGTCTGCTTGCGGCAATCAATACTTGTGAAGATATTGAAGTGATTATTTTTAACGATGATTCACAGGATGCTACACAAGCCATTGTTGACGCATGGGAAGATAAATTACCGCAGGTAATTACCCGGAAAGTAAGCTACCGCAATATTGGCCAGGTCCGTAATAGTGCTATTTCTTTGGCCACTGGTAAGTATATCACCATGCTCGACAGTGATGACCAACTGAAACCTCATAGTCTACGAGATGCGGTAAAATTCCTGCAAGCACAGAAGCCAGATATATTGTTGACGCGTTTACTAGAAATTCGCGATACCCGGAAAATTTCCCCTTCATGGCATGGTTTTAATCCGATCCAGCTATCCACAAATAATGCCGTGCGCCGTTTCCTGCTACATAAAGATTTCCAGGCCCATCTTATCGGGCAATTTATACTCCGAGAACTGTATAACAGCAACCCAATTCCTTCGATGGAATGTTACGAAGATTTCGCCGTATTTCCAAAAATATTAATGCAGGCTAATAAAATATTTTACCAACGCCAAGGGCATTATTATTACATCAAGCGTAACAACAGTCTCTCCAGTATTTTGAGCGCCAGCAAAATCGCGTCACTGATAGAGTGTACTTTACAAATGGAAAAAATCTTTCCACACCAATTCCGTCATTTAATTAATTGCCACTGGTTTGATATCTATATCAATCATAAGAGGTATCTTTCTGATGAACAGTTGCACATTGTAAAGCAGCGTGTGAATGACCTTTATTCTTTCTCGTTTTATCTATCCCGTGACGTTCGTTTCAGCTATAAAAAAAGGGTTGTTGAGGCATTATGGAAAAAGTAAGAGTACGGCTTTACTATTTAACACTTATTTTAGCATTTGCCTCGGTGGCACTTGCCCTTTTCAATTCAAGCACGCAGAGAGAGTGCTTTTATATTGCCGTATACGTTAGTATTATTGGCTTACTGATTGAATATAAACGACTTTCTCTGCACCCCTTCAGTATTGCACTGCCTGTTTTACTTATCGGCGTGTTAAACCTTGTATGGTATTTTATTTTTGAAATTCAAACCGAAGGTATTAATAAATATAGCGACTACCTTGGCGCGAGTAAGAAATTAATACTAGCAAGTTTGTTGATTTTCTATATTGATAGATTTAAATCCTATATTACCAAAGAAAGCTTCCTGAAATATTTCATGTTCGCTACCGCAACAGGCCTTACCCTGGCAACGAGTTATGGCCTGTGGCAGGCCTCGCAGGGAGCGGATCGTGTTATGATGGCTATTAATCGTCCTACGGTGTCCGCATATGTATATTCCGCTCTCTCGTTAGCATTTATTTATAGTCTCTATTTACAACAAAACAAAAAACTCTACGTATTGGCTGGAGTCACCCTTCTACTTTCCTGGTTCGTTATATTGTTAACAGGGACACGAGCGGCTATTGGGTTGTATTTAATCTTGGCTATTGTGCTAACACTCTTTCATTTTCGCAAAATTCACCTTAAATCTTTGGCAGTATTTTTCTGCATAGTGGCAGGTATTTTTGTCATAAGTTATAAGCCGTTGATCGCCCCTAAAATTGCACAAACGCAATCTGAGATTGCGGATTACCAAAAAGGCCAGGATAGCACTTCACTTGGTGCTCGTTTCTCCATGTGGATTATTGGCATAAAAAACGGCAATATGCATCCGTTAGGACAATCTATCGAGAGCAGGGAAGTTTGGTCGAAAAACTATGTACAAGAGGGGCATCCACATCTCGCAGCCTCACTCCAGTATATTAGAATTCACTTGCATAATGAATTTATCGAGAAATATTCTCTTCAGGGCATTCCAGGGCTGTTGCTACTCTTGTTCTTTTTTATCTCCGTCATTTATTATGCTATTCGCAATAATAACGGACTGTTGCTTACAACATCTTTGCTTCTGCTGTTATATGGGATGACGGACGTCATACTGCTCAGTTCAGAAGCGGTGTTATTTTTTATGACAATTTTTGCATTATCTACACCTTTTACTCGTACGAAAGAGGAACGATAGAAAATGCCTGCCAAAAATCCCCTTCGTAAAGTAAAAAGCGCATAGTTTGCAGCTTTTATGGTCTGGGTTCGGTACTTCATCGGACTCAGACCTTTTGTTAAGCCTATCGGGATGGAACAACAGATAAAGCGTTTCAACCTGCAAGGAGAACGACGTTACATCCGTTATCTGTGTTGTCATTCACCTCTGTCATCGTATTGAATTGCTTTGCCATGAGACATCGACTTACTAAGCTGATGCCAAGCTTTAAAGTACAATTTCAAATCGAACTTTAATTCTGCTGCTGGTAAAATTCAGCAAGTGTCATACCGCGCGCTCTGCCAGCAAGCCATTCAAATAACTGTTCTAGATCTCGATATAGCCCTTCGATCGCAGCCTGATCCTTAAAAGTTGGACTACCGCCAGGCATAAATTCCGATGAATGCAGCATAAATTCCACGTATTCATTACCTTGCTGCAGGCTTTTTTGCGCAACATAAATCATCTGTGCTGCATTTCCACCGGAAGGACGAAGCCAGTTGACCGACGGCGAACGGTATTTACCGCGCAATCGATCATAGCCCTGCTTCATTACGTTGAGCCATGCAGGATGTTTGTATTGAATGCTCATCGGAACCTCGAGCAACGAACTGGTTCCGGCCTTAGAAATATCATCAACATCAATAAAGTATGCATGCTGCGGGAAATGTTGATAGTCCGTACCGCCTGAACCTTGCGGAGCGCCTTTAGCGTTACGCCAGTTCACTCGCGGCGTAACAGAGCAGTCAACCTGGTAACCCAGTTCGATGAGCAATTTTGCGTAGTGACTGTCAAACGCCCAACGCCCGGCACGATGACTCAACATTTTTGTACTAAACGTATCCTCCAGCAATTGCGTCATAAAATGGACTTTTTCGCGCATTACCGCCAGTGGATATTCAATCAGATAGGGTTGCCAGCGCCAGTCATCCCCCGTCAAGTCATGATCGGGGGGGCTATTCCAGGCATGAAGATGCATCCCGACTTCGCCCTGACCGCGAGCAATAACATCCTTTGCAAATTCAACAAATGCCGGCGCCGTTGCCATTTCATAATTTGTTAGCCACACGGGTTTAAAATCGAAGCGCTCACACAGCGACTGGAAACGTGCCAGATAGCGCGCGTTTTCTGTTTTGATTTCGCTGCGATTTTGCCAGAGGTTATCGCCCTCTGTATCGATAGTGATGATAAACGCTGGTTTACCCATATATAGCCCAAGTAAAATAAAGGTCAGCGCTATGTTACGCACTCTCTTAACAATGAGTAAACCCTTACGGATAAAATCCTGAGAATATGGAGAAAGAGTGCAAGACAACACCGGGTCTATTAGAATTGCAGGCAGGTTGTTGCCGATAAGACGATGATGAATAATTTACTTAATACGCCCAATTTACGAATTTTACTGATTAAGCTTCGTCATCATGGTGACATGTTGCTGACAACACCAGTAATACACTCGCTTCGCCAACGTTTGCCAGAAGCGCAGATTGATGTACTGCTTTACGAAGAGACACGCGACATGTTGGCAGCGCATCCAGCGATTAATACTATTTATGGTATCGATCGCAAATGGAAGCAGTTGGGTACACTCAAACATTTGCAAAAGGAGTGGCAACTGCTGCGTGTTCTCAGAGATCAGCATTACCATCTGGTGATAAACCTTGCAGATCAATGGCGTAGCGCTATCGTTACCCGCTTTACCGGCGCTCCCGTTCGCCTTGGATTCGGCTTCAACAAACGCAAAAAAGCCTTTTGGCGCTTCTGCCATACGGAACTGGTTTCTGTTGCAAACCACAATGTAATGCATACCGTTGAGCAGAATCTGTCCATCCTTACTCCCTTTTCCATTGCTCCCGTTTCACATGTGACCATGAGTTACAGTGCGGACGACTGGAATTTCGCTCAACAAAAGCTGACAGCACAAGGCGTCGGAGACTGCTACATCGTTATTCAGCCGACATCCCGCTGGTTCTTTAAATGTTGGGACGAAAGCAAAATGGCGCAAACTATCACTGCGCTGCAGCAGGCAGGCCGTTTCATTGTGTTGACGGCCGGGCCGGATAAGAAAGAGCTTGCTATGGTCGACAGAATCCTCAGCGCGTCACCGCAAACCGGTGTTGTCTCTCTGGCAGGCCAGCTCTCGCTGCGTCAGCTTGCTTCACTGATTGATCATGCCGACCTGTTTATCGGTGTCGATTCTGTTCCCATGCATATGGCCGCTGCACTGCAAACACCTTGCATAGCGCTTTTCGGCCCTTCCAAGCTCACTTTCTGGTCACCCTGGCAGGTTAATGGCGAGGTTATCTGGGCAGGTGATTATGGGCCGCTTCCTGATCCCGACGCTGTTGACACGAAAACCAGCGAACGTTATCTCGACGCGATACCGGTCGGTGCGGTTGTCGCTGCGGCGAAGAGGTACCTTGCATGAAACGTCATCGTCTGGCTATTGTTCGACAAAAATATCGTCCTGATGGTGGCGCGGAGCGCTTTGTCTCGCGGGCGCTTATGGCGCTTGGGAATCAGGATCTTGAATTAAACGTTATTACCCGAGAGTGGCAGGGGGAGCAACAGGACGACTGGCATATCCATATATGCAACCCCGTCAAATGGGGACGTATTAGCCGGGAAAGAGGGTTTGCTAACGCTGCGCGTGCGCTATGGCAAGAGCAGCAATTTGATATCGTTCAGAGCCACGAGCGTATTGCAGGTTGCGATATTTATCGTGCCGGTGATGGGGTGCATCAAAGGTGGCTCCAGCAGCGTTCGCGAATCCTTCCCGGGTGGCGTGCAAAAATGCTGATGCATGACCGCTACCACCGCTATGTTATGCGCGCAGAACAAGACATGTACCAATCGTCTGAGCTTAAAGCAGTCATCTGCAATGCGGAGATGATTAAGCGAGAGATTGTCGAAGATTTTGGCGTTGACGCAAATAAGATTCACGTCATTTATAATTCAATAGATTCCAGCCGTTTCATTCCAGCAGACAACGCGCAGCGCAAGGCGTTGCGTAAGCAGTACGGACTACCAGCAACTGCAACTGTTTTATGTTTTATTGGATCGGGTTTTGAACGAAAAGGCCTCGCCGCGGCAATTGAGGCGATAGCAGGCACGACAGCTTATCTTATTGTTGTAGGCCAGGATAAAGCGGCAAGGCGTTATCAGGCGCTCGCCCAATCTCTTGGTTGCAAAGGGCAGATTAGGTTTATGGGTATGCAAAAAGAGACGTTGCCCTTTTATCAACTTTCCGATGCTCTGCTGCTACCAACGCTGTATGATCCTTTTCCTAACGTCATTCTGGAAGCAATGGCATGTGGTTTACCAGTTATCACTTCGGAGAGTTGCGGTGGCGCGGAATTTATAGAACAAGGCCATAATGGTTTCTTCTGTAATGCGCTTGATATTGGCAGTTTAAGAGAAGCGGTGATGTCCATTCCTTCACTTGAACATAATAATGAAATGGGCATGAAAGCCCGCGATAAGGTTAAGGACTCGACCCCAGGAAAGCTGTCAAGCCAGCTCATTTCGCTTTATCAAAATATTCTGGATTAATATGCGTATCCTGATGATCATTGATGGCTTGCCCGGTGGCGGCGCAGAGAAAACGGTTCTCACGCTCTCCAGCGGTTTAATGGATCTGGGCCACCAGGTCTCGCTTTTCTCACTGCGTAAAGTATGTGATTACCCGATCCCCGAAGGATTGGATTATCAGGTCGTCCAGGATAAGTGCAAAAAACCCTGGCGTAAGCTCACAGAGATACCTCGCAGGGCAAAATTGTTAGATGAAGCGATTACGGCGGCAGAGCGCAGTGGGAAATTTGATATTATTTTTTCCCACCTGCATAAAACCGACCGTATCGTTGCCCATAGCCGTGTGCTTGCTCGCGACAAAGTCTGGTTTTGTATCCACGGCATGTTCTCGTTCTCCTATCTTTGTCACCGAGGCGCTTTTTCGCGCTGGTTAAAGCACCTGAAGATTCGTCACACCTACGAAAACCGCAACGTAGTGGCTGTCTCGTCAGCCGTGCTGCACGATCTTTCCGACACGCTAGCAATTCCTTTACGTCGCAGTGAGGTGATCCACAACCCTTTTGACATTGACGCTATCCAGGAACTGGCTGAGCAGCCGTTTGAAATGCAGGGTCAGGACTACTTAATCCACGTTGGACGTTTCCACGAGCACAAAAGGCACGACCGTCTGCTACGGGCGTATGCTCTGAGCAAAATCGAATCACCTTTAGTCATGATGGGCAATGGCTCCGAGGAAAGGATTGCCCAGTTAATAGCGCTTGCAGAGAATCTGGGAATTTCTAATAGGGTCATATTCCGAGCCTTTGCACCTAACCCCTATCCCTGGATTAAGGGCGCCCGCCTTTTAGTGCTCAGTTCGGATTGTGAAGGGTTTGGGAATGTTCTGGTCGAGGCGATGATCTGCCAGACGTCTCCAGTCAGCACTAACTGCCCGGGCGGACCTGCGGAGATTTTGACGGGACAGCTTGCCCGGGGGCTTAGCGACTTGAGCGACGAGTCACTGGGAAAAACCTTGTCTGATATCTACAGCCATGATGCCCCGAACATTGATAGCGAATTAATTTCATCCTACGGTATTAACGCAATTTGCCAGCAGTATCTTGCGCTGGCGGAAGAGAATAAATAATTAGGTTTCATATGCAAATTTCAACACCAATATTAAGCGTGGTGGTCGCTGTTTATAACGGCGAAGCATTCCTCGACCAATTTTTCACCTGTCTTGCCGCGCAAAAAATCGACAACATGGAAGTGATCATTGTTAATGATGGCTCTACGGATGGATCTATGCAGATTGTTGAGCAGTGGCGCGATCGCCTACCGCAATTGCAGGTTATTGAGCAGGAAAATCTGGGTGTGTCAGTTGCCCGCAATACCGGACTTGCCCAGGCAAAGGGAAAATATCTCTCTTTTCCAGATATTGATGACATTTTTCAAGCCGGGATGTATCAGAGCCTGCTTGATATGGCCGTCGCCGGTAATCTAGATGTTGCAACCTGTAACGGCAATTATGTTTGGGAAAACAATAAAAAACCAACCCGCCCGATTTTTCCACCTGAAAAGTTACAATCAACGGATGTGCTGACTGGCCCTGCATGGTTTAAACAGGCTCTGGATTCTCGTAAATTTCTGCATGTTACCTGGTTAAATATCTATCGCCACGATTTCATTCGTCAACATGGATTTCGTTTCGAGCCGGGTCTTCGTCACCAGGATATTCCATGGACCACTGAGGTCTTACTTGCCGCAGAGCGCGTGCAATACACCAGCGAGCAATTTTACGATTACTACATCCATTCGGCTTCTGTATCGCATATGCCGGATACTGACGACACGCTTATTCGATCGGCGCGCCACTATATGAAGATCTTGCAAATGCTGGAGGCAATCAATCAGCGTTATGCAGATAAGGTAAAAAATATTCCGGCCTGCTACTGGCAGATAGCTAAAGAAGGGCTCGGTATCATCCATACCTTTGATAACATGAAGGATGAAGAAAAAAAGACGATGATCATCAGCGAGTTTTTCGAGAAAGGAATCTGGAAACTCATCTGGAAAAATGCAAAAAGTCTACGTTTGCGCTGGCGCCTTGGCCGCCGCTACTTCCGTTTAAAAAGGTATCTGGCATAAGGTATAGCTTTAGCCGCCCTAAATGCTTAGAATTTGCCCGCCGAATCTTAAAAAAACGGATAGTCGCTTGGAATTGTTGTATACCACCCTGCTTTACTTAATTCAGCCTCTGGTGTGGTTGCGATTATTACTTCGCAGCCGCAAAGCCCCTGCTTACCGCAAACGCTGGGCTGAACGCTATGGTTTTTGTCGTAACAAAGTGAAGCCGGACGGTATTCTGCTGCATTCCGTCTCCGTGGGAGAAACGCTGGCGGCGATCCCGCTGGTACGCGCGCTGCGCCATCGCTACCCTTCGCTGCCCATCACTGTGACCACCATGACGCCAACCGGCTCGGAACGGGTGATGTCTGCGTTCGGCAAAGACGTACATCATGTCTATCTCCCTTACGATCTGCCCTGCGCCATGAACCGTTTCCTCAATAGCGTTCGCCCGAAGCTGGTGATCGTGATGGAAACCGAACTGTGGCCGAACATGATTTCCGCGCTGAAAGCGCGCCAAATCCCACTGGTTATCGCTAACGCACGGCTGTCAGAACGCTCGGCAAAAGGTTACGGCAAGTTGGGCAAATTTATGCGCCGCCTGCTGAGCAAAATTACGCTGATTGCCGCACAAAACCAGGAAGATGCCGACCGTTTTCTTCAATTAGGCTTAAAGCGCAGCCAGTTGACCGTGACCGGCAGCCTGAAATTTGATATCTCCGTGACGCCAGAACTCGCCGCCCGCGCGATAACTCTCCGTCGCCAGTGGGCGCCACGCCGCCAGGTGTGGATTGCCACCAGTACACACGATGGTGAAGAAGCGATTATTTTACAGGCGCACCGCAAACTGCTGGAAACCTTCCCTGATTTACTGTTGATCCTGGTACCTCGCCACCCGGAACGCTTCCCGGATGCGCGCAATTTGACGCAGAAAGCCGGGTTCAGCTACACCTTGCGCAGCTCGGGTGAAATTCCATCCGGCAGCACGCAAGTGGTGATTGGCGACACCATGGGTGAACTGATGATGCTGTACGGCATCGCCGATCTGGCGTTTGTTGGCGGCAGCCTGGTCGAGCGCGGCGGCCATAACCCGCTGGAGCCCGCAGCGCACGCGATTCCCGTGTTGATGGGACCGCATACATTTAATTTCAAAGATATCTGCGCACGCTTGCAAGAAGCGGAAGGGTTGATCACCGTCACCGATGCGGATTCGCTGGTGAAAGAGGTTTCAACGCTGCTGACGGATGAAGATTACCGTTTATGGTATGGCCGTCACGCCGTGGAAGTGCTGCACCAGAATCAGGGTGCGCTGGTTCGTCTGCTGCAACTTCTGCAACCGTATTTGCCTCAGCGGAGCCACTAATGTCCAAACGCTTGTCGGTGGTAATGATCGCCAAAAACGCGGCGGATCTGCTGCCTGATTGCCTGGCATCTGTTGTCTGGGCCGATGAAATCGTGCTGCTGGATTCCGGCAGTAGCGACGACACGGTTGGCATTGCCAGCCGCGCAGGTGCCAAAGTCTTCACTCATACCGACTGGTCGGGTTACGGCGTACAGCGCCAGCTGGCGCAGCGCTATGCCAGCGGCGATTACATCCTGATGCTCGATACCGACGAACGCGTGACCCCTGAGCTCGCAGAGCAAATTCGTGCGACGCTCGCCGCGCCACAACCAGGCGCCGTTTACAGCATTGCCCGCCGTAACTATTTCCTTGGTCGCTTTATGCGCCACAGCGGCTGGTATCCGGATCGTGTTACCCGCCTGTACGAGCGCGAGCGCTATCAGTACAACGGCAATCTGGTGCATGAGTCGCTGGATGCGCCGCAAGCGCCGGTTATTGCGCTCAGTGGTGATTTGCTGCATTTGACCTGCCGGGATTTCGCCAGCTTTCAGCGTAAACAGTTCAATTACGCCACGGCGTGGGCACAGGAACGCCATCAGCGCGGTAAAAAAACGTCGCTACCGGGGATTTTCGCGCATACTTTGGGCGCATTCGCCAAAACGTTGTTACTGCGCGGCGGCGTGCTGGATGGAAAACAGGGCTGGCTGCTGGCGGTGGTAAACGCGCAGTATACTTTCAATAAATACACCGAGCTGTGGGCGCTGAACCACGGTTATTCAGAGAAAGAATAAGCGATGAGCACAAAAGCGATTTATCCCGGCACCTTTGACCCCATCACCAACGGGCATATTGATATTGTGACCCGCGCCGCCACGATGTTTGGTGAAGTGGTGTTAGCGATTGCCGCCAGCCCAAGCAAAAAACCGCTGTTTGACCTGTCAGAGCGCGTGGCGTTAGCGCAAGCAGCGACGGCGCATCTGCCGAATGTTTCCGTGGTAGGGTTCAGCGATTTGATGGCCAATTTTGCCCGTGCCCAGCAGGCAAACATCCTCATTCGCGGCTTGCGGGCGGTGGCGGATTTTGAATATGAGATGCAGTTGGCGCATATGAACCGCCATCTGATGCCGGAGCTGGAGAGCGTGTTTCTGATGCCATCAAAAGAGTGGTCGTTTATCTCTTCTACGCTGGTCAAAGAAGTGGCGCGCCATCATGGCGATGTCACCCACTTTCTGCCGCCAGACGTTCACCAGGCGCTGTTAGAGAAGCTTAAGTAAGCTTCTGGCTCTTATTTCTGGCATTGCCGGCAATAAAATGTTGAGCGCTGAGCATGCTTTGCGGCAATGACAGGCGTACCGCAAACGCGACAAGGCTTCCCTTCCCGACCATACACCTGCAACTCCTGAGCGAAATAGCCCGGTTTGCCGTCGCTTTGCAAAAAGTCTTTTAGCGTAGTTCCGCCCTGTTCAATAGAGCGCAGCAGCACCGCTTTGATCACCCGCACCAGGATTTCGCACTCCTGCGCCGAGAGCGACGACGCCAGCCGATCGGGATGGATCCCGGCGGCAAACAGCGATTCGCTGGCGTAGATATTCCCCACGCCGACCACCAGCTTGTTATCCATGAGCCAGGGTTTAATGGCGGTTTTCTTCTTCACGCATTTCTGCTGGAAATAGTCAGCGTTGAAAGCGTCGCTGAGCGGCTCCGGGCCGAGATGCGCCAGCACATTGTGACCTTCCAGCTCTTTCGTCCACAGCCACGCGCCAAAACGACGCGGATCGGTGTAGCGCAGCACTTTGCCGTTGCTCATCACCAAATCGACGTGGTCGTGTTTTTCTGCGGGTAAATCATGGGGAAGAATGCGCAGGCTACCGGACATGCCAAGATGAATAATGATCCAGCCGTCAGGCAATTCGAGCAGCAAATATTTGGCGCGGCGCTGAACACTCAGAACCGGTTTGTCGCTCAGGCTATGGATCTCTTCGGAAACTGGCCAGCGCAATCGCCCGTTGCGCACCACCGCATGAAGAATGGTTTCGCCAACGAGGTGCGGCTCAATACCTCTGCGGCTGGTTTCGACTTCGGGTAATTCAGGCATCTCGTCTCCGGTTTATGGATGGTCAGAAATGCAAAAACCCCGACAGTGCGGGGTTTTTGTTCAAGAAGACTAAAATTATTTGATTTTAGCTTCTTTGTACAGCACGTGCTGACGGACAACTGGATCGAATTTTTTCAGTTCCAGTTTTTCCGGCTTAGTACGTTTGTTCTTCGTGGTGGTGTAGAAGTGACCAGTACCAGCGGAAGAAACCAGCTTGATTTTCTCACGAATACCTTTAGCCATGATTTATATCCTCTAAGTACTTAGTACTTTTCGCCACGGGCACGCAGTTCAGACAGAACTGTATCAATGCCTTTCTTATCGATTACACGCATACCTTTAGCAGATACACGCAGGGTGACAAAACGCTTTTCGCTCTCAACCCAGAAACGGTGAGAGTGCAGGTTCGGCAGGAAACGGCGTTTAGTCGCGTTCAGTGCGTGGGAACGGTTGTTACCGGTCACCGGACGCTTGCCAGTAACTTGGCAGACTCGGGACATGTCTATTCTCCAAAAATCAAATTAGCTCGAGCTTCGTATGGGGTATCGGCGCCTCGTCAGGCTTTACAGCCCGGTCATCGCAGTTCTATGTGAACTCTCGATTGCCAGGCCCAAATGCCAAACCCGAGATTCTCAAAGGTGGCGTAGTATACGCTGAGTCGGCGGTGTGCTCAAGTCCCGAACAGACAAAGATCCCGATGGATCGCGCAAAGTGGTCTAAATCCAACCACGTTCGGCAAAAGAAACGTACTCACCGCGGCCAATAACCAGATGATCGAGCACCCGGATGTCCATGAACTGGCAGCATTTTATTACCCGTTCGGTGATCTGCCTGTCCGCTTTGCTCGGCTCAGCGTTACCAGAGGGGTGATTATGCGCGAGGATCACGGCGGCCGCATTGGCTTTTAACGCTTCACGCAAAATTTCTCGCGGATGCACCTCAACCTGGTTAATCGTGCCGGTAAAAAGCCGACAGTGTTTGAGTATCCGGTTCTGGTTATCCATCAGGATCACCATAAAAATCTCGCGCTCTTCACCCGCCAGCTGGCTTTGTAAAAACTCGCGTGTCATTTCCGGGCTCAGCAGGGAGCTCTCTTCCAGCAGGCGCGCATTATAATAGCGCCGAGCCAGTTCGCCGATCCCCCGCAATTGGGCGTATTTGGCAAGACCAATGCCATGCACCTCCTTAAAATCATCAAGATCGGCGGAGAGCAGCGTATACAACGAACCAAACTGCTTAAGCATTTCACGCGCCACGGTGAGCACGCTCTTTCCCTGTGTTCCGGTGCGCAAAAAGAGCGCCAGGAGCTCCACGTCAGTCAGTGACTCAATACCAAACTTCATCATCTTTTCACGCGGTTTCTGGGGCGTAAAAACAATATCCATATTCATTTCTCCTTCGCTCTCGCCAATGCTGCCATAGCTGCCGTTTTCCTTCGACTGTGGATAAATATCTCTGCGTAGCGCCTCGCAAAGTCGATTGTGGGCAACAGCACGACAACACCAGGATTGTGATAAAATGCCCAGCTTCTGGTGAAATCCAACAGGAAAGAATCATGATCAGTCTGGCGGGTAAAAAGATTGTCCTCGGCGTGAGCGGCGGTATCGCGGCCTATAAAGCGCCCGAACTGGTGCGCCGTCTGCGCGATCGCGGAGCGGAAGTCCGTGTCGCAATGACCGAGGCGGCCAAAGCCTTTATTACGCCGATGAGCCTGCAGGCCGTTTCCGGTTATCCGGTTTCCGATAGCCTGCTTGATCCAGCCGCCGAAGCGGCAATGGGCCATATTGAGCTGGGTAAATGGGCTGATTTAGTAATTCTCGCCCCCGCCACCGCAGATTTGATCGCCCGCATCGCAGCCGGTATGGCAAACGATCTGGTCTCCACTATTTGCCTCGCCACACCGTCGCCTGTCGCCGTTGTTCCCGCGATGAATCAGCAGATGTACCGCGCCGCCGCTACCCAGCATAATTTGCAGGTGCTGGCCTCGCGCGGGCTATTGTTGTGGGGCCCGGACAGCGGCAGCCAGGCCTGTGGCGATGTTGGCCCTGGAAGAATGCTCGATCCGCTGACCATTGTAGATATGGCCGCCGCGCATTTCTCACCGGTCAAAGATCTGCAACATCTGAACATCATGATTACCGCCGGGCCGACGCGTGAACCGTTGGATCCGGTGCGCTACATCACCAATCTCAGTTCCGGTAAGATGGGCTTCGCCATTGCCGCCGCCGCCGCACGCCGTGGTGCGAATGTCACGCTGGTTTCCGGCCCTGTTTCGCTGGCAACGCCGCCGCTGGTGCAACGTGTGGATGTGACCACTGCATTGGAAATGGAGGCCGCTGTTCAGAGCCGCGTTCAGCGACAGAATATTTTTATCGGCTGCGCCGCCGTTGCGGATTATCGCGCCGCCAGCGTCGCTGAAGAAAAAATCAAAAAGCAAGGCGATGAAATCACGATAAAAATGGTGAAAAACCCGGATATCGTCGCTGGCGTTGCCGCACTTTCTGCTCATCGCCCTTATGTTGTTGGGTTTGCTGCCGAAACAAATAATGTGGAAGAATATGCCCGGCAAAAGCGCGCCCGCAAAAACCTTGATTTGATTTGCGCTAACGATGTTTCGCAATCGAATCAGGGATTTAATAGCGACAACAACGCATTACACCTTTTCTGGCAGGATGGCGACAAACGCTTGCCGCTGGAGCGCAAAGAACTTCTGGGACACCTATTACTGGACGAGATCGTTACCCGTTATGATGAAAAAAATCGACGTTAAGATTCTGGACCCGCGCGTTGGCAAGGCATTCCCGCTGCCGACATATGCCACCTCCGGTTCCGCCGGACTTGACCTGCGCGCCTGTCTCGACGACGCCGTAGAGCTGGCGCCTGGCGCGACGACGCTGCTGCCAACCGGTCTGGCAATCCATATTGCCGATCCATCACTGGCTGCGGTCATTCTGCCGCGTTCCGGTCTGGGCCATAAACATGGCGTCGTGCTCGGCAACCTGGTAGGGTTGATTGACTCGGATTACCAGGGTCAATTGATGGTTTCCGTCTGGAACCGCGGTCAGGACAGCTTTACCATCGTGCCGGGTGAGCGCATCGCGCAAATGGTCTTTGTGCCGGTCGTTCAGGCAGAGTTTAACCTGGTAGAATCCTTTGACGCGACCGAGCGCGGCGAAGGCGGCTTCGGCCATTCCGGGCGCCAATAAGCAGCCCTATTTAACGCATCACACGGCGAAATAACGCGATAACATCACCGCAAACGCACTCCGTTTGCGGTCGCCCTGTGGTTGCTCGCCTGACAAGTGCTTATTTTCAGGGGTATTTTGGAACATGGCAGAAAAACAAACTGCGAAAAGGAATCGTCGCGAGGAAATACTTCAATCTCTGGCGCTGATGCTGGAATCCAGCGATGGAAGCCAGCGCATTACGACGGCAAAACTGGCGGCGTCCGTTGGCGTTTCTGAAGCGGCGCTGTATCGCCACTTCCCCAGTAAAACGCGCATGTTCGACAGCCTGATTGAATTTATCGAAGATAGCCTGATTACCCGTATCAACCTGATTTTAAAAGACGAGAAAGACACGACCGCGCGTCTGCGTCTGATTGTGCTGCTCATTCTGGGCTTTGGTGAACGTAATCCGGGTTTGACACGCATTATGACCGGCCACGCCCTGATGTTCGAACAGGACCGCCTGCAAGGGCGCATCAGTCAGTTGTTTGAACGCATTGAAGCCCAGTTGCGCCAGGTGTTACGCGAACGCAAGATGCGTGAAGGCGAAGCCTACGCGACCGATGAAACGTTACTGGCAAGTCAGTTGCTGGCATTTTGCGAAGGGATGCTGTCGCGCTTTGTGCGCAGCGAGTTTAAATACAGCCCGACTGAAGATTTCGATGCCCGCTGGCCGCTGTTAGCCGCGCAATTACAGTAATACCTCATGCAGCCCTTGTGGCTGCATTCTCATTTCCCCGCAATCTGTGAAAAAGCCCAACGTAATTCGTTAAGATGCCAGATGTCGCGGCGTCGCGGATTCCCTACCCTCCCTCTGGCAGTATCTTTCCACTTAAGCGAAATATCCTCATAAATACCCTACAAATAAGGAGACGCTTGATGGCAACATCACGTCGGGAACTGCTTAAACTCAGCGGTATTGCCACCGCATCATTACTTCTTAGTCAAAAGAGTATCGCCGCCAGGGCACCCTCAGCTCGCTACCCCGATCCAAGTATCGTCGCGCTGGATGACAGCTTTCGCGACTATATGGTTTCCAGTGCCAAAGTAGAGCAGATAGCGACCGGTTGCCGCTGGGCAGAAGGGCCAGTCTGGTTTGGCGATACGCGCATGTTGCTGTGGAGCGATATTCCCAATAACGCGGTCATGCGCTGGGATGAAGCCACCGGCGCAACCAGCATTTTCCGCCAGCCGTCGAATAACGCTAATGGCCACGCTCGCGACAGACAAGGGCGTTTAATCAGCTGTGAGCACGACACCCGCCGCATTACGCGCACAGAGTATGACGGCACGATCACCGTGCTGGCAGACAGCTATAACGGCAAGCCGCTGAATTCACCGAATGATATTGCCGTGAAATCCGACGGTTCCATCTGGTTTACCGATCCGCCATTTGGCATTGCCGGTTTTTATGAAGGGCACAAAGCCACGCCGCAACTGCCGCAGAACGTTTACCGCCTGGATCCTAAAACCCGCAAACTGGAAGTGGTGTTGGGCGATGTTAAAGGGCCAAACGGCATCTGCTTCTCACCGGATGAAAAAACGCTGTTTGTGGTAGAAAGCCGCGCGACACCTAACCGTTTAATTCTGGCGTGGGATATCGAAGGGAATCAGCTAAAAAACCGGCGAGTACATATCGACTGCGGCAACGGCACGGCAGATGGTATTGCCATCGATGTACATGGCAATCTGTGGTGCGGCTGGGGAATGGGAACCGAAGAACTGGACGGCGTACGCGTGTTCAATCCGCAAGGCAAAGCGATTGGTATGATCCACCTGCCGGAGCGATGCGCTAACTTGTGTTTTGGCGGCGAACAGCGAAACCGCTTGTTCATGGCCTCCAGCACCTCGGTCTATTCACTTTATGTAAATACCCAGGGTGCGAAGCTGGTGTAAAACGGACCCGGCAGTCACCTGCCGGGAACACATTTAAACGCCGTACTGCTCGCGGTAGGTGCGCACAACGGCGAGATGATGGGCCATCTCCGGTTTCTCTTCCAGGTAGGCAATCAAATCTTTGAGCGTGATAATCGAAATCACGTTACAGCCGTAGTCGCGTTCCACTTCCTGAATCGCCGAAATATCACCGCGACCACGTTCCTGGCGATCCAGCGAAATCAGCACGCCAGCAAGCGTTGCACCGTTAGCCTGGATAATCTCCATCGATTCGCGAATCGCCGTACCAGCGGTGATCACATCATCCACCAGCATGACACGGCCCTGTAATGCGCTGCCCACCAAGTTGCCACCTTCGCCGTGGTCCTTGGCTTCTTTACGATTAAAGCAGTAAGGCACATCGCGCTCGTGGTGTTCCGCCAGCGCCACTGCCGTGGTGGTCGCGATAGGAATGCCTTTGTAAGCCGGACCAAACAGCAGGTCAAAATCGATACCGGAATCCACCAGCGCTTCGGCATAAAAACGGCCTAACAGAGCCAGATCGCGCCCGGTATTAAACAACCCAGCGTTGAAGAAATAGGGGCTTTTGCGCCCGGATTTCAGCGTGAACTCGCCGAACTTCAGCACCTGCTTGTTAAGCGCAAATTCAATAAACTGACGCTGATACGCTTTCATGGATCCGCTCCTCATCTCACTTTTCATTATTTACAGATTACGCAACATACGTCGCGCGACCTCGCGCAGACCACGTAAATCATACCTGGTGAATAGCGCAGATATGACTCTTGACAGCCGACAAAGAAGCCGCATGAAGTATAAAGCGCAAAAAAAAGGGCGACTCATCAGTCGCCCTTAAAATTAATTCTCTAGCGCCGCCTTCTGCGTCGCGATAATCGATTCGATCCCCCCTCTGGCCAGCGCCAGCAGGGTGAGTAACTCTTCATGGGAGAAGGGCTCGCCTTCCGCCGTACCCTGAACTTCAATCATGCGACCGTCTTCAGTCATCACCACGTTCATGTCGGTTTCAGCAGCGGAGTCTTCCACATATTCAAGATCACAAACGGCTTCGCCATTAACAATCCCCACGGAAACCGCTGCAACCATGCCTTTCATCGGGTTAGTTTTCAGCTTACCGGCGGCGACCAGTTTGTTCAGCGCGTCTGCCAGCGCAACACACGCGCCGGTAATTGATGCGGTACGCGTGCCGCCATCGGCCTGAATGACATCGCAGTCAAGCGTAATGGTGAATTCGCCCAGCGCGTTCAAATCAACCGCCGCACGCAGCGCGCGAGCGATAAGGCGCTGTATTTCCATGGTACGCCCACCCTGTTTGCCTTTCGCTGCTTCACGCGCGTTACGGGTGTGGGTGGAGCGCGGCAGCATGCCATATTCGGCGGTGATCCAGCCCTGGCCCTGGCCTTTCAGAAAGCGCGGAACGCCCTCTTCGATGGACGCAGTGCACAGTACTTTGGTATCACCAAATTCAACCAGCACGGAGCCTTCTGCGTGTTTTGTGTAATTACGGGTCAGGGCGACGGGGCGCACCTGGTTGGCGCTACGGCCTGCTGGACGCATGATAATTTCTCCGGCTTATCGAATGTGGCTGCGCATTATACTGGCTTACCAAGGTTATTCCTATCCTGATAAGGCCACGAAAGCTATAATCCCCGCATCTCTCTTTGAAAACGGGAACGTCTATGATCCGCAGTATGACCGCCTATGCCCGGCGTGAAATCAAGGGTGAATGGGGCTCAGCCTCCTGGGAACTGCGCTCGGTTAACCAGCGTTATCTGGAAACTTACTTCCGTCTGCCAGAGCAATTTCGCAGCCTCGAGCCGGTTGTCCGTGAACGTCTCCGTAGTCGTCTGACACGCGGTAAAGTCGAATGTAATCTCCGTTTTGAGCCCGATGCCAGTGCGCAGGGCGAACTGATCCTGAACGAGAAACTGGCAAAACAGCTAGTTAATGCGGCTAACTGGGTCAAAATGCAGAGTGACGAAGGGGAAATCAATCCGGTTGATATTCTGCGCTGGCCAGGCGTAATGGCTGCGCAAGAGCAGGATCTGGACGTCATCGCCGCGCAGATCCTCGCCGCGCTGGATGGCGCACTGGATGACTTCATCATCGCCCGTGAAACCGAAGGTCAGGCGCTGAAAGGGCTGATTGAGCAGCGTCTGGAAGGCGTGAGCACCGAAGTCAGCAAAGTGCGCGCCCATATGCCGGAAATCCTGCAATGGCAGCGCGAGCGCCTTGTTGCAAAACTGGAAGAGGCGCAGGTACAGCTTGAGAACAACCGTCTTGAGCAAGAGCTGGTGCTAATGGCGCAGCGCATCGATGTCGCTGAAGAGTTGGATCGTCTCGAAGCGCATGTGAAAGAGACATATAACATTCTGAAGAAAAAAGAAGCGGTTGGCCGCCGTCTCGACTTCATGATGCAGGAGTTCAACCGTGAATCGAACACGCTGGCTTCCAAGTCAATTAACGCTGAAGTGACAAACTCTGCCATCGAGCTCAAAGTGTTGATTGAGCAAATGCGCGAGCAGATCCAGAATATTGAGTAATCTTTCGGCCGCAGGTTGAAAAGGCCCAACTGGGCCTTTTTATTTATCACGCTGCCCGTGATTTACTTATGCTTAAATCTATTAACTCCTACCATTCACCAGCAGTTTCACCTTGATTTTAAATTTAAAAATCAAATAGATAAATTAATCAAACTTTCACACCCTGCATTATCTAAACTTATCCAAAACCACGTTCCTTAGAAAATCTAAATCGCATACCTGAGTGTAAATCGCTACCCTGCCGCTTCTGATTTACGGGGGCGGGCATGCTGTTACATATTCTCTATCTTATTGGCATCACGGCCGAGGCCATGACTGGCGCACTGGCGGCGGGTCGTCGCAGAATGGATACCTTTGGCGTAATTATTATCGCCACAGCAACGGCGCTGGGCGGCGGATCGGTACGCGATATCCTGCTCGGCCACTACCCGCTCGGCTGGGTAAAGCACCCGGAATACGTCGTCATTGTTGCCATCGCGGCAGTGTTAACGACTATCTTCGCGCCGGTGATGCCGCATCTGCGCCGTCTGTTTCTGGTGCTTGATGCCCTGGGACTGGTGGTTTTTTCCATTATCGGTGCTCAGATCGCCCTCGATATGGGTGAAGGCCCGGTTATCGCCGTGATTGCCGCTGTTGTAACCGGGGTGTTCGGCGGCGTGTTGCGGGATATGTTTTGTAAGCGTATCCCGCTGGTGTTTCAGAAAGAGCTGTACGCCGGAATCGCCTTCGCCTCTGCCGTGATCTATATCGTTCTTGGTCATCTTGTTTCCAGCCACGATATGGTGGTGATTGCAACCTTGCTATTTGGCTTTATTACGCGGTTACTGGCTATCCGCTGGAAGCTCGGCTTGCCCGTGTTCCACTACAAGCACAGCACTCACTGAAACGCTTTTACTCCTTGAGCTCCCAACCAAACCGAAAGTTTTTCAATTTCGGAAGCATGCACAAAGGCAACGATCTGCCGGGCTTTTTCAGCACCAATCGCCGGGAAACGCTGCCACTCCTTTTCGTTACGCGTGCGCAGTTGCTGCCATGTCGTGTCGCCAGTAACTTTCAGAGCAGGCTGCGGCAGCGGCGCTCCCAGTGCAATTAGCCAGCGAATAAACGGCCTTTCTCGCGCCAGCGAAAAGCGATGCCAGAGCTGTAAACCGCGTTCCGGTGAAATACCGGGCGTCGATTGTAATTGCTCTTTTGTCAGCGCCAGCCAGGAAAAAAGATGTTCGAAGTGATGCGCCTGATTCAGCCCCCGCCAGCCACTTTCGCCAAGCCCCTCAATCCCCAGCGCTTTTGCCGAGCTGAGCCACACCAGACGGGCAATAAATTGCTCCTGACATTCCGCAGAGGCATAAAAACAGGTCAATGGGGTAAAACGAGGCGCAGGCGGAATAGGTTTATTGCGAACAAGTGCACGCCACGCCACACTATCGATGCGCGGGATCCCTTGACCGGCAAGGCTGATAGCGATTTGATCGCCAGGCGCAACATCCAACTCTTGCCAACGCCTGACAGAGCCTAAATTGACCCTCTGGACGCGTTTGTCATCGAGTTGTACCGGTTCTAACTGAGCAACCACGGAAATTTTACCGGTACGCCCAATGGCAAACTGAATATCTTTGACCGTTGCAACTTCCTCGGGCGGTTCATATTTCCAGGCTGCCACCCAATTGCCCTGTCCTGGCAGCCACGTATTTCCCGCCGGCTCGGTTCCCGAACGCACCACAACACCATCGGTGACGAAAGGCAATTCAGAAGTAAACCAACGGCTGCGGAGCTTCTCCACGTCTTCTACCGTGTTCACTGGCACGCTATATTGCTCTTCGTCACTAAACCCCGCGTTGCTGAGTTCCGCCAACTTTTGTGCCAGCGTTGCCGGGCCGTCTGGCCAGGCCCAGACGAAAAAAGCCAGATCATTGAGAATGGCGTGCTCGTCACGGCGCATCATCGCACCGGCAACTTTTGCGCGGGCGTTAAGCCCACCGGCCTGTTTCTGAATATGGTTTTCCGTGCGTAAAAACAGTTCACCCTGTAATACGCTATTTGCCAGCGCACCACTCACCGTTTTAGGAATCGATGGGATAGCGCGTATTTTTGCCGTCCAGTCCTCACCAGCCAGCCCATCGCCGCGACTGATTGCCTGTGTCAGTCCACCATTGCGATAAATTAACGTCACCGCGACGCCATCCACTTTAGGCTGCGCCCAGAGATCGGTTTTTCCTGCCATCCAGCGCTGTAGCGCTTGCTTACCCGCCAGTTTTTGTACCCCAGTGTGCGCGACAGGATGTTTCACACTGCCGCCGGGTAAGACAGGTGTTGAATTTGCGGGTTCAAGTGCAAAACAGCGTTGCCACGCCGCCAGCCGCGCGCTTAGCTGGTCGTAAACAGTGTCGCTTACCTCACTTGCCCCCTGCTTCCAGTAGTGTTCATTCCACTGGCGAAGCTGTTGCTGAAGGCGATTAACCTCATCTTGCGCTCTCGATGGCGACCAGACAGGGCACACCGCCTGGCTGGACAGGCTCCATAGCAACAGACACACTGCGAATCCGGTTCTTTTCCACATCATCCCTTCTCCTTGTGATAGCGACACTGTTATAGCGAGGCCAACACAGTGATGGCGACATAGAAAAAGAGAGTTTGCGAGGAGGGTTCCGGCAATTCACTGCCGCTGTGAAAATTTGCAAACAAAACAGGAAAGCAGGCCGCAAAATGTCAAACTCAGCGGGAAAAAGTGTGACAAAGGCTACGTCACATAGCGCCGATGTGTATAATAGGCACGTATGTAAGTTTCCTTTCGCAATTCACATACAAAAGACTCTCATGGCTCAAGGCACGCTCTATATTGTTTCCGCCCCCAGCGGCGCGGGTAAATCAAGCCTCATCCAGGCTTTGTTAAAAACCCAACCGTTATACGATACGCAGGTTTCTGTTTCGCACACCACGCGCGCTCCGCGTCCGGGTGAAGTGCACGGTGAACACTATTTCTTTGTTAATCATGACGAGTTTAAATCCATGATTGGCGATGACGCGTTTCTTGAGCATGCCGAAGTCTTTGGTAATTATTACGGCACCTCGCGCGCAGCCATTGAGCAAGTGTTGGCAACCGGCGTAGATGTGTTTCTTGATATCGACTGGCAGGGCGCGCAACAAATTCGCGCCCGTATGCCGCAGGCGCGTAGCATCTTTATTCTGCCGCCGTCGAAGCTGGAGCTCGATCGCCGCTTACGCGGGCGCGGTCAGGATAGCGAAGAAGTCATTGCGAAACGTATGGCGCTGGCGGTTGCGGAAATGAGCCATTACGCGGAATATGATTACCTGATTGTGAATGATGATTTCGATACCGCTTTGGGCGATTTGAAAACCATTATTCGCGCCGAACGTCTGCGCATGAGCCGCCAAAAGCAGCGACATGACGCTTTAATCAGCAAACTATTGGCAGACTGAGCCTGGTTTCAGTATCATGCCCAGTCATTTCTTCACCTGTGGAGCATTTTAAGTATGGCACGCGTAACTGTTCAGGACGCTGTAGAGAAAGTTGGTAACCGTTTTGACCTGGTGCTGGTCGCCGCGCGTCGCGCTCGTCAGATGCAGGTTGGCGGTAAAGATCCGTTAGTCCCGGAAGAAAACGATAAAACCACCGTTATCGCGCTGCGCGAAATCGAAGAAGGTCTGATCAACAACCAGATCCTCGACGTCCGTGAGCGCCAGGAACAGCAAGAGCAGGAAGCCGCAGAATTGCAGGCCGTTACCGCCATTGCTGAAGGTCGTCGTTAATTAACCTGCAGGTCACCCTTGTATCTGTTTGAAAGCCTGAATCAGCTGATTCAACACTATCTGCCTGAAGAGCAAATAAAACGTCTCAGGCAGGCGTATCTCGTTGCACGTGATGCTCACGAGGGACAGACACGTTCAAGCGGTGAACCTTATATCACGCACCCGGTAGCGGTAGCCTGCATTCTGGCCGAGATGAAACTCGACCACGAAACGCTGATGGCTGCCCTATTGCATGACGTGATTGAAGATACTCCCGCCACCTACCAGGATATGGAACAGTTGTTTGGCAAAAGCGTTGCCGAGCTGGTGGAAGGGGTGTCCAAGCTTGATAAGCTTAAGTTTCAGGATAAGAAAGAAGCGCAGGCCGAAAACTTTCGCAAGATGATTATGGCGATGGTGCAAGACATCCGCGTCATTCTTATCAAGCTCGCCGACCGCACCCACAATATGCGCACGCTGGGTTCTCTTCGCCCGGATAAACGTCGCCGCATCGCCCGTGAAACCCTCGAAATCTATAGCCCGCTGGCGCACCGTTTAGGTATTCATCACATCAAAACCGAGCTTGAAGAGCTGGGCTTTGAAGCGCTATACCCGAACCGCTATCGCGTGATCAAAGAAGTGGTTAAAGCCGCACGCGGCAACCGCAA
The DNA here is from genome assembly GCF_004331415.1 of Kosakonia quasisacchari. Taxonomy (GTDB): domain Bacteria; phylum Pseudomonadota; class Gammaproteobacteria; order Enterobacterales; family Enterobacteriaceae; genus Kosakonia; species Kosakonia quasisacchari. The sequence continues at coordinate 29,879 of NZ_SJOP01000021.1, forward strand.
AGAGATGATTCAAAAAATCCTCTCGGAAATCGAAGGGCGTTTACAGGAAGCGGGCATTCCCTGCCGTGTCAGCGGTCGCGAAAAGCACCTTTACTCTATCTACTGCAAAATGGTGCTGAAAGAGCAGCGTTTCCACTCGATTATGGATATCTACGCCTTTCGCGTGATTGTTCACGATCTGGATACCTGTTATCGCGTTCTGGGCCAGATGCACAGCTTGTACAAGCCACGTCCTGGTCGCGTGAAAGACTATATCGCCATTCCCAAGGCGAACGGTTATCAATCCCTGCACACTTCAATGATTGGCCCGCATGGCGTGCCGGTTGAGGTGCAAATCCGTACCGAAGATATGGATCAGATGGCAGAGATGGGGGTCGCCGCGCACTGGGCGTATAAAGAGCATGGCGAGAGCAGTACCACCGCGCAAATCCGCGCTCAGCGCTGGATGCAAAGCCTGCTGGAGCTGCAACAGAGCGCCGGTAGCTCGTTTGAATTTATCGAGAGCGTTAAATCTGATCTCTTCCCCGATGAGATTTATGTTTTCACTCCGGAAGGCCGCATTGTCGAGCTGCCCGCTGGCGCGACGCCGGTGGATTTCGCCTATGCGGTACACACGGATATCGGCCATGCCTGCGTTGGCGCGCGCGTTGATCGTCAGCCGTATCCGCTGTCGCAGTCGCTTTCCAGCGGCCAGACGGTAGAAATTATCACCGCACCAGGCGCACGCCCGAATGCCGCATGGCTGAACTTTGTCGTCAGCTCGAAAGCACGCGCAAAAATCCGCCAGATGCTGAAAAACCTCAAGCGTGACGACTCGGTGAGCCTTGGCCGCCGTCTGTTGAACCACGCGCTGGGCGGAAGCCGCAAACTGGCCGAAATTCCGCAGGACCATGTGCAGCGCGAGCTGGATCGCATGAAGCTCGCTTCGCTCGACGATCTGCTGGCAGAAATCGGCCTCGGCAACGCCATGAGCGTTGTGGTAGCGAAAAACCTGCAACAAGGGGAAGCCGCGCAGGGTGCGCAAGCACCAACGGGCGCAAATGGCGGTCATCTGCCGATTAAAGGCGCAGATGGCGTACTGATCACCTTTGCCAAATGCTGTCGCCCCATTCCTGGCGACCCGATTGTCGCGCACGTCAGCCCAGGAAAAGGGTTGGTTATCCACCATGAGTCCTGCCGTAACATTCGTGGCTACCAGAAAGAGCCAGAGAAGTTCATGGCTGTCGAGTGGGATAAAGAGACCGCGCAGGAATTTATCACCGAGATCAAGGTGGATATGTTTAACCATCAGGGCGCACTGGCGAACCTGACGGCAGCGATTAACACGGCCTCTTCGAACATTCAGAGCCTGAATACCGAAGAGAAAGATGGCCGCGTCTATAGCGCGTTCATCCGTCTGACGGCGCGCGATCGCGTCCATCTGGCGAATATCATGCGCAAAATCCGCGTGATGCCGGATGTGATTAAAGTCACCCGCAACCGAAACTAACTTTATGAATTCTCAGCGTTATGCGCGTATCCGCGAGATGCTCGCCAGGCGTCAACCGGACCTGACGGTCTGCATGGAGCAGGTTCACAAACCTCATAACGTCTCCGCCATTATCCGTACCGCGGACGCCGTCGGCGTGCATGAAGTTCACGCCGTCTGGCCAGGCAAACGCATGCGCACTATGGCCTCATCCGCAGCAGGCAGTAACAGCTGGGTGGAGGTGAAAACCCACCATACTATCGGCGATGCTGTTGGCGTGCTGAAAGCGCGCGGCATGCAAATCCTCGCGACCCATCTGTCCGACAAAGCCGTTGATTTTCGGGAAATAGATTATACCCGCCCGACCTGCATTCTGATGGGCCAGGAGAAAACGGGGATCACTCAGGAAGCGCTGGATCTGGCGGATCGGGACATCATTATCCCCATGATTGGCATGGTGCAGTCGCTGAATGTTTCCGTAGCTTCAGCCTTAATCCTTTACGAAGCGCAGCGCCAGCGGCAAAACGCCGGTATGTATCAGCGTGAAAACAGCACGTTGCCGGATGAAGTTCAGCAACGCCTGCTGTTTGAAGGCGGCTATCCGGTGCTGGCGAGAGTCGCGAAACGCAAAGGTCTGCCTTACCCTCACGTTAATACGGAAGGTCAAATCGAAGCCGACCCAACGTGGTGGGCAACTATGCAGGCGGCGGGATAACCGATGAAAGGTAAGCTGCTCGATGCGGTGCCCTTAAATTCGCTGACCGGTGTCGGCGCGGCGCAGAGCAGCAAGCTAGCGAAAATCGGCCTGCATACCGTTCAGGATCTCCTGCTTCACCTCCCGCTTCGCTACGAAGATCGCACCCAACTTTACCCGATTGCCGACCTGCTGCCGGGCGTTTACGCCACGGTGGAAGGCGAAGTGTTGAACTGCAATATCACGTTTGGCGGCCGCAGAATGATGACCTGCCAGATTAGCGACGGTTCCGGCATTCTCACCCTGCGCTTTTTCAACTTCAACGCGGCAATGAAAAACAGCCTTGCCACGGGTCGCCGAGTGCTGGCCTACGGGGAAGCAAAACGCGGGAAGTACGGCGCGGAGATGATCCATCCGGAATACCGCGTGCAGGGCGATCTCAGCACCCCGGAATTGCAGGAAACTCTGACGCCGATTTACCCGACCACTGAAGGCATTAAGCAGGCGACACTGCGCAAACTCACTGACCAGGCGCTGGAGCTGCTGGCAACCTGCGCCATCAGCGAACTGCTGCCGCCGGAGTTGGCACAAGGCATGATGAGCTTGCCGGAGGCGTTGCATACGCTGCATCGCCCGCCACCGTCACTGCAATTAAGCGATCTGGAAAGTGGGCAGCACCCGGCGCAGCGCCGTTTGATCCTTGAAGAATTACTGGCGCACAACCTCAGTATGCTGGCGTTGCGCGCCGGGGCGCAGCGTTATCATGCGCAACCACTCAGCGCCAAAGATGAACTGAAAAACCGTCTGCTGGCTTCATTGCCGTTTAAACCAACTGGCGCACAAACGCGCGTGGTCGCGGAGATCGAGCGTGATATGGCGCTGGATATGCCGATGATGCGCCTGGTGCAGGGCGATGTGGGCTCCGGTAAAACGCTGGTTGCCGCACTGGCGGCGCTGCGGGCGATTGCCAATGGCAAACAAGTGGCGATGATGGCGCCTACCGAGCTGCTGGCAGAGCAACACGCCAACAATTTCCGCAACTGGTTTACGCCACTTGGTGTGGAAGTGGGCTGGCTGGCGGGCAAGCAAAAAGGCAAAGCACGCCAGGCACAGCAAGAGGCAATTGCTAGCGGTCAGGTACAAATGGTGGTTGGCACCCATGCGATTTTCCAGGAACAGGTGCAGTTTAACGGCCTTGCGCTGGTGATTATCGACGAACAGCACCGCTTTGGTGTTCACCAGCGCCTGGCACTGTGGGAAAAAGGCCAGCAGCAGGGTTTTCACCCGCACCAGTTGATTATGACTGCAACACCGATCCCGCGCACGCTGGCGATGACCGCCTACGCGGATCTTGATACCTCGGTGATCGACGAGCTACCGCCAGGGCGCACACCGGTCACCACTGTTGCCATCCCGGATACACGCCGCAGCGAGATTATCGACCGCGTGCGCAGCGCCTGTACCGGCGAAGGCCGCCAGGCATACTGGGTTTGTACATTGATTGAAGAGTCCGACCTGCTGGAAGCACAAGCGGCGGAAGCGACCTGGGAAGAGTTGAAACTGGCGCTACCGGAACTGAATGTCGGCCTGGTTCATGGTCGCATGAAGCCGGCGGAAAAACAGGCGGTAATGCAGGCGTTCAAACAGGGTGAGTTACATCTGCTGGTCGCGACCACGGTGATTGAAGTGGGCGTGGATGTGCCAAATTCCAGCCTGATGATTATCGAAAACCCGGAGCGACTCGGTCTTGCGCAGCTCCACCAGTTGCGTGGCCGCGTTGGGCGCGGTGCGGTAGCTTCTCACTGCGTTCTGCTCTACAAATCCCCGCTCTCCAAAACGGCGCAAAAACGTCTGCAAGTGCTGCGCGACAGTAACGATGGCTTTGTGATTGCGCAAAAAGATCTGGAAATTCGCGGCCCCGGCGAACTGCTTGGTACTCGCCAGACCGGCAACGCGGAATTCAAAGTCGCCGACCTGCTGCGCGATCAGGCGATGATCCCGGAAGTACAACGCGTTGCCCGCCATATTCATGAGCGTTATCCGCAGCTCGCCGAAGCGCTGATCGACCGCTGGATGCCAGAAACAGAACGCTATTCCAACGCCTGAGTTTTAGAACCTTATCCCGTAAAATGAACACCCCTTAGAAAAGTATGTTTTTAGCATAGCAACCGTTTGCTTTTACCAAACAGTCCGATAAAATCAGCGCTTTTCCATCAGGGGATTGCTTGAGATGTCCGTAAACACCATCGAGTCAGAAAGTGCGCAACCGGTTGCGCAGACTCAACCCAGCGAACTGATCTACCGACTTGAAGATCGCCCGCCGCTGCCGCAAACCCTGTTTGCCGCGCTCCAGCACCTGCTCGCAATGTTTGTTGGCGTTATCACGCCCGCGCTACTTATCTGCCAGGCGCTGGGTTTACCGGCTCAGGACACTCAGCACATTATCAGCATGTCGCTGTTCGCCTCAGGCGTAGCCTCTATTATCCAGATCAAAGCCTGGGGCCCGGTTGGCTCCGGGTTGCTCTCGATTCAGGGCACCAGCTTTAACTTTGTGGCGCCACTGATTATGGGCGGTACCGCGCTGAAAACCGGCGGTGCGGACGTACCTACGATGATGGCTGCGCTGTTCGGTACCCTGATGCTGGCCAGCTGCACCGAAATGGTTATATCCCGCATTCTGCCGTTCGCGCGCCGCATTATTACCCCGCTGGTTTCCGGCGTGGTAGTGATGATTATCGGCCTGTCGCTGATTCAGGTGGGGCTGACATCCGTTGGCGGCGGTTTTGCCGCGATGGGCAACCACACCTTCGGCGCCCCGAAAAACCTGCTGCTGGCAGGCGTTGTTCTGGGACTGATTATTCTGCTTAACCGCCAGCGTAACCCCTATTTACGTATCGCTTCGCTGGTGATCGCCATGGCCGTAGGTTACGTGTTGGCAATGTTTATGGGCATGCTGCCGGCATATAGCGCACCAGCAACCTCCTTTATGGTGCCGACGCCGCTTTACTACGGGCTGAGCATTGACTGGACCCTGCTGTTACCGCTGATGCTGGTATTTATGATCACCTCGCTGGAAACCATCGGTGACATCACCGCAACTTCTGATGTTTCCGAGCAGCCCGTCGCCGGCCCGCTGTATATGAAACGCCTGAAAGGCGGCGTGCTGGCAAACGGCCTCAACTCATTTGTTTCCGCTGTTTTCAACACTTTCCCGAACTCCTGCTTCGGCCAGAACAATGGCGTTATTCAACTGACCGGCGTTGCCAGCCGTTATATCGGCTTCTTCATTGCGGTGATGCTGATGGTGCTTGGCCTGTTCCCGGCAGTCAGCGCTTTTGTGCAGCAACTGCCTGAGCCTGTGCTCGGCGGTGCAACGCTGGTGATGTTCGGTACGATCGCCGCATCCGGCGTGCGCATTGTTTCCCGCGAGCCGCTGAACCGCCGTGCGATCCTGATTATCGCACTGTCGCTGGCCGTTGGCCTGGGCGTTTCCCAGCAGCCGCAAATCCTGCAATTCGCCCCGGACTGGCTGAAAAACCTGCTCTCTTCCGGCATCGCCGCAGGCGGGATCACCGCGATTGTACTGAATCTGATTTTTCCACCAGAGAAAAACTGATAAACCCCGCGGCAACGGGATAAAAACCGTTGCCGCCGTAACGCCCTTTCATCATTCCGCCCTTGAGCATTGCGCATAAATCGTGCATAACTGCCAGACTGGCAACTGGGGATGGAAGATCATGAAATTTCTTGGAAAGCTGCTCCTTGTCGTTGTTATCGCCCTGCTTGTGGCGGTCATCGCTTGCTATTTCCTGCTGCAAACCCGCTGGGGTGCAACACAGGTCAGCAAGTGGGTAAACGACAACAGTGACTATCACCTCACTTTCGAAGCGATCGATCACCGCTTCTCCTCCCCTTCCCATATATTGTTGAAAAGCGTGAATTTTGGCCGTAAAGGCAAACCGGCGACGCTGGTCGCCAAAACGGTGGATATCGGCCTGAGCAGCCGCCAGCTTACCGATCCGCTGCATGCCGACACCATTCTGTTACAGGACGGCACGCTGAATCTTTCCCCGGCAGCCGCACCTCTGCCGTTCCAGGCCGACCGTCTGCAATTAAGCAATATGGCGTTTAACAGCCCGACCACCGGCTGGGATCTCAGCGCCCAGCGTGTCACCGGCGGCGTTGCGCCGTGGCAGCCAGTCGCGGGAAGTGTGCTGGGCAGTAAAGCACAGATCCAGATGAGCGCCGGTTCGCTGACGTTAAACGGCGTTCCCGCCAGTAACGTGCTGATTCAGGGCAGTATCGATAAAGATGTCGTTACGTTGACCACTATTGGTGCGGATATGGCGCGCGGCTCTCTGACCGGAGACGCGCAGCGCGCCGCCGATGGCAGCTGGGTGGTAAACAATTTGCGTCTGAATGATATCCGCCTGCAAAGCGATAAGTCGCTGCTCGATTTCTTTAATCCATTAACCACCCTGCCGTCGCTACAAATTGGCCGCGTTGAAGTGACCGACGCCCGTTTACAAGGGCCGGGTTGGGCGGTCACCGATCTCGATTTGAGTTTGCGCAACCTGACGCTCACCAATGGCGACTGGAAAAGCGAGGACGGTAAACTGTCGATGAACGCCAGCGAGTTTATTTACGGTTCGCTGCACCTGTTCGACCCAATCCTCAATGCTAACTTCTCGCCGCAGGGCATTGCGCTGCAACAGTTCACCTCGCGCTGGGAAAACGGCATGGTACGCACCTCCGGCAACTGGTATCGCGCCGGGCATGCGCTGGTACTTGATGACACCGCGTTTGCCGGGCTGGAATACACGCTGCCGGAAAACTGGAAACAGCTGTGGATGGAGGATTTACCAACGTGGCTGAATACCGTCACGCTGAAAAAATTCAGCGCCAGCCGCAACCTGGTGATTGATATCGACCCGGCATTTCCCTGGCAGCTAACGGCTCTGGACGGCTATGGCGATAACCTGCAACTGGTGCGCGAGCGCAAGTGGGGTGTATGGGGTGGAACGGCGAAACTGAATGCCGCTGCCGCCACCTTTAACCGCGTGGACGTACGCCGCCCGTCACTGGCGCTGAACGCCAACAGTAATGTCGTCACCATCAGCGAGCTAAGCGCGTTTACCGGACAAGGGTTGCTGGAAGCCAAAGCGGTGGTTGCGCAAACACCGGATCGCAGCGTTAACCTCAGCCTGAACGGGCGCGGCGTGCCGGTGAATGTATTGCAGGAGTGGGGCTGGCCGGCGCTACCCATCAGCGGCGACGGAAATCTGCAGCTCACCGCCAGTGGCAGCGTGCGCGCCGATGCGCCGCTTAAACCGTCGGTGAACGCCGAGCTTTCCGCCATTAACGTGCAGAAACAGCAAATCAAGCAGAACATGCATGGCGGTGTGGTATCCGGCGGCGTTGTCGCGCCTCCGGCGGAACCCACATCAACGCCTTCACCTCAGCCGACTCCCTGAACATGACATTTCCTCTCCCTCACGGGAGAGGAATATTGCGAAGCAAAAACTCACAGCGTAATGCGGATCTCCCCGCCCTGCGGCGTAAGCACCACACCCGGCTCACTGCCGGATTGCGTGGCACCTTGTACACCCGCAATCTGCGCGATATTGCGCAGGCACAGCGTCCAGTTGTGCCCCTCGCCTTCGCTACACACAGTGATCACCCCCGCGTTGCGTTTGGCTCGCAAACGGAAGATCACCGCACCGCTGGCATCCGGCACGTCGCATAACGCTTCGCGTCCCTCTTCCAGCGCAAACAACTGGAAAGCGGTACCGTCATGCCAGGCGTAGTCCGGACGCTGGTCGTTGCTGCCGAGCGCCAGCAATGTGTTATCCCGCACGTAAACCGGCAGGCTCATAAAGTCGTGGCGCTGTTTATGCCAGCAGTTGCCGGGTAATGTGTCGTTGTGCCACAGATGCGTCCAGCGTCCTTCCGGCAGGTAAAACTGCACATCACCCACTTCACTGAACACCGGCGCGACAAGCAGCGCATCGCCAAGCATGTATTGACGGTCAAGATAGTCACAAGCCGGATCGTCCGGGAAGGAGAGCATCATGGCGCGCATCATCGGCAAACCGGATTCGTGTGCCAGTGCTGCCTGCCGGTAGAGGTACGGCATCAGGCGGCATTTCAGTTGCGTGAAGTGGCGCACCACATCGCAGGACTCGTCATCGTACGCCCACGGCACACGATAAGATTTGCTGCCATGCAAACGGCTGTGGCTGGAGAGCAGGCCAAACGCGCACCAGCGTTTGTAAACATGCGCGGGTGCGGTGTTTTCAAAGCCGCCAATATCATGGCTCCAGAAACCAAAACCAGACAGGCCAATCGATAGCCCGCCGCGCAGGCTTTCCGCCATTGACTCATAGTTGGCGTAGCAGTCGCCACCCCAGTGAACCGGGAACTGTTGCGCGCCGACAGATGCCGAGCGGGCAAACAGCACCGCTTCCTGCTCGCCAACGGTTTCTTTCAGCACGTTCCACACCAGCTCGTTGTAGATGTAGGCGTAATGGTTATGCATTTTCTGCGGACACGCGCCGTTATGCCACACCACATCAGTCGGGATGCGCTCGCCAAAGTCGGTTTTGAAGCAATCCACGCCCATCGCCACTAACGCTTTGAGTTTATCCGCATACCACCGGCAGGCTTCCGGGTTGGTGAAATCATAAATCGCCAGCCCCGGCTGCCATTTATCCCACTGCCACAGTGAACCGTCCGCGCGTTTCAGCAGATAGCCCTTCTCTTTCAGCTCGCGGAACACCGGCGATTTCTGGCCGATATAAGGATTTATCCAGACGCAGATTTTCAGCCCGCGCGCTTTCAGGCGTTTAATCATTCCTGCCGGATCCGGGAAGGTCACCGGATCCCACTCAAAATCGCACCACTGGAAAGCCTTCATCCAGAAGCAGTCGAAGTGGAAAACGTGCAGCGGTAGCTGGCGCTCCGCCATACCGTCAATAAAGCGGTTAACCGTCGCTTCGTCATAGTTGGTGGTAAACGAGGTGGTGAGCCACAAACCAAACGACCAGGCTGGCGGCAACGCCGGACGACCAGTAAATTGCGTATAGCGGTTCAGCACATCCTGCGGCGTTGGGCCGTCGATCACGAAATACTCCAGATATTCGCCCTCAACGCTGAACTGCACTTTGGACACCTTCTCCGAACCCACTTCAAACTCCACCGCTTGCGGATGGTTTACCAGCACGCCGTAGCCACGATTGGTGAGATAAAAGGGGATATTTTTGTACGACTGTTCGGTGCTGGTGCCGCCGTCGCGGTTCCAGGTTTCCACCATTTGCCCGTTGCGCACCAGCGCAGTAAAACGCTCGCCGAGGCCATACACCGTTTCGCCCACGCCCAAATCCAGCCGCTCAAACAGGTAATTGCGACCACTGTTGCCATCCTGCACGTAGCCGTTGTTTTTCAACTGGCTACCGGTAATGCGCACGCCATCGCGCAGGAAATCGAGCGCCCAGTTTTCACCTTTACCAATGCGCACACTGAGCGCGCCGCTTTGCAGCTCGGCAAAATCGTCGGTATTGCGCATTTCCACGTGGACGTCTTGCGCAACATTAAGCGGGAAGTGCGGGCCGTTATCTATTGCTCCCTGAAAATGTTCGATGCGCACGCCAATAATCCCTTCCTGCGGCGAGAAAAAACGCAGGGTGAAGAGCGGCGTATCCAGTTGCCAGGTGCGCTCGCGCACGTCGCGCGGGGCGGCATAGACCACCATCTCATTACCCTGTTGTTCGACTTCAAACACCTGCACCGGCTGGATCAATATCAGACCCGGCTGGATAAGCCAGTTGCCATCACTGATTTTCATGCATGACTCCTTACAGTAACTCTTCCCGTGGTGAAACATGCCCAAACCGTTGCTGGCTGCGGTGCTCGCCACGCGCCAGCTGTTCCATGATCGTTTTGAGAAGCGGTGTTTTCAGGGTGTAGTAGCGTTTGGCGATAAAGGCGCTGAGCAAATAGCAGGCCGCCGGAACCAGCGTAAACAGCGCAATGATGATGCTGATGGTGGCGCCGTTCTGGCTTTGCGCCGTGGCATTGTAACCACCACCCGCCAGCGCCCAGCCAATCAGTGCACCGCCGAAAGCGAGGCCAAGTTTCAGCACAAACAACGTGCCCGCGAAGCTGATGCCGGTGAGACGTTTACCGTTGCACCATTCGCCGTAATCGACGGTGTCGGACATCATCACCCACTGGATCGGCGTAACCAGCTGATGCAGCACGCCGATAACGAAGATAAAGATGAACATGGTGACGCTGGCCTGAACCGGCACGAAGAACATGGCAATGCTAAGCACGGTGAGCGCCGCGTTGGTCCACCAGAAGATGGTGACTTTGCATTTCCAGTCGGTGAGCGGCTTAGCCAGTGCGCTGCCAATCAGGTTGCCGACACAGTAGGTAGTGAGAAACGCGGTGAAAATGGCGGCATCGCCCATGATCCAGGTGACGTAATACATCATCGCGCCGCCGCGCACGCAGACCGCGAGGATATTGAGGATGGTCAGCAGACCCACGATGCGCCACTGGTCGTTTTGCCAGATGTCGCGCAGATCTTCGCGCATGCCGGTAGTGCTCGGCGGCGCCTGGATACGCTCTTTGGTGGTGAAGAAGCAGAACGCCAGCATCATAAAAGCGACCACGGAGAGCACCGCGATGCCGCCCTGAAAACCGAAAATTTTGTCATCGCCGCCAATCAGTTTCACCAGCGGCATCATCAGCACGGTAGAGAGCATGCCGCCCGCTGTCGCCAGCACGAAGCGCCAGGATTGCAGCGAGATGCGCTGCTGCGGGTCGTTGGTGATCACACCGCCGAGGGCGCAATAAGGAATGTTGACCACGGTGTAAAGCAAAGTGAGTAACGTATAAGTGACAGCGGCGTAGATCATCTTGCCGCTGAGGCTGAGATCCGGCGTGCTGTAGGCCAGAACGCACACAATGCCGAACGGCAGCGCGCCGAAAATTATCCACGGACGGAACTTACCCCAGCGGCTGCGGGTGCGGTCGGCGAGCAGCCCCATGCACGGGTCCGAAACGGCGTCTAATGCACGCGCCAGCAGAAACATGGTGCCGACAAACCCGGCGGGGATGCCAAAGATATCGGTATAAAAGAACATCATGTACAGCATTACGTTATCAAAGACGATATGGCTGGCGGCGTCTCCCATGCCGTAGCCAATCTTTTCTTTCACAGAAATAATCTGACTGTCCATTTTTGTTTCCTTTACGCATGAAAAATACGCAGAAAGCGGTTTCAGACGTTGTAAACGATTGGATTTCAGCCGGGTATTGCGAATTCTAGTTATCTGATTACGTTTATTCTTTTCTGTGATCACGGTTCCTTTAGCGGGTGAAAAATAGCTAAGCCATGGAAAAGATGAAGATTTATCTTAAACAACCGTTTGCGGCGGGAGCACAATGAGAAAATTTATGACGGAAGTATGTGGTAAATGCCTGAAAGTAGCTATAATGCGCCCCGCCTCCATGTAGCAATGCAGGCGCGGAAGATCGTCATCTCCGGTGAGGTGGCTGGACTTCAAATCCAGTTGGGGCCGCCAGCGGTCCCGGGCAGGTTCGACTCCTGTGATCTTCCGCCAAAATGAACTTCTACCAAATATTCAAATAACTTATTAATGCACATTCTTTATTCCTCCAGCTTATATTTATTGGCCTCCCCAAAAGATATATTTAAATTTATGTGAGATGGTTCCAAATATCAGCAATTCAGCCAATATTATATTCACTATTATCTGATAAATTAGAGATTCACTCTTAAAAGGATGAATATATGACTGCTGCTATTCGTTTTCGGGCCTCTTGCATCAAAACATTATCATCTGTAGAAGCCAATCCAGAAAAATCACATCAGCATGAGTTTAACGGAGTTAAAGAATTAAAAGCTTTATTAGGTATAGATGAATTTAAATGCGATGCGAAATTCTCTATACGGGGATCTCAAGTCTCAAATCGTGCACAAGTTACCTGGTATGACGCTCGCACTTCACATTTGTCGAGATCAGAGTATCGTCTCTATTTTACTCAAAATGAAGTTATGGATAATGCTGCTGAAGGCGACAATATAATCATAGGATATGATACGAATGATAACCTGCAGATTATATTAATAAAAATTGGAACTGCTTCGCATGAGGGGTTAATTAAAAATTGGCGAGAAAATTAACCATGCCTGTTTTGATTCACTGTCGCTAGTATAATTATGGCGTAAAAAAATAATTACCCATCAATATTTAGAAATATATTTATAGAAGAAACATAATTAAGGGAAAATTTTCTAATTCGCTCAGAATAAAAAAATAATATTTTTTATTCTTTTTCTTTTTCTTTTTCTTTTTCGCGTTCTACCTCAAACCGCAACCTACAAGCCTCTTTAACCCACTTGCTAAAATTCCCTTTTCCCGCCGCTTTCTCAATCTGTTCCAAAAGATCATCCTCAAATCGGATGTTCTTCATCGTGCTTTTGGTTCGATCAAAATTAAGCTTCTTTTTTTCTTGCATGGTAGGTACCACTTCGGTTACGTTATGTTCATGTGGTACCTACCACATGAAATTGGATTTCGTAAACAACGCTCCGATGTGCAGGAACACAACCGGAGCGTCTAACCATCCCCAACTATCAAGGAGTTGATAATGGCTGATCCGCATTCTACCTCAGACTTCACCATCGCCGGAACCGAGCACAACGTAATTGTGCGATATCGCCCGAATCAGGGCGACGCGAGCACGCCGAGCATCACGCTTTCCGGCAAGTGGCTGCGCGATGCCGGGTTTAATACCGGGCAACATATTCTGGTGAAAGTGATGCAGGGCTGCATCGTGCTGGTGAAATACAGTGATAAAGAGGAGTGGCTGGCGACGGCGCTGGATAAAACGCGCAAGCAGCTCAGGGAAGTGAAGGACGTCATGAAAAACGCGTATCTGCAATCACGGCCAGACTGAATCCTGCCGATTTGCAGCATGACAAATACAGCGTGCCTGCGGGCAGGCTGTATTTGCCGGGGCGGAAGGAAATGAAAAGACCAACCTGGAAGGTGTTTTACGGTGGGAAGAACGCGGTGAAATCGGCAGCATCGGTTCAATATTGCACGCCAAAAAACGTGTTAAAAGTCGTTCGTTTCCCCCTCTCCATCGCCATTTTTAAGGAGTAAGATAAGCGCCTCGAAATTCCACAGACAACAACCGATGAAGCGCTTCCTTTTTATTCTCTCCACCGCCTTTATTTTCAACACCAGTTTTGCTGCCGCCCCGTTGCCGAAAGACGTTCAGGATTTCCGCAACCTTGCCGAAGAGTGCGAGCATTTCGCCGGCGAGCAGGATTCGGATCTCGACGAGCAGCGCCAGAAAGAGCTGGATGCCAGCCTGCAAGCCACCTGCGGCAAAGCGGTGGTTCAGCTCAAAACGCTGCGGGAAAAATACAAAAATGACACGGCATTAATGAAAGTTATTAATGCCTATGATTTCTGACGGCGGTTTGCAGCACGCAAAAAAGGGGGCACTTGCCCCCGTTCGTTATTACGCTTTCTGTAATGGATAATCCAGGTAGCCTTCTGCGCCGCCGCCAAAGAATTTCTCTCTGACCGGTTCGTTCAGCGGCAAGTTATGTTGCAGGCGGTACGGCAGATCCGGGTTAGCGATAAACGGTCGGCCAAAACCAATTAAATCCGCCCAGCCTTTCGCCAGCGCTTCTTCTGCGCGCTCCGGCGTGTATTTGCCTGAGTAGATCAGCGTGCCGTGGAAAATAATGCGCAGTGCTTCTTTAAACGCCGCAGGCATCACCGGCGCGTCGTCCCAGTCCGCTTCGGCGATGTGAATGTAAGCAATGCCAATCGCATTCAGAACGCTCGCCGCCGCGAGATAAGTGGCTTCCGGCGTATCATCGCGTGAACCCATCAGCGTAGTAAGCGGAGCCAGGCGAATACCGACGCGTTCTTTACCAATCGCCGCAGAAACGGCTTCCACCACTTCTTTCATAAAGCGCAGGCGGTTTTGCAGCGAACCGCCGTATTCGTCGTCGCGCAGGTTCGACTGCGAATCAATAAACTGGTTAATCAGGTAACCGTTCGCGCCGTGTAATTCGATGCCATCGAAACCGGCAGCAATTGCGTTACGCGCCGCTTGTGCGTAATCGTTGACGATAGCGGGAATTTCCTCCACAGCCAGCGCACGCGGCATGGAGTGCTGCACCATATCGCCCACGCCATTTTCCGGTCCGCGCCCTTCCACATCGACAAACACTTTTACGCCTTCGGCCTGAATCGCCGAAGAGGAAACCGGTGCCGCGTTACCGGGCTGCAAAACGGTGTGGGAAACGCGCCCCACATGCCACAACTGAGCAAAAATTTTGCCGCCCGCGTGATGCACCGCATCGGTCACTTTTTTCCAGCCAGCAATTTGCGCATCGCTGTAAATACCCGGCGTCCAGGCGTATCCCTGACCCTGCTGGCTGATTTGTGTACCTTCGCTGATAATCAGCCCGGCACTGGCGCGCTGCGCGTAGTAATCCGCCATCATGTCGGTGGCCACATCACCCGTTCCGGCTCGGGAGCGGGTCATTGGCGGCATCACAATCCGGTTAGTTAACGCGAGCGTATTCAGAGAATATTTATCGAATAACATGGTGGCTTATCCTTACTTGATTCGGTCGATGTGGTTGCGGTTAACAACCTGATGCGAAGCAGGATAGGCGCACAAGAGTTTTGAATAAACAGCAACAAAAGCAATAAACTATTGCTACATGGTCAATAAAGAACGCTGACGAGTCCGCAACGCAGGTATATGACAGAAACTGCCAGAGTAAAGAGGTGAAACCACAGGTTCTGAAGCAGGCTTATTCGCGCGTCTTATCATCTTTAGCTCATTCGTCCCGATACGGGGAAGAAATATCGCATCCGCCATGACTTTTCCTTCGGAGCAACAAAAACAGTCGTTCCAGTTATTATAAATATGGATAAGCTCCGCCATACTGTTTAAACCCAGTTTACGTAATATCGCATTTTTATAATTACTGACGATTTTCTTATCAATACCCAGTGACTGCGAAATCGCGTCACTGGACTGATAATCAAGAAATCGCAACATAATTTTATATTCCGTCGCGCTAAAGTGGACTTCGCGAAAGGAAGAGATCTCTTCATGCCCCTTCAGAAAGTTAAGTATCTTTCTGATCTCGTGCCGCAGCAAAGATACCGAAGAGGATTTATCGATTGTAATAAATCGAGTGCAAATAAAAGAATTAAACCCTTTTTCTTCACTTAAAATATAGAGCAATGAGTTCATACTAAAAAACAATATTTTCCCATCTCCCCGATCATAGGCAACCAGCGTATGCGTTGCATGTGGGTTAATGGCTTTAAGCAGCTTATCCATGCCCATGACAAAATAGCTATCCTGAGAGATGATATACATATCCAACCTCCGGGAAATAATATTTGCCAGCGAATTATGGCGAAAACAAAATTATGTCTTCGTTTAATTTGAAATGTGATATCGCGTTTGGCATCACGATACCATTATTAATTTAAAAAATAATCAAATAAATAAAGCACAAAAAAATGCTACCGCCCATGGCTTTCACCAAAGAATGCTTAAATGAACGATTTCAGTAGTAGCCATAAAATCCATAAAAAAAGCCGTTTAATCCATAATGAAAGCCATGGGTACCTGGGAATAAATTTCACTTAGGAAAAAACGAAGTTTTAGGAAGTAATCGTCCAAAAGTATTAGCTTTAAATTAAATAAAAATGCAGCAATAAAGTTTAACATGCTTAAAAAACAGAAAAACTTTAAAATTTAATAAGTTAGAACTCATAAAATAAAAACAGTAACACAGAGTAATAAAAAATTAGTCACTAAGGTTACATTACGCAAGGAAACCAATAAGAGATTAGGAATTTTCACAAACATCAAAACCTATGGGTGTAATAGCCCATACCAATCAAATTATTAGGAAAGCAGAAAATAGTTGAATTAGAAAAAATATATTCTCGCGAATAAATATTCGCTAATAAAACATCGTCTGCCGTAGCGCTTATGGAGAGTTCACGCTGACAAATATGCTGGCTAAGCAAAACACGGTAAATCCCCCTTGGGATTATAGGTAATATCTGCCAAATTGCCTTGCCGGGAGGGAAAGTGCGTTTGCAGGGATGAAGAAGAACACTTACATTCAAAGACCCAACCTTGCTTTTCAACATGTTATTTTTCGGGAAGCGTTATGCCGTTGATTGATTTTACCGCCGCTGCGGCGGTGTGCAGGGGGTGCCGCTGATGGCGATAAACACGCCCTGGTTTCGCAACTGGTTACAGCTTATCGCCCTTTCATTGCTTTTCGTGGCCGTAATGGAACTCATCCATCTGCCTGCCGCGCTCCTGTTGGGGCCGATGTTTTCCGGCATTATTCTCGCCATCTTCAACCGGCCGGTTACCGTCAGTAAAAAATACTTCGCCGCCGCGCAGGCGGTGGTCGGTGCGATGATTGCGCATGCGATCCCGCCGTCCGTGTTTGGCCGCATCGCCGCCGACTGGCCACTGTTTATCAGTTGTATTTTCTCCGTTATTTTCGCCAGCGCGATTCTTGGTTGGATCATGGCGAAATTGCAGGTTTTCCCCGGTTCAACAGCCATTTGGGGATCGTCGCCAGGCGCAGCGGCGGCCATGACGATTATGGCTGAGAGCTTTGGCGCGGATGTCCGTCTGGTGGCGTTTATGCAGTATCTGCGGGTGATGATCGTGGCGCTGGTCGCAGTACTGGTGACCCGCATGTGGATGGGCACTGAGAACGCGGATCACGTGGTCGCCACCTTTACGTTGTTCGGCCCGGTGCGCTGGCTACCGTTTGCCGGAACATTACTGGTAATTGCAGCAGGTTACCTGATTGCCCGCTGCGTAAAAATTCCCTCCGGGCCAATGTTGATAACGTTGGCACTGGGAATAATCGTTGAAGATACCGGTTTGCTGTCGCTGGAATTGCCGCCGTGGCTGCTGGCGCTCTCCTACGCGATGATTGGCTGGAGTATTGGTTTACGTTTTACGCGAGAGATTGTCTGCTACGCTGCCCGCGCATTACCGCGCGTGCTGCTGTCGGTTCTGACGCTCGTCGCAGTGTGCTGCGGTTTTGCCTGGTTACTGGTGCAGTTCGCCGGGATCGACCCGCTTACCGCTTACCTTGCCACCAGCCCCGGCGGGGCGGATACCGTGGCGATTATCGCTTCGTCAAGCCAGGTGGACATATCGTTTGTGATGGCGATGCAGACCGGGAGGTTTATCCTGGTGCTGATAACCGGCCCGGCGATTTCCCGTTTTGTGGCGAAACGGCTGGGGGCGCAATCATCTGGTTAATGCGAGGTCCAGTCCTGCAAGCGCAAGCCAGGTATGCGGGCGAACTCGCGAGTGTTATTGCTGACAAGCACCAGTCTCAGTGAGCGAGCATGTGCGCCAATCATGGCATGATATGGCCCGACTGGCGTACCCGCTCTGGCTAACTCCGCACGCAACTGGCCTGTATGAACAGCAGCATCGACACCCTATGGCAGCACTTCAGGCGTGCCGTAACCCCTTCCACAACACGCAAATTTTTTTCGGGGATGGCCGATTTCTCGGCACCCTAAATCAGCTCCATTAACGTGACAGCGCTGATACACATCTGCCCGTTGTGCTGATTAAAAGCCTGCCTGACGATTTCAGGTTTGTTCTTGATAGTGAAAATGCAAATATTCGTATCCAGCATAAATTTGATCATCAAAAGTCTTCCCTGTTTTGCTCCCCTGGCTGCTCCCGTGCAGCCATAAAATCTGGTGACACACTTTCACCATCAAACCAGCTATCCCAGGCCTCTCCGGAGGGGGTACGGAACGTTCAAATAGCAATCGTCAGGCTAACCGCAGTTGCTCAATTACGTCTGCCACCTCGCGGCGCGCATCGCCGGTGAGCGTTTGCAATGGCGCGGGCAAGCACGATGCGCCCGCTAAACCCAGCAGTTCCGCCGCAGTGGCCATCACCCGCAGGCTACCGCCGTAGCGTTTACAGATGTCCCACAACGGTTGCAGCGCATCAGAGTGCGCACGCGCCCGCGTGAAATCTCCTGCCTGCGCCGCATGGGAAATCGCCAACGCCGCTTGCGGAAACAACCCGCCAAGCACCGAATACCAGACGCCGCATCCGGCGCTAAGACCATCAACCGCGCTGGCATCGCCGCTGATACCCAGCGTGATGCTCTGCGGAATTCGCGGGCGCAGGCGCGCAGCTCGCTCGGGTGCGGAAATCGGTGGGATTTTGATTGAGCCAATATTGGGCAACTGAGCAATACGCAGCAGCAGTTCGTCGCTAAAGGTGAAATGGGTGGTGCCGGGGTTATCGTACACGCAGAGTGGCACAGAGAGTTCGCGCGTAACGGCAGCAAACAGGCTGAACACTTCCTCTTCGGTTAAACCGTGGTAGGAAACCGGTGCCAGTAGCACGGCGCTAACGCCCGCTTTCTGCGCGTCTTCCGCCAGCCACAGCACATCGCGTGTGCGCAACGCGCCAATCCCGGCAATCACCGAAACCGCGCCGGAATGTTCCGTCGCCAGGCGCAGCGCATTAGCCCGCTCGGTACGGCTGAAATAGGGATAGCACCCCGTCGAACCCAGTGCGCCAATCGAATCGACCCCGGCAACGCGCAGCCGTTCAATCAACTTCACGTAAGCCGTTTCATCCAGCCGTTCGTCGCGCAGCGGCGACAGCGGAAATGCGCTCAATCCTGTGAAATCCATTCTTCCCCCTTCAGAGATCAAACCCGAGCCTGTTTTTTTCAACACGACAGCCCGGCATCATACGTTGCAATCCGGCGATCAGTTCGTCGCCTGCCTCACATAATGCGTCCAGCGGCATTTCCGGCAGGCTTTCGAGGATAAACCACATCTGGCTGTCGGCAGCGCTCAGGCGGGTGCGCACGCCCTGCCGCCAGTTCCAGCGGCGGCACGTTACGCCAGTGTCATCGCGCCAGATAACTTCTCCCGGCTCCGGTGATTCGTGCGCCAGCTCGCCCTCTTTCATCATGTCGAACAGCTCCGTACCGTCAGCGAGCGTCAGACGCGGCGCGCCGTGATAGGCCGCAATGTTCTCGCCACCGACGGGAATAGCGTAGCGCAGGCTGATGGCATTATAGAGATCCACCACCGGGTCAATTGCAGGTACCACGCCGTCGCGCTGCACGCGTTTTCGCAGCGCTTGTGCCGAGCAGGGCGTGCGTTTTGGCTTTGCGCCAAAGCGCTTAAACACCTCATCCCATGCCGCCAGGTGCGCATCCGCCCATACCGGGCCGCCCGTAGCCACACACTCACAGGCGCTCGCCAGTACCGTTTCTCCCACTTGCGGGTTCACTAGCGGCGCGGCATCAACATAAATGCTAAGTGCGCGAAAACCAGGGGCGATGGCGGAAAGACGGGCATCGATTGACGGCTGAACGGAAAGCATCGGATAATCCTTTTTAGTGACCATTTTATTGCACAGTATCGACCGATGACCAAAAAAGTCAATAAACCGACCGACTCAGGCGCGGATGTTCATCGCGTCAGTGAAGCGGTGGCAACGCGTATTAAAGCGTTTCGTAAGCAACAAAAACTCTCGCTGGATGAGCTTTCCCGCCGCGCGGGTGTCAGCAAAGGCATGCTGGTCGAGATCGAAAAATGTCTCGCCAATCCGAGTATCGCCCTGCTGTGTAAAATCGCCGCCGCGATGGGCGTTTCGGTGGCCGATATCGTCGATGTCGCCAGTAAACCGACCGCACATCTGATCGAAAAAGAAGACATCCCCACGTTGTGGCAGGGCGAAAACGGCGGCACTGCGCGGTTGCTGGCAGGCACCAGCGGGCCGGATATGCTGGAGATGTGGCGCTGGGAGATGTTCCCCGGCGAGCGGTTCGCCTCGCCAGGCCACCCTTCCGGCACCGTGGAACTGCTGCACGTTGAGCGCGGCACGCTGCACATTCAGGTTGGCCAAACGGCGCTCGTCGTGGGTGAAGGCTGCTCTGCGGTGGCACAAACCGACACCGCGCACCACTATGCCAATGAAAGCAGCCAACCTGTTATTTTCACCATGACGGTAAGCGAACGTCACTCATGAATTTGGCGCATAACGTCATTATGATTTAATGGCGTTATCATTTGTGCCGCACTGATTAAGATACCGTTCCGCCCTTGTCGGCGTTCCCTTCGCGACTTAATCAGGATTTTATGAACAACAAGCTACACGGGCCGCTATTTCTCGCGATCCTCAGCGCGCTGATGGCCTTTACGTCCCTGTCGACGGATATTTACCTGCCCGCGATGCCCTTGATGGCGAAAGAACTACAGGGCGATATTGAACTGACCATCACCGGCTTTTTGGTCGGCTTCGCGCTGGCACAACTGGTATGGGGGCCGATCAGCGACGCAGTCGGTCGTCGTACGCCGCTGTTTATCGGCATGCTGTTGTTTATCATCGGTTCTGCCGGATGCGCGCTCTCTACTGAAATCCACCAGATGGTGTTCTGGCGCGTGTTTCAGGCTTTCGGTGCCTGCACCGGCCCGATGCTGGCGCGGGCGATGATCCGCGATCTGTTTGCCCGCACCCGCGCGGCGCAAATGCTCTCAACCTTAACCATCATTATGGCGATAGCGCCGATCGTTGGGCCGCTGGCGGGCGGGCAAATTATTCAAATCACCAGCTGGCACGCCATTTTTTTGCTGCTGGCGGGAATTGGCGCGCTGATGTTTCTCTCGCTCTATTTCCTGCCGGAAACCTTACCCGCCGAAAAACGCACCAAAGCCTCGTTGCCGGGCGCATTTCGTAACTACCTCGCGCTGCTGCGTAACCGCGCGTTTATGCGTTACACGCTGTGCGTGACCTTCTTCTACGTCTCTGCCTATGCCTTTATTACCGGTTCGCCGTTCGTTTACATCCGCTATTACGATATTGATCCGCAATATTACGGCTGGCTGTTTGCCGTCAATATTGTCGGCCTAATGGGGGTGAGCTTTCTGAACCGGCGGCTGGTGCAGCGCCATCCGCTGGATAAGTTACTGAAAATCGCCGTCACGGTTGCCGCGCTGGCTATGGTGGCCCTGGCACTGGCAGTGAAATTGCAGTTCGGCGGCATTGCTACGGTGATTATTCCGGTGTTCCTGTTCTTCTCGATGAACGGCATTATCGCTGCCACCTCAACCGCCGCCGCGCTCGACGCCGTTCCCTCTATCGCCGGTTCCGCTTCGGCGCTGATTGGCTCGCTGCAATATGGCAGCGGTATTATCTCTTCGCTGCTGCTGACGTGGTTTCGCGACGGAACACCCTGGACGATGGCGTGGATCATGGCGCTGTTTACCCTTGCCAGTGCAGTCATGGCGCTACGCCGCCATTGATGAGTTTTACTCATAAGCTCATGCCGATTTCCCCCAATAGTGTAGGTAGTCAGTGAGGATTATGATCGCCCTGTCACTTTTCCTTTCGAAGTGGATAGGGCGCAGAAAATCGGGTTACTTACCGGTGTCAGTCGCAGTTCTGGTCGCGACGCATTCAACGATTTCTCGCCTGCCAGCTACGCTTTAAAACGTATTCAAACACGGGAGAACAGCATGAAAATCATCCGCAGCGCCTCGGTTCCCTCTGCGCAAGGGCCGCAGGACTATTTCACTGGTCGCGTACGTCTCGACGCGCCGTTTAAAGCCGACGAACCCGCACGCGTGGGTGGCGCGATAGTCACTTTTGAACCCGGCGCGCGTACCGCATGGCACACCCATCCACTAGGTCAAACGCTGATTATTACGCACGGAAAAGGGTGGATTCAGTGCGAAGGCGAAGCCGTCCAGGAGATGAATCAGGGCGATATCGTCTGGATCCCGGAGGAGGTGAAGCACTGGCACGGCGCAACGGCTGAGAACGCAATGACGCATATCGCCATTGCCGAATCGCTCAACGGCAGCCCGGTTACCTGGCTTGAACATGTTACCGACGAGCAGTATCACGGCTAATCCGGAGGCATAATGAGCAACGTAGAAAATAAAGATTAGCCGAAAGCGCAGCCGAGCTGGTCTGCCCATTATGGGCCGCATTTCTGCGAGATGGGCCGAAAAAATCGAATATGGACCCTATTTTTCTTACCATGAGCCGTATTTGCCTTTATGATGGGCCGTATTAACATTTACGGCCCACAAGGCTAAGCGGGTTGGGTAAGGAGAAAGTATGGCTGTACGAGACGAAATACTGGTGACGATCCGCGAGAAAAATACGCCCGTCAGTTCCAGCGAACTTGCCCAGGCGCTCCAGGTTGGCAAGTCGACAATCAAACGCCACCTTGAAGTCCTTATCAACGAAGGATTATTGCGTAAAGAAGGAGTGGGAAAAGCCACCCGCTATACACTATCCCGTGCTGCGCTTCATCGCCTGGTGATGGCTGCAAACGAATCTCCTGCGCCATATAATGCCCGGTCTCTGTTGACCTACCTTCAGTCTCCGCTTACCACACGAGAAATCACCGGTTATGTCCGGGATTTCGTCGATGCCTACATCCCTAACGAAACATTTTTACTGTCTGAAGCGCTTGCGGAAACCCTGCTGAACGAAGGCCAAATGGCGGGCCAACAGCCTGCCGGAACCTATGCCCGAAAAGTACTGGAACAACTGCTGGTCGATCTCTCATGGTCCTCTTCTCGCCTGGAAGGCAACACCTATTCACTGCTGGCAACAGAAGAGCTGTTTCGCAGTGGCAGGGAAGCGGGAGACATGGATGCGGTAATGCTGCTCAACCATAAACAAGCCATTGAGTTTCTTATTGATGCGGTTCCGCAGTACGGGCTCACAACACCTGTCATCAGCAATCTGCATTCGATCTTAATGAGTGATTTATTGTCGGACTCAATGGAGCTTGGCAGCATAAGAACCAAAATCGTTAACGTCAGCGGCACGACATATACACCTCCACAGACGCCTGTTTTGCTTAAAGAAATGTTTGAAATCATTGTTGAGAAAGCAAGGCTGATTAAAAACCCGGTTGAATCCGCGTTTTTCCTGTGGGTCAACCTTGCTTATCTACAGCCCTTTGAAGATGGCAACAAGCGGACAAGCCGGCTCGCCGCAAATATTCCGTTGATGATTTACAACAGCGCTCCCCTCTCCTTTCTCGACGCAGACCCCACCGAATACGCCTATGCCATGATGGGGATTTATGAAAAACGAGACGTCTCCCTTGCCGCTGAGCTCTTTGAGTTTTTATATCGCCGTTCAATTAAAAAATATGCTGTCACACTCGACGCGATGGGTGTACCTGACCCGTTTCGGTTTCGTCATCGCGAAGCGTTAAATGAAGCGATTGGTTATGTGGTTCGCGAAAGGCAGAACCTGGACGCCGCGCTAACGTCTATCGTCCTCGACGAGGAAGAAACGGCTCGTTTCAAAGCGCTGTTGCAGGAAGAACTGCGCATCCTTGAGGTGTATAACTGTGCGCGGTACCGCCTGCCGATGGGGTTAGTGAAAAAGTGGATTGAAGATGGAAGGCCTCGCTAGCCCCCCACCAATACTTTTCACTTTTGTAGGCGCGGACGCTATCTCTGCGCCACGCCGTGGGCGTAGCGCAGGTGCAGATCCTGCTCGAACTGTTCGCGTAGCGACGCCGGAGAAAGAATGCCGATATCCGGCAACCAGTAGCGCAACCAGCGAAACAGCGTGTGCGGATCGGTGATGGCGGTCGCGAGCGTTAAGCTACCGTCATCATGCTGTTCAACAATGCGTTGTGCCGGAAACAGCGCCCGGCGGGTAACATACTCGGCAGCGTGCGCCGAGACGCGCAGCAGCGCTTCCACCCGCGAGCCAAAACGGATGCCGACGCTGTTTTCCAGCTCCGCCAGCACCTCCGCATGGGGTTCAAAACAAAGAGTCGTGCTTTTCAGGTTTTCGATTCGCGCCACTTCAAACGCTTTCAGCCGTCCATTTTCCACCGCCGCCAGATACCAAAGACCGTACTGGTTAATCAGCCGATAAGGCTGCGCACACCGGGGTTTATCGCGATAGTGATATTCCACTTCGCAATGCCCGGTAATGGCGTGATTAAGCTGATTAATGACATCTTCAATTTGCCGGTTCTCCCGGCTACTCGGCGCGTGAAACGTAATATTGCCACGGTGCTGCATACTGTTACGCAGTGATTGACCGTCATTACGCGGAAACAGGTGCGCCACGCCGGTAAAATCGGCGAACTCCGCCAAATGGCCGTTATGCAAGGCAGGAAGAAGATGGACGCTGAGTTTATAACGCCCCGGTGAAACCTGATCGAGAATATGCCCAAGCCGTGCCAGATCGCGATAAGCCGTACGTTCCGTGATACCGAATTTTTCGCACAGCCACGCTTTATCAATGATCTTTCCCTGATACAGTGCCGCGAAGATCTCGCACAGCCGCTCAATCAACGGGTCGT
The DNA here is from genome assembly GCF_004331415.1 of Kosakonia quasisacchari. GTDB lineage: Bacteria > Pseudomonadota > Gammaproteobacteria > Enterobacterales > Enterobacteriaceae > Kosakonia > Kosakonia quasisacchari. The sequence goes on from NZ_SJOP01000021.1 coordinate 54,512, forward strand.
GTTTTCTGTCGTGACTATCCTTCATTGTGACGGGTTCCGAAATACAAAGTCTCAGGAGACGTTAACGGTTACGGCCTGACCCACGCGCCACGGCCCTGTTTTCCAGGTAACACCTTGTTTTTTCATAGTGGTTAACGGCAATAACACGAAAAACTAAAATGAAATTTCCGCCCAAAGCGCAACAATTACACAATGCCATGATTTCGCTCAGGGAAAGATAAACGATCGCCCTGACAGGGTGTGTCACTTGGGGATTTTTTGCACATTACTGCTGCGTTTACTTCAACAAAACCTCAACAGATCCGCCGCTTACACTCTTCCTTCTATGGGCGATACCGCCAATCACTAACGACTCAGGTAGTTACCGTTAAGCGTGCTGGCGGTGTCTACCGCACTCTGATGGCGAAAGACACCCGCGTGACTTACGCCGGTTCGATGGGCAAAGTGAGGGCTCACACGCCGCCAATAAGTGCGCAGATAAGTTGCGTTATATTCTTGTTTGCCGTTGTTTTAAAAGCGTATTGCGGTCTGGATTGGTGCGCGGCTATAGCTCAATTGCGCATCAGGTTATGCAGCCCGGCAGCGGTATACCGCTCCGGGCAATGGGGATCAGGCACCGGCTTTATTCAGCGCGGCGATTTCATCTGCGGAGAGGTTTAACGATACGGCGGTGACAAAGCTGTCGATATGCGCCAGTTTGGTGGCGCTGGCAATCGGCGCGGTAACACCCGGTTGCTGAATCAGCCACGCCAACGCCACTTCGGCGGGTTTCACATTGTGGCTGGCCGCCACGCTTTCCAGCGCCTCAACAATGGCGAAACCACGCGGGTTCAGATATTTGGCAATCCCCTGCCCGCGCTGGCTTTGGCTCAAATCTTTTTCACTGCGGTATTTACCGGACAAGAAACCGGACGCGAGGCTGTAATAGGTCACCACGCCAATGTTTTCCCGCACTGTTAAATCCTGCAACGCGCCTTCAAAGCTGGAACGGTCGTAAAGGTTGTATTCTGGTTGCAGCACCTGGTAGCGCGGCAGACCTTTAGCGTCTGCCACTTTTAACGATTCGCCCAGTTGCTCGGCATTCAGATTAGATGCGCCAATGGCGCGGATTTTCCCGGCTTTCAGCAGCTTTTCATACGCGCCGAGTGTTTCGTCATACGCAGTGTCACTGTCCGGCCAGTGTGAGAAATAGAGATCGATATAGTCCGTTTTCAGGCGGCGTAACGAATCTTCCACCGCCTGGGTGATCCAGCGCGCGGAAAGGCCTTTCTTACCCGCTTCGCCCATATCGGCGCCGACTTTGGTAAACAGCGTCACTTTGTCGCGCGCACCAGGATGCGCCGCCAGCCAGTTGCCAATAATGGTTTCCGATTCGCCGCCTTTATTGCCCGGAGACCAGCGCGAGTAAACATCGGCGGTGTCGATAGCGGTAAAACCTCGCTCCAGCAATGCATCCAGCAAGCTGAAGCTCTGTTTTTCATCGACCGTCCAGCCAAAAACGTTGCCGCCGAAAACCAGTGTCGGGATCTGTAACCCTGTTGTACCCAGTGAACGTAAAGCCATGTGCTGATACCTCCGTAAGCGTGCGTAATGTTCTACGCAAAGAGGTTAATCCTGGCGCGCAGTGGCGTACATTTTTTGGTCATCCGTGCGGTTTAAACGCTGGGTGAGTTTGCAGCAACGCGGTGATCGGGCGCAGATGTTCACGCAACACGCTATGCAAATGGCGAATTGCCGGGGAAAACTGTTTGCGATGCGGGCAAATCAGGTTCAGCGGCGTGGCTTCGCCGGGGTGCTGCGGCAACAGCACTTCCAGCCGCCCTGCCAGCACATCAGCGCTGATATCGATCCACGATTTATAAATAATGCCCATGCCTTCCAGCGCCCAACGCCGGGCAACATCGGCGTCGTCGCACAGCATCCGGCTTTTGACGATCAACTGGCGGCGCATGCCGTTTTCTGGAAAGCTCCATTTGTCATACACCTGACTGTTCATGGTGAAAAGTAAACAGTGGTGATTGACCACGTCATCCAGCGTTTGCGGGCGTCCGTGCTGCGCCAGGTAAGCCGGTGCCGCCGCCAGCACCCGGCGGTTATCTTCCGCCAGCGGCAGCGCGACATAGCTGTTGTTGTCCAGCACGCCGTAACGAATGGCGATATCGACCGGATCGCGAAAGACATCGCTGATTTGATCGGAAAGCGAAAGCCGCAGCGACACTTTGGGGTGCTGCTCGCAAAAGCGCGTAATCAGCGGCAGCAGAACATTGCGGCCAATATCGGAAGGCACCGCCACGCGCAACTCGCCCTGAATCTCTTTATCGCCGCTGTGCAAACTCTCGGCACCGGCGGCGACCACCGCCAGCATCTCCTGCGCGAAAGGGAGATATTTTTCCCCTTCGGCGGTAAGGCGCAAACTGCGCGTGGAACGCACAAACAGGCGTTTATCCAGATCGCGCTCCAGCCGGTGTACCGCCGCGCTCACCTGGCCTGGTAACAGCCCGGCTTCACGCGCTGCATTTGAAAAACTTCCCAGTAGCGCTGAACGGACGAACAGCGTGACATCTTCCAGCCGAATCATGGTTTCTCCGCAGGATGAATAACAGGCGAGTGGCTTCTCTGTTTTGCCAGAAAACCGCGCCCGGGCAAACCCCATTTTCACTCGCCGAGTGAAAGTGCTGCCTTTTTACACCGATTTATCTTGTGCCGCTTTGCGTTTATTCTCCTCACACTCTACGGGACGGTTCGTCCCGAATTTTCATACATTGCGCCAGGAGAATAACGATGACACTTGATGATGCCGTAATTGCCCGCCATACCGTGAAAGCCTTTGAACCCGGCAAAACGCTGCCGCAGGACAAAATCGACACGTTGCTCAACGTGCTGCAAAACAGCCCCTCTTCAGTGAACTCGCAACCGTGGCACTTTGTGGTCGCCTCCACGCCGGAAGGCCGCGCGGCAATGGCGAAAGCCGCCACCGCTGCGTTCGTTTATAACGAGCCGAAAATCGTCAATGCGTCCCACGTTATTGCCTTGTGCATACGCAGCGATCTTGATGAGCAGCATCTGCAAAATGTTCTGGAACAAGAGCAGAAAGAGGGTCGCTTTAAAGACGAAGCGGCAAAAGCGGGCCAGGATAAGGGTCGCCGTTCGTACGTAGCGATTCACCGTTATGAACAACGCGATTTGCCACAGTGGATGGAAAAACAGGTTTATCTGGCACTGGGCGGCCTGCTGCTGGGTGCGGCAATGCTGGGGATTGATGCCACACCGATGGAAGGTTTCGACCAGCGCGAGCTGGATCTCTCCCTCGGCCTGCGTGAGAAAGGGCTGACCAGCGTGGTGCTGGTGTCGCTCGGTTTTCGCAGCGACAACGATTTCAACGCCGCGCTGCCAAAATCGCGCCTGCCGCGCGACGAGATTTTTACCTTTATTTAAGCCTTCAGCGCTTCGGTATGCCTCTCCTCGCCAGGAGAGGCATTGCGCGTTCCAACAATTCCCGATAGCGAACAGGCGGCAGGTTAAATCGTCGCTTTTTCTGCATTCATGCCCGGCACGAGGATCACTTTGCGGCAATCTTCGGCATGCTTATCGAAGATGTCATACCCGCGAGCAGCCTCTTCCAGCTGCAGGTGGTGCGTGACGATCTCTTCCGGTTTCAAATGGCCGGACTCAATCAGCGGTAACAAATCCGGCAGATACGCATGCACATGCGTCTGGCCCATTTTGAATGTCAGCCCCTTGTCAAAAGCATCGCCAAACATGAAGGCATGGATAAATCCGGCATACACGCCGGGCACGCTGACAATCCCGCCCCGGCGCGTAGCAGCGATCGCTTGTCGGAGCACTTTCCCGCTGCTGCCTTCGATTTTCAGCGTGCTGAGCACCGTTTCGGTGGTGCTGCCTTTGGCTTCAAATCCCACGGCATCGATAACGGCGTCAACGCCACGGTGTCCCGCCGTGTTTTCAATTATCCAGGCGGCGGGATCGTCATTTTTATCGAAGTTAATCGGTATCACGCCATAGCGATCGCGGGCAAAAGCCAGCCGGTAGTCGCTGTCATCAATCATAAAGATCTGTTCTGCCCCCTCCAGACGTGCGCAGGCCGCCGTGAGTAAACCGACTGGTCCGGCACCGTAAATCGCCACGCTGGAACCGGGTTTCACCTCGGCGTTTTTCACCGCCTGCCACGCGGTAGGCAAGATATCGGAGAGAAACAGCACTTTCTCATCGGCCAGCGTATCCGGTACTTTAAACGGCCCGGTGTTGGCTTTCGGCACCCGTACATATTCGGCCTGGCCGCCGGGAATACCGCCGTACAAATCGCTGTAACCAAACAGCGCCGCAGGCGGCGTGATGCCTTTGCGGTTCAGCGCCGCGCCTTTGCCGGAATTGGTTTGCTCACAGGCCGAGTACTGGTGAAGTTTGCAGAAGAAACATTCCCCGCAGGCAATGACAAAAGGGATCACTACCCGGTCGCCTTTACTGACGGCATGAACACCCGGCCCGGTTTCCACCACTTCGCCCATAAATTCATGACCGAATATATCGCCGTGATTGGTGCCCGGTATTTTCCCGTGGTAAAGATGCAGGTCGGAGCCGCAAATTGCCGTTGCGGTAACACGAAGAATAATATCGTCTGAAGATTCGATAACCGGGTCGGGGCGGTTATCAACGCTAACTTTATGCGCGCCGTGATAAGTCAGTGCTCTCATATATCCTGTTCCTTATAAGGTTCAGACAGAACTGATAAGCATAGAACAGACCAGAGCAGAGAAATAAAATAGGCAGTAATTCTTAATATAAGCGAAACGGTTATTTACAACGACAATCACTGACCGTTTAAATTACCGCCGCGCTTATTTAAAAATATAAATATCAATTATCGGCAGTAGTGGAGAGATTATTTTCTCTATTTCTGGCTGGTTATGTAACGCCAGCCAGAAATAAAAAGACCATTATTTATTTTGCTATTCCCACCAAATGACATGCCACATGATGTCCTGGCTCCACCTCACGCAGCACGGGGATTTCAGCGCGGCATTGTGCGGTTGCCAGCGGGCAGCGCGACGAGAAACGGCAGCCGGACGGCGGGCGCGACGGATCGGGAATTTCCCCCTGCACCACAGCGACGGGTTCGCTATCCGGGTCGAGCGTTGGCACCGCCGCCAGCAATGCCTGGGTGTAAGGATGCAGCGGCCGGTTAAACAGCGTATCGCGGCTGGCGGTTTCCACCAGTTGCCCGAGGTACATCACCGCGACGTCATCGCACAGGTGCTCCACCACGCCCAAATCATGGGAGATAAACAGGAATGTCACGCCGTGATCGTCGCGTAAATCCGCAAACAAATTAATAATTTGCGCCTGAATGGAGACATCCAGCGCCGAAATCGGCTCATCGGCGATGATGAAATCCGGGTTGAGGATCAGCGCGCGCGCAATGCCGATACGCTGGCGCTGACCACCGGAAAATTCGTGCGGGAAACGGTTGTAATGCTGCGGCGCCAGCCCGCAAATCTTCATCACGTCCAGCACCTTGTCGCGCAGCTCTGCCCGGCTGCACAGCTTATGCTCGAGCATCGCTTCGCCAATCGCATCGCCCACGCGAATACGCGGATTCAGCGAACTGTACGGGTCCTGAAACACCAGCTGGATTTTCGGACGCAGCGCGCGCATCTGTTTCGCGCTCAGGTCTTGCAGCTCCTGGCCGTGATACTTCACGCTACCTGCGGTTTTGTCGTACAGCCCAAGCAAGGTGCGGCCAACGGTGGTTTTACCGCTGCCGGACTCACCCACCAGCCCGAAAATCGTCCCCTGGCGAATCTTAAAACTGACGCCGTCCACGGCGCGTAACTCTCCGGTTTGCTGGCCAAACAGTCCGTCACGCAGCGGGAAGTGCTTTTTCAGCCCATCCACTTCAATCACATATTGCTGGCTCATGCGGTTGGCTCCACTAACGCACTGTGAATACACGCGGCTTGCCGCGTTTGGCCGATAAGCGGTGGGATCCCCACCCGGCACTGCTCGGTCGCCCGTTCGCAGCGATCGTAAAAGGCGCAGTACGGCGGCAGCGCGGCGAGATCCGGCACCTGGCCCGGAATGGAGTAAAGCCGACGCCGGCGCTCGCCCGGAATGGGGCGTGCAGCGATTAACCCTTTGGTGTACGGATGCAGCGGGTTACGCAGCACATCGGCCGTCGGGCCTTGTTCAACAATGCGCCCGGCGTACATCACCACCACATGCTCCGCCATCTGCGCAATCACGCCTAAATCATGGGTGATCAGCATCAGCGCCATCTCATGCGCCCGCGCCTGATCGCGCAGCAGCCGCAAGATTTGCGCCTGCACGGTAACATCCAGCGCGGTAGTTGGTTCATCGGCGATCAGCAGTTTGGGCTGGCAGCTCAGCGCCATGGCAATCATGATGCGTTGCAACATGCCGCCGGAAAGCTGATGCGGATAGCTGCTCATCAGGCTCTCCGCCCGCGCCAGCCCCACTTCGGTGATTAACCGGGTGGCATGCGCCCATGCGGCTTTTGGCGTTTCGCCGCGATGGCGAATCAACGGTTCGCACAACTGCTCGCCGATGGTCAGCACCGGGTTAAGCGCGGTCATCGGCTCCTGGAAAATCATCGCCAATTGGTTGCCGCGCAGATCCGCCATTTTTGACGGCTTCAGGCGCAGCAAATCCGTGCCCTGAAACAGAATTTGCCCACCGTCGATGCGGGCCGCTTGCGGCGGCAGCAAACCCATCAATGCCATAGCGGTCACGCTTTTGCCGCAGCCGGACTCGCCCACCACGCCGATAGTTTGCCCGGCGTTGATGGTGAACGACACCTCCTGCACGGCGCGCACGCGCCCCTGTTCACCGGCAAAAGAGAGGGACAATTGATTAAAGGTGATCAGCGGTTCGCTCATTTCACGCTCCGTTTCATCTTCGGATCCAGCGCATCGCGCAGGCCGTCACCCAACACGTTAATCGCAATCACGGTAATAAAAATAGCGATACCCGGCGGCATCCACAGCCACGGGCGGCGCTGAAAATCGATCAGGCTGTTGGCGGCATCCATCATGTTGCCCCACGATGGCGTGGGCGGTACCACGCCAAGCCCGAGGTAACTCAGCGCGGACTCCATCAGGATGGCGTTTGCCACCGCCATGGTCGCCATCACCACCAGAATCGGGATGGTATTTGGCAACAAGTGACCAAACAGACGGCGACGCGACGACAAGCCCAGCACTTGCGTCGCCAGCATAAAATCACGCTCGCGCAGGGAGAGAATTTGCCCGCGCACCAGCCGCGCCAGCTTCGGCCACTCCAGCAAACTGAGCATGATAACCACCATATAGATGCGTGATTCAGCGGAGAAATCGAGCTCCGACAGCATCGCCCCGGCAACAATCAGCAGCGGTAAGCTCGGAATGGTCATCACCAGATCCGCCAGACGCATGATGAGTTTATCCGTCCAGCCGCCCGCGTAGCCGGAGACCGCGCCAAGCAGATAGCCGAGCGCCACGGAGAGCAACATGGTCAGCAGACCGATAATCAACGAAATGCGCCCGGCCAGCAGCAGGCGGGTATAGACATCACGACCCAGAAAATCGGTGCCCAGCCAGTGCTCTGCACCGGGGGGCTTGTTGATCATCAGGGCGTCGGTGGCGTCGTTTTTCCACGGTGACCAGACCGGCCCAATCACACACCAGACCGTCATCACCACCAGCAAAAACAGGCACAACATGGCTAAATGATTATGGCGCAGCGCTTTCCAGGCTTGCCGCCACGGTGAAGGCGTGGCCTGCGCCAGCGCCGGGATTTCCGCTTTACGAAGGCGGCGGTTGGTTGAAAAAAGCGAACCGAACATCACGACCTCACCCGAATACGCGGATCTGCCCACGCGTAAAGCACATCAGCAATCAGGTTGCCGAGAATGGTTAATACCGCCAGGAACAGGGTAAAGCCCATCAGCACCGGGTAATCGCGCGCCGCCAGCGAATCGATATGAATATGCCCCGCACCCGGCCAGTTAAACACTTTTTCGGTGATAATCGCGCCCGAAAACAGCCCCGGCAGTTCAAATCCGAGCAGAGTGATAATCGGCAGCAGTGCATTGCGCAGCGCATGTTTAAAAATCACCGTCCGTTCGCGCAGCCCTTTGGCGCGCGCGGTGCGGATAAAATCCATCTTCACCACATCCAGCATACTGGCGCGGAAATAGCGTGTCAGACTGCCCGCCTGCAACATCACCAGCGCCAGCACCGGCAACACCAGGTGCGCCGCCACCTGCATCACCCACGCCCAGCCGCCTTCGTCGCTGCCGGTGTTGGTCATGCCGCCGACAGGCAGCCAGTGCAGATCCACGGCAAACCACTTAATCAGCAGCAGGCAGAGGAAAAAGGTCGGAAAGGACATGGCGGCGAACACCACCACGCTCACCAGGTGATCGAACAGCGAGTTGGGTTTCAGCGCCGAGGCGATACCTACCGCCAGGCCAATACCCCAGTAAAACACCAGCGCCACGCTTGCCAGCAGGAACGAGTTCCAGATGTACTGGTTAAGCAACTGACTCACCGGGATTTGGTATTGCAAAGAGAAGCCTAAATCACCGCGTAACAACTGGCCGAGCCAGTGCAGATAGCGGGTGAACAGCGGTTGATCGAGACCGTAAATGGCTTTCAGTTCAGCGGCGCGGGCGGCGGTCAGCGTGATGTTGCCGTCAATAAAGTCGCCCGGCGTTTTGGCAAACAGCATGAAGATAATCAGCGAAGCCAGCAGCAGCATTGGCACGGTTTGCAGCAGCCGCCTCAGGATAAAATTTCGCATAGCGCTCTCATGGCAACTGCCGGGAAACCCCGGCAGTTGTGATGGTGTTACTTGACGATTTTCACATCCGGCAGGCTGCCGGTCAGGCCGTTATAGATATCCGGTTTAAAACCGGTGACGCGGGCGCTGCTGGCCGACAAAATCTCGCGGTTGCCCAGCAGGATCACCGGCGGATCATCCGCCAGCACTTTATACAGCTGGTGGTAAATCGGCTTACGTTTTTCCACATCCAGCACTGCGTTAGCTTCGTTAATCAGCTTATCGACCTGCGGGTTGTTATAGCCGGACTCTTTCGCTTCCGTGCTGTAGTAATCCCACACGCCGTCATGCGGATCGTTTAACGTGCTGGTGCTAAAGGAGGCAAGGTCATAATTGCCCGCTTTACGCTGCGCCATCAGGGCGTTGAAGTCGACAACCTGTGGTTTCAGCAGCACACCAATCTGTTGCCAGTTCTCTTTGGCAATCGGGATCAGCGCGTCGTTCAGCACTTTCTTGCTCACCAGCAAGGTCAGTTCCAGGCGTTTACCGTCTTTCACGCGGATGCCGTCCGGCCCTGGTTTCCAGCCCGCGTCATCCAGCAGTTTTTTCGCCTGCGCCGGGTCGAATTTGTACGGGTTAACCCCGTCAGTGTTATAGGCCCAGGAAATCGGCGCAATTGGCTCAATCGCCACTTTGCCGTAACCCTGATACACCACATCAATCAGCTTCTGGCGGTCAAGGCCGTAAATCAGCGCCTGGCGCACTTTCACATCCTGCAACGCCGGGCGACGCACGTTGAATTCCACTTTGCTGTAATCGCTGGAACCGTACAGGTTGATGTTGGCGAAGCCGAGCATTTTCAGTTGTTCAATATCATCCGGGCGCGAGGTGAACGCGTCGTAGTCCGTCTCGCCGGTCTGGAATAGCTGGAAATTGGTGGACGGATTGGTCACGCGGTAGATAAAGCGCGGCGTCGGTGGTGTTCCACGGTAGAAATGGGTGTTGGCGTGGAAACGAATCTCCTGGCCTGGAATGTATTTCTCATAGACATATGGCCCGTTGCCCAGCGGTTTGCCGTGCAGTGTACGCAGATAATCCAGGTTACCGCGCTGATAGCCCTTGCCGTAATAGGCTTTGGACAGCACCGGCCCGCCGATTTTCGCCAACGTCGTCGCCCCCGGTTGGGTGGTGGTGACTTGCAGCGTTAACGGGTCAATCACCTTCAGGCCGCTGACGCTGTCCGCTTTCCCGGCTTTGTATTCCGCGCCGCCCGCGATATTCGCCAGCGTGATATCCGTGTCGCCATCATATTTCGGGTCGTAAAGCACCGTCAGGGTAAAGGCCACGTCTTCGGCAGTCAGCGGCGAGCCGTCGCTGAAAGTCAGGTTCGGGCGCAGCTTGATGGTGTAAACCTTATTGTCCGGGCTAACCGTCCAGCTTTCGGCCAGGCCCGGCACCAGTTTGCCGTGGCTGTCCCAGTCGATCAGGCGCGAGAAGATGACGTTGGTGACGTTTTCATCCCAACCATTGACGAAGAAGTACGGGTTAAAAATCCCCTGCGGCTCCGAAATACCGGCCACCACCGTGTCTTTGCGCAGCTTCGCCGCCGCCGGGATCTGGCTGGCATCTGTCGCCAGTGTGATGCCTTCTTTTAAGATCTCATCGGCGAACGACGCAGACGAGAACGCCACCACACTGCTGAGTAGCGCGATTTTCAGCGCGAGGGTGAAGCGCGTGGGTTTTGTTTTTAAGCTATTCACGAAGCTGACCAAAATTGCTCCCTCATCAAATGATTGCGTGGAATTTACAAATAATGACGAACGATAAGAGCCGCACCGCACCCTGTCTAACAACGAAAACGTATGGCTTAGAACAAAACGTCCTTAGCAAACTTATGGCTAACGATTGGCGGGATTTAGCTAAATGGCTGATAACCCGCGCTGCGCGGGGGAAGTTGAGCCCGGGGAAAATACCCTTTATGTTTTTTTTCCGACAGACTGGCGGGAAGAAAGGAATTTATTTCATCTGACAGCAAAGCAAACCGTAACGGCGTTTTGCGAAAAAAGAACGTACTTTAACGAAGGTAATAAAAAAGCCCCCGACCGGAGGCTTTCAAAAAAGCGATTAGCGTTTACTGACATCGGGAATAATTAAATCCCCGCGCACCCGGTAAGCGCCCAGCACGCTCTGCGTTTTTTCATTTAGCCAGGCGACAATGCGCGCCGCCATCGCGTCCATCGAATATTCGATAGCCGGAATGGTAGGAATGCCCGGCAAATGCAGCGAACCGGCGAGGCTGAATACCATAATGTCGCCCGGTACCGATTTATTAAACGCCTGCAATTGCGGGATCACGCGCTGGGCTTCCTGCTCGTCCGCCACCAATAAGGCGTTGAAATTCAGGGTTGTGGCATTATTGAGCAGCACCTGTAACGCAACAGAGGAAGTGGTGTCATCCATAAACACCAGGTTGCGGTTAAACGGCAGAAAATTGTTTTCCAGCGCCAGCTTATAGCCGTGCAGCACTTGATCGGCTGCGGCGGTGCGCGGGTGGATCAGCGCAATTTGTCGGCGGCTCTGGCTAATCAGGTAGTTGCAGGCCGTTTCGGCGGCGAAGGCGTGATCAAATTGAATACAGTTGGGTGTGGCGTCAGCAGACTCTACGCAATCCACCAGGATGACGTTTTCGTCGTCAATTTTGAGCGGGAAACGCGCTCCGATAATCAGCACATCGTCGCATAGCCCGCAGGTCAGCTCATCCAGCGCGCTCATCACTTCCGCTTTGGTATTGGCGAAGCGCAGCAGCAGATGTTTCTGGCTCTGGCTTAAATGCTTTTCCAGCGCGTAAAGGTAGCCGGTGGTTTGGTTGATATTGTCCTGGGCGCAGATAACACCGATGCAGCCTGTCGACTGGCTGAGCAATGACTGCGCGATAACATTGGGCCGATAATTCAGCTCGTCGACCGCTTTCAGCACCGCGAGGCGACTGGCTTCCTTAACGCCGCGCGAACCACTCAACACCCGTGAGACTGTGGCTTTCGACACCCCAGCTAAACGTGATACATCGTTGATTGTAGACATCTTTCTCCCCTGACAGGCGCACATTGCACCTGCAAAATCTAAATACTTCAACGGCTAATATATAACCACACGCAGTATAACGGTTTCGCTTTTTGATGGAAACCGATTTTCCATTTTGCGCTTTTTGTTCTCAACAGAGTGCCAAAATCCGTGACGCAAATCCAATAACAGCATCAGATAATTCACAGACATTGACTGCTATCACACTTCTGTGGCGAATAAATGGAAACCGGTTTCCATATGATATCCAATCGTCCCCGCAATAACTTTTTACACTTCGAGGATGGTTAACGATGTTCAGGATTATGTTGTGCTGTTCAGCCGGTATGTCCACCAGCTTACTGGTGAGGAAAATGCTGGAAGCCGCGAAGGAACGCGATATACCGGTAGAGATCGATGCGTATGGCGTAGCGGAATTCGACATGCAGTTTCCGCGTTACCAGGTCGTGCTTCTCGGACCGCAAGTCAAATACATGCTAAATACGCTGTCAGAAAAGGCCGCCGCTCAGGGTATTCCGGTCCAACCCATCAACCCGATGGACTACGGAATGCAACGTGGCAACGAGGTACTGGACTATGCATTGTCGCTCATAGAAGCGGCGCATTAAAAAGGTGTTCTTATGAGTTCCTTATATCAATCAATGATTACGGTTATTGAGCAAAGCATTACGCCGCTGGCCGGTCGCCTCGGGCAACAGAAGTACGTTATCGCTATTCGTGACGGTTTTACCGCCGCACTGCCGTTTATGATCATCGGCTCGTTTATGCTGGTGTTTATCTTCCCGCCGTTTTCCGCTGACACCACCGTTGGTTTCGCCCGCGCGTGGCTCGATTTCTCCACCGAATACCGCGCACAGCTGATGCTGCCGTTTAACCTCAGCATGGGGGTAATGACCTTTTTTATCTCCGTCGGGATTGGTGCAAGCCTGGGTCGCCAGTTTAACCTCGACCCGGTGATGACAGGCCTGCTGGCGTTTATGGCATTCCTGCTGGTTGCCGCACCGTATGCCGATGGCAAAATCTCTACCCAGTATCTCTCCGGCCAGGGCATTTTCACCGCGCTGCTGACATCGATTTACTCCACCCGCGTTTACGCCTGGCTTAAGCAGCACAACATCACCATTCGCCTGCCAAAAGAGGTGCCGACCGGCGTTGCCCGTTCGTTTGAAATCCTCATTCCGGTACTGGTGATCATTGGTACGCTGCACCCGCTGAACCTGTTTATTGAAGCGCAAACCGGCATGATCCTGCCGCAGGCGATCATGCACGTGCTGGAACCGCTGGTTTCCGCGTCCGATTCCCTGCCTGCCATTCTGCTTTCCGTACTGCTGTGCCAGATCTTCTGGTTCGCCGGTATCCACGGTTCGCTGATTGTCACCGGCATCATGAACCCGTTCTGGATGGCAAACCTCTCCGCCAACCAGGCTGCACTGGCTGCGGGCGCTGCGCTGCCGCACGTCTATCTGCAAGGTTTCTGGGATCACTACTTGTTGATTGGCGGCGTCGGTTCCACCCTGCCGCTGGCGTTCCTGCTGCTGCGTAGCCGCGTCGCGCATCTGCGCACCATCGGCAAAATGGGCGTCGTACCGAGCTTCTTTAACATCAACGAACCGATTTTGTTCGGCGCACCGATCATCATGAACCCGATGCTGTTTGTGCCGTTTGTCTGCGTGCCGTTGGTGAACGCCGTGCTGGCTTACACCGCCACCAAAATGGGTCTGCTGGCGCAAGTCGTCTCCCTGACACCGTGGACAACGCCTGCGCCTATCGGTGCTTCCTGGGCGGCGAACTGGGCATTTAGCCCGGTGGTGATGTGCCTGATTTGTATGGTGATGTCCGCCCTGATGTATCTGCCGTTCCTGCGTGCTTACGAGCATTCATTAATGAAAGCAGAAGAAGAAAAAGCGCAGAGCAGCGCGCCGATGACGGAAACCGTCCGCAGTAACTAAGCCGTAATGCATTAGCAGTAACGAAAAGGAGTCGGTAATGAAATACGTATTTCCCGCAAACTTCTGGTGGGGCAGCGCCAGCTCTGCGCTGCAAACCGAAGGGGAAAGCCAGCAAGGCGGTAAAAGCGCAACAACATGGGATGCCTGGCACGCCAGCCAGCCGTGGCGCTTTCACCAGCAAATTGGGCCGCAAGAAACCTCGACGTTTTATCGCCACTGGCGGCAGGACATCGCGCTGTTAAAGCAGCTCAAGCACAACAGCTTTCGCACCTCACTCAGCTGGTCACGGCTGATCCCGGATGGCGACGGCGAAGTGAATCCGCAAGCGGTGGCGTTCTATAACGAGGTCATCGACGAGCTGCTGGCGCAGGGTATTACGCCGTTTATCACGCTGTTTCACTTCGACATGCCGATGGTGATGCAGGAAAAAGGCGGCTGGGAGAGTCGGGAAGTGGTACAGGCTTTCAGCCGCTACGCACAAATCTGTTTCGAGCTGTTCGGTGATCGGGTGCATCACTGGTTCACCTTTAACGAGCCGATTGTGCCGGTAGAGGGCGGTTATCTGTACGATTTCCATTACCCGAACGTGGTGGATTTTAAACGTGCGGCAACGGTGGCGTACCACACAGTTCTGGCGCATGCCAGCGCAGTGAGAGCGTTTCGCGCCGGGTTTTACGCCGGTGAGATTGGCATTGTGTTGAACCTGACGCCGTCCTATCCACGTTCGCAGCACCCGGCGGATGTGAAAGCGGCGCACTATGCCGATTTGCTGTTCAATCGCAGTTTTCTCGACCCGGTACTGCGCGGCGAGTATCCCGCTGATCTGGTGGCGCTGCTGAAAGAGTATGACCAGCTGCCCGCTTGCCAGCCGGACGATATCGCACTGATTGCAGAAGGGAAAATCGATCTGCTCGGCATTAACTATTACCAGCCACGGCGGGTAAAGTGCCGGGACAGCGCGGTCAATCCCGACGCGCCGTTTATGCCGGAGTGGTTGTTTGATTATTACGAAATGCCAGGGCGCAAAATGAACCCGTATCGTGGGTGGGAAATTTATGAGCCAGGTATTTACGATATTCTCACCAACTTACGCATCAATTACGGTAACCCACGCTGTTTTATTTCCGAAAACGGTATGGGGGTCGAGAACGAACAGCGTTTTATTGAAGATGGGCAAATAAACGACAGTTATCGCATTACGTTTGTTCGCGATCATCTTATCTGGCTGCATAAAGGAATTAGCGAAGGGTGTCATTGCCTTGGCTACCATATGTGGACATTTATTGATAACTGGTCATGGTGTAACGCATATAAAAACCGCTACGGTTTTGTGCAATTAGATCTGGCGACACAAAAACGTACCATTAAGAAAAGTGGAGAGTGGTTTGCCGCCACCGCTGAAAATAATGGTTTTAATCAGGATTAAATGACAATGGTTGAACTCGAAGAAGCGGTAATGGAAATTATCGTCAACGCCGGACAGTCGCGCAGCCTGTGCTTTGAAGCGCTGCGCGCGGCAAGGACAGGAAATCTTGACGAAGCGCGCCAGTTGCTGAAGGAAGCGGATGGCTACTCGCGCCAGGCGCATCAAATGCAAACCAAATTAATCGAACAGGATGCAGGTGAAGCCCGGCAACCGATGACATTAATTATGGTGCATGCGCAGGATCATTTAATGACGTCATTATTAGCACGTGAGTTATCCGAAGAGATAATTCAGCTTCACACTTTATATCGGCAATAATTAACGGAGAATTGATTACGGTAAATCTTAATTAAGCTGTACCCGCATTTATAAAATAAAAGCAGTTCGTAATGGTGATGGCAATAATCTCTGCCCGGTCACCCGGGATGGTTATTGTCTGAGAATAACTTACTAAATTGAGATAACCATGAGAATTAATAAAAAACTTCCAGTGGCGCTGGCGGTTGCGGCCACTCTTTGCTCTGGCTCCGTCTTCGCACAAGAGTTCACGCAAGAGCAAATCGATGCCATCGTCGCCAAGGCGGTGGATAAAGCGCTGGCGGAACGTCAGGCAAAAATGGATGCCGCCGTGAATAAAAAAGCGGATGTGGTGGTGGAACCGCAAAGCGCGGCGCAAACCCCGGATTTGGCGGTGCCTTACGGATTGAAATTTAGCGGGTACGCCCGTTATGGCGCGCACTTCCAGTCTGGCGATCAGAAATATGTTGGCGTTGATGGCTCTTATAATGGCGCGTCAGCGATTGGTCGTCTGGGCAACGAAGGCAACGGCGGTGAATTCCAGCTCTCCAAAGCCTTTAAAGGCGAAAACGGCGCTATCTGGGACGTCAACGTGATGTTCGACCACTGGGGCGACGAAGTTAACCTGAAAAAAGCCTATGCCGGGGTGACCAACCTGCTGGCATCCAACCCGAACGCCTACTTCTGGGCAGGACGTGATTTCCACCAGCGTCCACAACAAGGCATTAACGACTACTTCTGGATGACTCACGACGGCCAGGGTGCCGGGGTGAAAAACTTCGATATCGGCGGCGTGAAGTTTGATGTTGCGGCTGTCGGTTCGGTTGCATCCTGTAGCCCGGAAGTACTGGAAGATGAAGCCAACCCGTCGCGCATCACCTGTACTGGTGGCTCCAACGTCGGCGATAAAGGTAACTATGCGTTGACCTCCAAAGTTCACGGGATGAAAGTCGGCCCGCTGGATCTGGAAATCTACGCCAACTACGGCTTTGACTCGAAAGCGATTGAAAGCGATGCCCGCTTGAAAGCCTGGCAAGGCGGCGCGGTGCTGAGTCATACCTACGATCACGGCATTAACAAACTGATCGCGCGCTACTCCGATAACGCCGATAACAGCGTATTCAACAAAACCGACGATCTGACCGCGATTTACGCCAGCTTCGAAGGCAGCTACAAATTCTCCCGTCAGACTCAGGTAGATTACCTGCTGGCGTTCCACGATTACGACAACAGCGCCAACAAAGCGGATAACCGCCGCAACTATGGCGCGATTGTTCGCCCGATGCACTGGTGGAACGATGTGCACTCCACCTGGCTGGAACTGGGTTATCAGCGTGTAGATTATGATGACGGCGGCGATAACCACGGCTGGAAAGCGACCCTGTCGCAGAACATCTCTATCGCGATGGGACCAGAGTTCCGCCCGATGCTGCGCTTCTACGTGACCGGCGGCGAAGTGGATAACAAACGCACCGCACGCGTGAACGGCACCAACGACTCTACGCTTGATTCGTTCAACATCGGCGCGATGTGGGAAGCCTGGTGGTAAGGTAACAAAACCGGAGGCGGTCCCCCCTCATGCCGCCTCCGGTTAAACTCTGTACATGTGTTATGATGCGCGGCCTTACGATAAGTCATCAGCATCACAGAGTTGGGTTAGCACATGGGTTCGAGCAAAAAAGGGATGTTTTACGTGCTGGCAGCCGCGGTTTTATGGGGCAGTTCCGGGGTTTGCGCGCAGTACATTATGCAAAAAAGTCATATCTCCTCGCCGTGGCTGACCATGACGCGGCTGTTGTTCACCGGGGTGATTTTGTTAACGCTGTCGTTTGTCCACGGTGACAAACTTTTCGCCATCCTGAAAAATCGTAAAGACGCCTTTAGCCTGCTGTTCTTCTCGCTGTTTGGCGCGCTGACCGTGCAACTCACTTTCCTGCTGACGATAGAAAAATCCAACGCCGCCACCGCGACGGTGCTGCAATTCCTCTCGCCGACCATTATCGTGGCGTGGTTTGCACTGGTACGCAAAGCGCGGCCCACCTTCCCCGTGGCGTCAGCGATTGTCACCTCGCTTATCGGCACGTTTCTACTGGTGACGCACGGCAACCTGACCTCGCTGTCTATTTCGCCTGAAGCACTGCTGTGGGGCATTGTCTCGGCCTTTGCCGCCGCGTTTTACACTACCTATCCTTCGCAGCTTATCGCCCGTTACGGCACGTTGCCGATCGTCGGCTGGAGTATGTTGCTGGCAGGATTGATGCTGACGCCGTTCTTCGGCGGGCAGGGGAATGATTTTGTGGTTGATGGCCGCTTGCTGATGGCCTTTTTCTACCTGGTGGTGATTGGCACCGCGCTGACGTTTAGCCTCTATTTGAAAGGCGCACAGATGATTGGCGGGTCGAAAGCCAGCATTCTGAGTTGCGCCGAACCGCTAAGCAGCGCCTTGCTTTCGGTGGCGCTGCTCGGTGTGGCGTTTTCGCTGCCGGACTGGCTCGGCACGCTGTTGATTGTCTCGTCGGTCTTGCTGATTTCCTGGGACTCGCGGCGCAAAATACGCGCCGCATAAGCCGACTGGTTTACGCTTTTACCCGCACTTTAGCGGCCACCAGCAGCGCCGTTAACAGCATCAAACTACCGGAAAGCACCAAGGGCGAGAGCAAACCATAGTGATCGAGCGCAAAACCGCCAATTGCCGCGCCACAAGTGTTGGCAAGCTGGATCACCGCCACCTGAATGGAACCGGCTTTTTCTGCCTGATCGGCAAGCGTGCGGGTGATCCACGTCGACCAACCCACCGGGATCAGCGCAAAACCCAGCCCCCAAATAATGGCGATGCCCGCCGCGACAACCTTATCGTTCCCCCACAGAATCAGCACCAGCGCGCTAATTGCCAGGGTTAATGGCGCAAGCGCCAACGCCAGTTTCACCGAGCGTTTCATTACCACCGAAGAGAATGATGTACCGACAAAGCTGGCGATACCGAAGCTCAGCAGCACTAACGTCAGCCCATCGACGTCAAACCCGGCGAGGTTCGTATAAATCGGGCGAATATACGTGAAGAACGAAAACTGCCCGGCGAAAACCATAAAAATGGCGATCATACCGGCCAGTACGCCTGGGCGTTTGAGCAGGCCGAACATGTTCTCGTGGTGTTCGGTTTTCCCCGGCAGCGATGGCAATGCCCGCCACACCCAGATGATACAGACCGCACCCATCAGCGCAGCGCCGTTAAACACGTTACGCCAGCCAATGATGCCACCAAGAAAACTGCCGAGCGGTGCCGCGATCACCAGTGCAATCGACACCGCACCAAAAATCACCGACAGCGCTTTTGGCACGCTGCGCATCGGCACCAGCCGCATGGTTAGCGACGCCGACATCGCCCAGAAACCCCCTAACGCCAGACCAAGACAGGCGCGGCCCAGCAGCAACAGGGTAAAACTGGTGGCAAACGACACCAGCAGGCAAGAGAGAGTCAGCAGCACCGCAAAAGCAATCACCACATAGCGGCGGTCGGCAGCGCGGATAACATTGGTAATAAACAGGCTGGCGAACATGGCGACAAACGCCGTCACGGTGACGGTTTGCCCGGCCAGACCTTCCGAAACGCCCAGATCCAGCGCCATTGGCGTGAGCAGACTTACCGGCAAAAACTCCACAGTAATCAGGCAGGCCACGCAAAATGCCACGGCGAAAACCGCCGACCAGTTCGGGCGGCTTACCGCATCTGTTGAAGAGGGCGCCACAGATTGCTCACTCATTAGTTACCTGCTTAGTTTTTATTCGTGAAGGTCGCGCAGTGTAACATTCAAAATCTGTGACGCAATTAACAATTTGGCAACTCTGTTTCGGCGATGAACTCAACCACCAGGCCGAAAGCGCGCTGGCCAGTGCGCATACCGTAACGGGTATCGTGGCATGACGGCGGCGGGTTTTATACCGCGTCAGCAGCACCGAGTGTTATTTTTCCCGCGCGTTACGCGCCGCCGTTGCCAGGCCGACAATCCACTCCTGGTGAGCATTGATCATCGGGTTGGGTACCGCGCTCGCCAACTGTTGCGCCGGAACACCGGTTTGCGATTCCTGCGTCAGGATGCGCACGCGGTTGCCGGGTAAATCCTCAAACAGCCAGGCATGAATCGCATCCAGACGCGACGCCGCATCACCTTCAACCCAGCCATGCCAGGCAATACGCGCAGCCTGACCTTCAACAGGCGGAACATATTCACACACCTGCGCGTCGACCGGAAAACCAAAAGTGGTGAAACAAAAACGGGCATTGGCGCTTAATAACGGGCCGCTCCCATCCTGGAAACGGATATCTTGCGCGTTGCTGTAGTAGGTCGGCCACAGGCGGGTGTCGTTCAGTTGTGCCCAAATGTCTTGTGCCGTTAGCCCGGCAACAATGATTTCGTTGGAGGCAAAGTTATCGGTGGTGCCCGGCAGGTAATCGTGCGGCCAGACAATGGCGCTTTGGGTCGGGGATTGAGTCATGGTGTACCTCGTCATGGATGAACGAGGCCACTTTGCGCCGCTGAGTGGTATAAAGCTAATGACTATCTTTGATGAGCATCATCACGCCGTGTGATATCAGTGCAACCAGTGAACGCCCTCTTCGGGCATAAACAGCGCGTTATAGCGCATCTGGAAGTTGTTCAGATCGGCTCTGTCCGGTTCCAGCTCGCGCAAAAAACCTTGAGCCAGGCGCACTTGCGCATCGGTGACGGGCGTTGCCAGCCGTGCTTTTTGCATCAACCGATGCCAGTAAACCAGGTTTTGCTCGCTACTATCGACAATAGACACCTGCCAAATAAGTAACACCTGGGCGGCGTTTTGCAGGTGTGCCTCGTCGGGGCGCGTCAGATAGCTCAGATATTCGCCACCGGCGGTTTTTCCCATCTGATCAATCATCGATTCCACTGGCACGGGCTGGATGTTGAGTCGGTCGGTGAGGCGGCGAATCGCGCGACGCGAATCAGAGGTTAATACCCTGAAACCAATCACAAAAACTACCACCAGCGTTGCCAACATCAACCAAATCATAACCGCTCCCGAAGCGCAAAAGAGGCTCATCATACGGGGAAATTACCCGCTACGGACAGCCGTAAATGCGATAATCTTTATTATCGCTCTGGCTGGTCACTATCATGAATAACGATATCAGAAACCTCGATCTTAACCTGTTGAAAACGCTGGATGCCCTGCTTGATGAACGCAATGTCACGCGCGCTGCCGCCCGGCTTTCGCTGACGCAACCGGCGGTAAGCGGCATGCTGACGCGCCTGCGCGATTATTTTGCCGACCCGCTGTTTATCCGCGCACCGCATGGCATGATGCCCACGGCACGTGCGCAGGCACTGGCGGCACCGGTTAAACAGATTCTGGCGGATATCGAGCACTTGCTGGAACCCACCGCCTTTGACCCGCTTAGCGCCGCGTTTATCTGGACGCTGGCGGCGACAGACTATGCCCTAAAAGTGGTGATCGTGCCGTTTATTGCTGAGCTGAAAAAGCACGCGCCAGGGATTCGCATCCGCGTTGAACCCGTGCAGCCACAGCGGTTGGTGAGCCAGCTTGAGCGTGGCGAAGTGGATGCGGCGTTAATGACACCGCACAGCACGCCGGAAGCGCTGCACAGCCGGGCGCTGTTTGAGGAGCGTTTTGTCTGCATGATGCGTGCCGACCACCCGGATGCGGCGCAAAGTTCCCTAACGCTTGATCGCTTTTGCGCGCTGGAACATGCGCTGGTGTCATGGGATGGCGAACGTTTTCGCGGCGTGGCCGATAACGCACTGACCACGATAGGCAAAAGCCGCCACGTAGGCGTATCGGTGAATAACTTCCTGATCCTGCCGGAAATTTTAACCGTCAGCGATATGATTGCCGTGGTGCCGCAACGCCTTGCCAGCCTGACGCCAGGTATGTGCATACGAGAAGTGCCCTTGCCGATACCGGGGTTTACCAAAACCCTGGCCTGGCACGAACGCAGCCACCGCGATCCAGCGCATCAGTGGCTACGCAACCTGCTGTTCGATATCAGCCAGCGTTAAGCGCGACGATTACTCAAAGAACAGACCGAGTTTGTTGAACACGCCGGGATCGGTCTGGTGGCGGATAATCTGCACCACATCTTCCAGCTTATCGATCTGGCTTATCATCTGTTCCAGCCGCTGGTCATTCGCCACCTGGAGCCAGATACGGCTCTGCTCGCCGCTTTGTAGCGGTAGACAAAGAATGCCTTCTACGTTGAACGCGCGGCGGGCAAATAGCCCACAAACATGCGTCATCACGCCCGGATGGTTGCGCACGGTGAGTTCGAGAATGACGTTATCAGTTGTTTGCATGGCTTATTCCCCCACCATTTCTGTATTCGCCGCGCCCGGCGGCACCATCGGGTAAACTTTTTCTTGCGGGTCGATACGCACATGCACCAGCGCAGGCCCAGGACGGGAGATTACTTCCTGCAACGCGGCCTGCGGATTGGCCTCCGCGTTTAAATCACAGGCGTGCAGACCAAAACCGGCGGCAATCTGCATAAAATTGATCATGCCTAGATAGGTTGCGGCAAAGACGCCGGACTTATAGAACAGGCTCTGTTGCTGATGCACCAGCCCCAGCGCTTCGTTATTCATCAGGATGATTTTCACATCCAGGTTATTTTCCGCAGCAGTGGCCATCTCCTGGATGTTCATCATCAGGCTGCCATCACCGGAAAAGCAGATAACTTTACGCTCCGGGTTCGCCAGCGCCGCGCCAATCGCTGCTGGCAGGCCAAAACCCATGGTGCCCAACCCACCCGAAGTCAGCCACTGGCGAGGGCGGTTCAGCGGGTAAGCTTGCGCCGTCCACATCTGGTGCTGTCCGACATCAGTGGTGATGATCGCATTGTCATCCACGCAGGCGGCGACCGCATTGATCAAACCGTAATGGGTGAGCGGGTCGCCCGCTTGCGGGATCGCGCCGGGAAACTCTTTTTGCAGCTGCGCCACGGTGTTGCGCCAGGCGTGGCGGGAATGGGCTTCGACTTGCGGGATCAGCGCATCGAGCACGTCGCCAACGTCGCCCTGGATTGCCACATGCGCCTGCTTCACTTTGCCCAGCTCCGCGCGGTCGATATCCACATGAATGATTTTGGCATTCGGGCAGAACTGTTCCGTTTTGCCAATCGCCCGATCATCAAAACGTGCACCAAGCACCACCAACAGATCCGCTTCCTGCAAAATGTAGTTGGTGCTGCGCGCGCCGTGCATTCCCAGCATCCCGAGCGACAGCGGGTGCTGTTTCGGTAACATGCCGAGCGCCATCAGCGTCATGGTGGTGGGCATATTGGCTTTTTCCGCCAGGTGGCGGATCTGCTGCGGCGCATTAATCACCCCGCCGCCCAGATACAGCACCGGGCGCTCGGCGGCGTTGATCATCTCTGCTGCAGCGTGAACATCCTGAGCATTCCACGCCGGAGCGGGCGCTTTATAACCGGGTTCCGGCAGCTCGCTGAGGGTAATTTCCGCCGTCTGCACATCTTTAGGAATATCTATCCACACCGGGCCAGGGCGACCAGACTGCGCAATGCGAAACGCATCGCAAATCACCTGCGGCAGTTCGCTGATGTCGCGAACCAAATAGTTATGTTTCGTGATGGGGATAGAGATGCCGTAAGTGTCCACTTCCTGGAATGCATCGGTGCCAATCATCGAGGCCGGAACCTGGCCGGTAATGCAAATCAGCGGGATTGAATCGAGACGTGCGTCGGCAATGGCGGTCACCAGGTTGGTCGCTCCCGGCCCGCTACACGCCAGACAAACCGCCGGTTTGCCCTGCGTGCGTGCCATGCCCTGCGCGATGAAGCCTGCGCCCTGCTCGTGGCGCGCCAACACATGGCGAATTTGTTTACTTTGGCTTAGTGCGTCGTATAACGGCAAAACGGTACCGCCGGGAATACCGGTAACGGTGGTGATGCCCTGACGCTCCAGTAAATGAACAATCAGCTGCGCGCCTGTGTAGCGCGTGGATTGCGATGTGCTGCCCGAACTTGCCATGCTCCAGTCCTTTTCTTCTGAGCCGGCTTTCCAGGAGGGGTTAAAACGAAAAACCCCGCCCGGTTTGCGCCGGCGGGGTTTTGGAATCGTGTGTTGTTCCGGACCCTACGGCGCATTGCCGACGACCACCACCACACGCACGACGACCACCGCGGCGTTATGCGCGGTTTTTAGTAGGTTCATCGGATTGGTGGAAGCGTTCATTAGGGGCCTGTCTGTTGTGTTATTAACGAGATTTATACAAACACAGGAATCATTCGCCGACAACTGCTTTTTACGCACCCGCAGGAAACTGCGCAGCCGATCACGTTTATTTGCCTGGCGCCTGAAAACAAAAAACCCCGCCGGAGCGAGGTTTTTTGTCAGCATTTTCGCGATTGGTGGCCGCAAAACACACTGCGTTACGTCAACCGCGCAACTATACGACGAATCCTGCGGATGCGCAATTTTCAGGCGATTTTTCCCGCATTGAGTATGGTTCAATGTCGAAAATTCCGCCAATAAATACTGTATATATAAACAGTGTTAATATATAATGACCTTGCGAACCAGCGTGAGGGGCCGCGTTCAACGGCGCAAGAATTCCTGGCTGAAACGGGTGGTGCCGTCAGTGCCTTAACCCCTCAAGAGCACACTGCGTTACGCCAACAACAAGGCTGGCAACAGGTAGCGGAAAGGTACGTCAGCCGGTGCTCCTTGACCAGAGGAGAAGCGTATGGGCGGAATGGAGATGGTTATTCTGATCCTGAAACTCATTGTTGCCTTGTTGCAACTGCTTGAAGCTGTCCTGAAGTTTTTGCGGTAATTCAGGTTCAAGTCGCACCAAAGGGGGGCGGGAAACCGCCCCCCTTTTACACGCCTCTCAGGCTGTCTCTGGCTCGCGTTTTTTCATTTGCTGTAGTTGGTTGTAGATATACGCCGTATGCGCGATCGCCTGGCGTGGAATGGCGTGCCCACTCTCATACTGCATCAGCAAATGAACCAGTTGCGGCGCGTCGATAACCGGGATGTTCAACGCGCGGGCGCTATCAAGAAGCCCGGACACCGCGTCTTTGCCCTGCTGCTTAAAAAGAATATGCGGTAACGCAACGTTCTGCTGCTCGTAACGCAGGAGAACCGCGCGTGATGCGGCATCATTCAGTACCACATCCGCCAGCTTTAGCATCTCCCCGGGCTGCGGCACGTCGACTGGCATCGGCGGCGGGCTCATCATCAGGCTTCTGCGGTACGATTTAATATGCGGATCGCCTTCGGTATCTTTGTTTTCCCGGCGTACCTCTTCAATGCTCATCCTTTGCGTCTTGATAAACAGATATTTTTGCAGGCCAAAATCGAGCGCCGTCCAGACAGCGAGCAATATCAACATGTGGTGAAATATGTCGCTAACAAGGTTACGCAGTACCTGCGGTAAGCGCATCAGCGGGCTTGCCGCCAGGAAGAGTATCTCGTTGATATGCGGATAAACCGCACTGTAGCTGGCATAGACGATAGTTAAGAATTTCAGCAGGCTGCTAACCAATTCTGAAAGCTCTCTGGTGGAGAACATTTGCTGAATTTTTTGTAACGGGTTTAGGCGTTCAAATTTCGGCATCGCCGATTCGGGCGCAATAAGGAAGCCAAATTGCAGCCAGTTTCCTAATAACCTTGCCGCTATCGCCACACCCAGAACAGGCGCCAGGAAAATACTCAATTCCACTACCAGCAACTGCGTTAACCGTTTTGCCGCCGTAATAAACGGCAGCGTCATGAAACTCAGCGCCACAGTAAAGAGCTGCTGCAGGCGGTCTATTCCGCGCTCCATCATAATAAAAATGAATTCCATCGCCAGCGTGATCAGCAACAGCAGCGGCCCCCCTTCATTTTTAAATACATTCCCTTTCTTACGCTCATCACGGATTTTTTTCGGCGTGGGTTGTTCGTTTTTTTCCGCCATCGCTTAATTCGCCGTCAGATTGATCGTGGAAGAAATCATCGGGATAACGCGCGCAGGCTGCAATAATTGCCGCTCAGCGAGATGCAGTAACGTCGGAATATAAATCACCAGAAAAGACAAGCCGATAATAATTTTTAACGGGATGGTCACGGTGGTGACCTGCATTTTCGGGCTGTAAAGGCTCAATATCGCCACGCTAAATTCGATCATCAGCATCAGTACAGCAAAAGGCGCGCTGTAAATAACAATAAAAGAGAATATGTCTGCGAGAAAAGACAACCACTGTTTAAAGGTTACCGCTGTGTCAGTGAAGAAAAGCTTATCGATCGGCCAGAAGGTGTAGCTGCGCCAGAGAATATCAATAAGATAAGCAAAGCCGTGAAAATGAATAAAAGTTAAAAGAAAAATACTTTTAAACACATAGCCAAAAAATGAGCCACTGTTGGTTATCGCCGGGTTGATTTGTTCACCCATTTGTCCGCCGCTCTGATTATCAAACAGAACACCGACGCTTTCGAATAACCAGAAGGGTACAACCAATAAAAAACCTAAAAAAATACCCAGCAACGATTCCTTTATCATCATGATAATAAACATGATGCCTTTTATATTGCCAAAATCGGGTTGCGCATAAAAGGTGGCAGCGGGAATAAAAGTAAACACCATTGCGATACTGTAAAGCACCGCGCCTCTAATTTCCTTGAAAGAAAAAGCAATAATAATAGCCATGCAGGGATAAATACGCGCGCAGGCACTCACCAGTGCCATTAATGCCTCACCTAACCAATCGAAAGAAACAAACGTCATTGCCAGGCTCTTATTTGGCTAATTAAGTCAAAACAGTTAATACTTAATTGCACTGTTTTTTGCAGCATCCAGTGGCCAGAAAAAGCCAGAATGACGCCAACGGCAACCATTTTCAACGCAAAAGGTAATGTTGCATCTTGTAATTGCATGACCGATTGCAGCAGCGCAATGATAATGCCCGCCATCACAGCGGTCACCACAGGAGGGACAGATATCAACATCGCCAGCAGTAATCCCTGCTTGAGCACCTCGACAATATACATATTTTTCTCACTGCTAAATGTAGCTGTAAAATAACCCTTCGAGTAAACGACTCCACCCTTCAATTAAAACAAAAAGTAGTAATTTGAGCGGAATAGCGATAAACATCGGCGCTACCATTTGCATTCCCAACGCCATCAGCACTGTCGATACAACGAGGTCTATCACTAAAAAGGGAATATAAATTAAAAAGCCAATTTTAAACCCGGACTGTAATTCTGAAAGTACAAATGCGCTTAAAATCAACGCCGGGTTATCGCGTGTTATGGGATTATTGGCCTGATCTTTCCAAAGTTTTTTTGCCGCCTCGGTTAAACGAATATGTGTTTCTGCATCAATATTGCGCTGTAAAAAATTTTGCAGCGGCGCAATTACCGTTGGGTAGTGAGTATAAATCGCGGCTACATCTATTTTATCCGGTGAGATTTGTCGCACGCGCTGGGTCATATCATTAAACACCGGCCCCATAATAAACAGCGTCGCGGCAAGCGAGATGCTGTATATCACCATGTTGCCAGGCACCTGCTGTATGCCCAACGCATTGCGTACAATCAGCAAGACGACGGAAATTTTAAGAAACGAGGTGGAAATAATCATCAGCAAGGGCAACAACGTCAGCGCCGCGATAAACAGCGCCAGCGCCGCGGGATTGATCTGCTGAATATCCATCAGAAGTGCTCCATCCGGGTAATTTGCAGCCCCAGCACGCCTTCAACATCCACCAATGTTCCCTGCGCCAGCGGGCGCTCGCCATAATAAATAGCCGCCTGACCGGGGGTAAAATCCGTGAATGTCACTATCGAACCCGCTCGCAACGACTGAAGCGCTTCGAGCGTCAACGTTAGCGTTCCCGCACGCAGCGTTATCCGCAGGGGAACAGATGAAAGATCCGGCATTTCATGCGGCTCTGCCGGTATTTCGCGCGACAAAGACACCGGGGGAATCGTCGCGTCCGGGTGCGGGAATGCGGTATCAACAGGGGTGAATTCCATTTCTATCTCCTTATGAGAAACAATCGTAAAGCTGTGCGCCAGCGGGGCGCATTGCTGTAAAGAGAAGCACTGTGTGCCGATCTGCAGTTGCCCTGAACCTGCCGGGTTAAAAAGCCGTTTTTCTGGCAGCACGATATCGCCAACGCGTAAATGCCGTAATGCAGCGGCGGTAAGCTCCGTTGAGGCCAGGATCAACGGGAAAGAGAGTAAAAACCGCTTATTTTGCGACACCGAAGAAAAGTGCCACGCCGAATGCTGAAACAGGCGAATTAATGTTAACGGCGACAGCGCCATTAACCCTTTTTCGTGTTGCTCGCTGTTTTTTATTTCAATCCAACAATAGATTTCCGGCTCATGGCTTTCCTGAGCAGGCTGTAAGTAACCCAATATATGTTTAATTTCCTGACTGAGCGCGGCGTTATACACATCCCAATACCACTGTGCCGAGGTATTATTATTTTCGGCCAATAATGGACAAAGCGATAACTGGCTCAGCAAAGGCTCCGCATTATAAAAGCGTAATTTCCCGTATTGACTGGAAAAACATATCGGTTTATTCGGCAATCTTTCTTCCGCCTGCAATGGAAAGAGTCGTAACTGCCTTTTCTGGCCATTAAGTTGAAAATTCAATATCGGTTGTCGATCCAGATATTGCCGGGCGATGACCTCATCTTTACTGACAGGAGGAAATAACAGCGCAGCTTTATTCATCAATAATGACTCTTTGCCCAACACTAAATGGCATGCAGATGTTCAAGGATAAAACGAAACTTCTCTTGCCGTTTTCTTTTCTCGATAACCTGCTGGAAATGCTCCGCGACCTCATCGCATTGGCGCGTGTAATCACTTTCTTGCTGTTTAATCAGCAACATGACGTCTTGCAACTGCCGCACCATTGCTTCTTCTTTTTCAAGCCACTTTCGCATATCCATTAACGATAAAGCGCGCTGTGTATGACGACCGCTCATCACGGAAAAGTAATCGCGATTTAATTGGGCGATGTGTTGGGAATGGTGATTAAGCGCGTCAAGTTGTTGTGCCATTTTTACCATTACGCGCTTTTGTTTTAACCACGCCAACTCCGTTTTTACCATCCGGTAATGATAAAGCGATAATAGCTGGCGCAGCAGCGTATTAAATTTTAACGATTCACCTGAGACGTTTTCATCCTCTTCGTTATAAAACACCTTGTGGTTCCGGAGCATTCGCCACTACCTCACGTAATTGATTTAAGGTTATTTCAGGCGCTCGCGGCGCGCGTAATGATTGTTTGAGAATATTATCCAGTGCGGGTTTAATCCCGACAGCGTAATCGGTAAAAGGATCGCTGCCAGTCTGGTATTCTCCCAGGCGAATTAACATTTCAATATCGGCATAGGCCGTCATTAATTGCCTTATATGTGTGGCAATAGCTTGCTGTTCAGTTCCCGTAATAGTATTCATGACCCGACTCAGACTGGCGGCAACATCAATGGCGGGATAATGCCCCTGATCGGCCAGTTTGCGCGAAAGGAGAATATGCCCATCCACTAAAGAACGCACTTCATCGGCAATCGGATCTTGCATGGAATCTTGTTCAACCAGTACCGAATAAAGCGCGGTAATGGTGCCTTGCCGGGTACGTCCACTGCGTTCAACCAGCCTCGAGAGCAAATTGTAAACCGAAGGAGGAAAGCCATTGCGCCCCGGCGGTTCACCGTTGGCAAGACCGATTTCGCGCTGTGCGCGGGCAAGACGTGTCAGCGAATCAACAATTAGCAATGTGGATTCCCCGCGCTGGCGAAACCCTTCGGCGATGGCGGTGGCAGTAAACGCAGCACGCACACGCTCCATGCTGCTGCGATCCGAAGTGGCGCACACCAGCACGGTGCGTTGACGTAGCGCTTCATCAAGCTCCCGGTCCATAAACTCACGCAGCTCGCGCCCACGTTCACCCGTCAGGCAAAAGACAATGGTGTCACAAGGGATGTTTCGCGCCAGCTCCGCCAGCAGCGTTGTTTTACCGCATCCCGCACCGGCAAAAATCCCCGCCCGTTGGCCTGCGCCCAACGTCAACAAGCCATCGATACTGCTTAGCCCGGTGTAAAGCGGCGTATCAATACACAGGCGATCGGTGGCAAGCGTGGCGTTATGCATGACCGGAACGGCTTGTGCAGTTAAGGTGTCGACGAAAGCAGCCCGGCCTTGCCCATCAAGGGCGCGACCAAACCCATCGAATACGCACCCTTTCAGCGCTGGCGAGACATGAATACTGTGAGGCAAGCCTAATGGGTAGACCTCTGAACCAGGCTTAATTCCCTCCAGCGTATCGAGTGCGGCAAGAGAAACCTCTTGCGAATCAAAACCAATCACTTCAGCCATAATTGTGTCGCCTGAAGGACGCGGCAAAAGACATAAGTCGCCTAACCGCGCGCCCGGAAGATGACACTGTAAAACGATGCCGCTAATTCCTGTCACCGAGCCGATAACATTTACCGGCTCTGTCTGCTCAAGTTGGCGTTGCGCAGCCTGCTGCCAGCGAGCTAGTTCCTCTTGCCAGCCGTCGCTCACCAGGGCACCTCAAAGCGTGTTTTGCCCTGAAAGATCAGCTTTTCTTCGTTAATGCCGAGAAGTTTGATGCCATTAATCTCGTCATTGATAAACACCCGCAGCCCGTTGTCGGTCACGATATACGGGGATTCACCCTTTACAACAAGAGCAATGCGAAAAGGCAGCGGTGGCGGCGGCTGAACTATATCCACGGAGATTTGCGCAGCACTTTGGTAACGCTGCGCAAAATGTTGCAGTAGCGCCTGCGTTTCAATCTGTAACTTATCATCGCCGACAAGATGCAAAATGATGTCGTCATTGCCGGTTATCTCCAGATCGACGCGTTGCCCTAAACCGGCCTGCTGAAGCAGTGACGCCAACATTTCGCGGGTTTGCGCGGCGGATTCAAGAAACGTTTTCTGCGGCTTCGACACCGGCATTGAAATATCCTCCGGCCGCTCGTCCTTACCGGAAAAACTGCCTACTCCGAAGGCGCCTATCGCGAGGAAAAAACAAACCGCAGCCACCACTTTATTTACTCGACGGCGCGGTCTTTCAGCGACCGGCGCATACGAACTCTGTTGGCTGTCTGCTTGCGCAGATGGGGGACTTTCCGTTTCCCAAGGCGTGTCTGACTGCGCCACACATAACCAAATCCCCGCCAGCGAGAATGGCGTACCGGGTTCGAGGCTATCGATTTGTTCGACCCGACGCCCCTCATTCGTCAGCACCGCACCTTGCAGGGCTTCCACTTGCCAGCCGTTATCCGTTGTACGCAGCTGGCAATGGTTTTGCGCAATCGCCGCGTCGTATAAAACCATGTCCGCATCGGGCGATGATCCAATTAACCACTGTGTACCGGTTAAAGGTAACAGTGCACCGCTATTCAGGCCGCTAAGCACTCTCAGTTCATAGAGCACGATACTTTCCCTCAATCTGCTGCATGTTCTGCGGGTTCGTGGGTTTCTGCATCAAGATCAATTCGCCCCTGAATCTGGACTTTTATCGATGGAATAAGCTCCGAAAAGGCAAGCACCGGAACAGGCGTGAACGACTCCCGTAGCAGACCGGAAAGCGGGCCACGCAACTCAGGCTCGACAAGCAGCACGCAAGGGATGTCTTCATCGGCAGGAAAGCACTGCGCTAAACGGGAAAGTAACGCTTCATGCATAACCGAAGAGAGCGTCATCGGCTGCGCACCCGCCGCGTTTAATGCCTGGCGGAACACCGCTTCCGTGGCGGGCGCCAGTAACCAGCTATTCAGCGTTTCATTTTGGCTGTACTGGTAACAAATCTGCTCTCTCAGCGCGTGGCGAACCTGCTCGGTTAACACCATCAGGTTGGATTCATGGCGGCTATTTTTAATCAATGTCTCGGCAATCAGGCGCAGCGGTCGCAGGGTGACATGTTCAGCGGCCAGCCGCTGCAATACCGCCGAAAACCACGCGATAGGCAAACATCTTTCGAGTTCATCGGCCAACTCAGGCTGCTCACTTCGCAGCCAGTCAACCAACGCTTTGCTCTCTTGTAAGCCGACAAATTTCCACCCCGTTGACAAGATGGCCCGCTGTATCCTGGCGAGGATCAGATCGCCAGAAGTGCGCTGTTCATTCTCGTACTGAGATAAGCGGTGATCGTCAACATCAAACCATCGCAAGGTTTGCTCTTCACGCTCTTCAAGCCCTGGCGTACCGTCATCTTCAGCAACCAGCGCGGCTTTGACGGCGCGCTTGTTGGCATCATACGTTGCGCGAATAACCGGCACTTCATACACGCAAAAACGAAATTCATCGAGCGCAAGCTGCTCATTACCTTCAAGCTCGAAAGAGGGCAGTGTGAGGCCATATTCAAAAACAGCGTCGTTGCGTAACGCATACATGCGCTGCAGCAGTTGTTCAAACTCCGGCTGTTGCTGATGCTGTGGGTGAAATTGCATCAGGTAGGGGCGCAGCGGAAAAAAGCGGCGAACATTTTCATAACCCATCAGTTCTGTCGCATTATCTGGCTCAGCGCCGACAAAAGAGGGATTAGGCTGCCCGGCCATTTCCATCATGCTCTTTTGTTGCCGGGTAAGCAGGAAGGCTAACGTCAGGCAGAGCAAACTCAGGGTGGTGAAAAGCATTGCTGGCATGCCTGGCACCACCGCAAACAGCGCCATAATAATGCCGCAATAGATCCAGGCTTTTGGATGGCGCGTTAACTGCCAGATTATCTCACCGCCAATATTTACGCCGGAGGCCGCATTATCGGAATTGACGCGCGTAATAATAATGCCCGCAGCCAGCGAGATCAGCAGCGCCGGGATCTGCGCCACCAGGCCATCACCAATGCTTAAAATCGAGTAGATATGCATGGCGTCGGCGGCGGACATTCCGTGTTGCAAAATGCCAACGGAAAAACCGCCGATTAAGTTAATAAAAACGATGATAATCCCGGAAATAGCGTCACCTTTGACGAATTTCATCGCACCATCCATGGTGCCAAAAAGCTGGCTCTCTTTCGTCAACTGTTCGCGTCGAACCCTGGCATCTGCAGTATCAATCAGGCCCGAGCGTAAATCGCTATCAATGGCCATCTGCTTACCGGGCATCGCATCCAGATTAAAACGCGCAGAAACCTCCGCAACGCGCTCAGCCCCTTTAGTAATGACCAGGAAGTTAACAAGCGTCAGAATCAAAAAGATAACCAACCCGACAGCCAGGTTGCCACCGGCGACAAAATTGCCAAACGTTTCAACGACATGACCTGCATCATGCTGCAATAAAATCATGCGGGTCGTGGCAACAGATAATGCAAGGCGGAACATGGTTGTCAGCAGTAAAACTGCCGGAAACGTAGAAAAAGCCAGCGGATGTGGCATAAATAATGCCTGGATGGCCAGCAACGTGGCAATACAGATATTCAGTGACAACGCCGTATCAATAATAAAAACCGGCAGTGGTAAAACCATCATAAAGACAATCGTCATGACGATAACCGCACCAATGAGCTCAGTCTGGTTAACCATTCTCACAGCCAGCTTCGTGAAAAACATTCTCATGAACACCACATATATTGATATTGAGCGAATAAGTCACTTTTATTAAGCATCGATAATCCCCCAGAATGAGATAACACTCCGGCAATCGACACTTTTCAAATCAACGCAAAAGGCAACGCATCTTCATTAGTGTGCATAACACGTAAATCTGTACAAAAGAAAATGTTTAAAAAAAACATCAAGCATTATGGGGAAAATGATTACCTTCCCTACGACGCACATAGAATAAAAAACCCTGACTCTATTTATGCATATTTAAAATAATCTTCAAGCCAACCAGGCAGATTTGCATTTAATTGCCACTCATAAGTGAACAAGCAATAAATGGATAATATAAAGGGAATTTTTATGGGGAAGTTACCCATCAGCGTTAATAATGAATCGATGTATAAAAGTTCATTCGATATAGATGAGTTAGTCACAAACACCACGACCAGACTCAGGAAATTCATCAGTCGTCGGGTTTACAATCAGAGTGATGTAGATGACCTTGTACAAATGACTTACCTTGAAGCATTTCGCAATCAACATAAGTTTATTGGCGCGTCCAGTAAAGAAACCTGGTTATTTGGTATTGCATCTAATCTGGTACGTAATCATTTTAAAAAGACATTTAGTAAACCTGAGACGGTGGCACTGGATGATGTCAATTTTTTAATTTCCGATCAGATATTCAACCCTGATTATATCAACGAACATAAAATACAACTTTCTGAAACCATTGCCATGGTCGATAAGTTGCCGCTCAAAATGCAAAGCGTCATCTACCATATTATGGATTCAGATACCAGTTATCACGACGCTGCCGAGCAATTAGGCATTCCCATTGGAACAATACGTTCCAGGCTCTCCAGAGTCCGTAAAATACTCAAGAATAATCAGGAAGAAGGGTAATTAATGGAAATAAAATTAGATGAGCGGATCTTAAAGCGCTTGCCTCGCGGGCTAAGAGTTGCGCAAAAAAGCGATATTGAAGCCATGACCATGATTTTTAATGAGACAGCGAATACCGGCGCTAATTCTCCCGTAACAAGACTGATCACCGTAAAAGAGCTGGGTTTTTATATCGAACTTTATCAACAAGACAAATTGCCGGTGTATGTACTGGAGCGCGATGGGGAAATCGTCGCATGGCTGTCAATCAACCGCTTTAGCTGGGGAACATTAGCTTGTCGGCAAACCGGGGAAATTGCCTTGTATGTTCGCGCGGATCGCTGTGGCAGCGGCATTGGCGTTCATCTTGGGCTGGCGGCGCTGCTGCTTGGCCGTGAATATGGGTTTGAAACTATGGTCGCGTGGATTATGGCTTCTAACCTTGCCAGCCAAAGAATTGCTAAATATCTCGGCGGTGAACAATGGGCTTTCTTACCCAGAATTGCCCGTTTCGGTGAACAACGCGCCAGTGTCATGCTGTTTGGTTTCCGGCCAGACCTGCGTCTTTATAAATAAAAAAGGGAATAATGGATATGCTAAAAATGGACTCGGTGCGTAGCCAGTTAGATAGTAAATTCAAACAAGCCAGCAGTGATTTTCAGACCTCAGCAAAAAACATGAACGGCATGTCAATGGGCGACTGGCTCACGTTCCATCAGCATATGAAACAATATTCTTCAGCCACCTGGGCTGCGAACCAGGAAGTGACGCTCAATCACAACCTGGCTCGCTCAATTATTAACGATGGTCGATAAGCCAACAGGTGACATGGATGAAATTATACTGGCGTGTTTTTTATTCACCTATTTCGCATTGCACCAGGTTATATAAACGATGCGCAACGCTAACCCTGATATTATTAACAGTTTTTATAAATCAACATGCCGTTGCGGCTGTGCCCGCCGTATTAAATAGTGGTGAATTCTCTTACCAAAACACCCCTGCACCGTTAAATAAAGTATTGGAGGATTTTGCTCATGCCTTTTCACTACGTTTGGTTATAGATCCAAAGATTTCGGCAGAGGTAAAGAATAAACTACGCGCCAATACCGCTCAGCAATTTATTGAACGTCTGGCGCTTGAATATAACTTACAGTGGTTTATTTTCGAGGATAAATTATACGTCAGCAGTAAAACGGATCAGCAATCGCTAAAAATTAAAGTCTCTGGTGAGTCGATTGATAGCCTTAAAAAAGCATTGACTGATATAGGTCTGTTAGAAAAACGATTTGGCTGGGGAGAACTGCCGGAGAGCGCCGAAATATTGGTAAGTGGCCCCACCGAATATGTCAACTTAATAAAGATGTTTGCTGAGCAGCCTGATGCCAATAAAAACAAAGAGGGCGCTTTCGAAACCATGTTCTTTCCTTTACGGTTCGCAGAGGCGGCCGATATCCGGGTTGAATATCAAAATGAACTGATCACCATTCCAGGCGTTGGCACAATATTATCGGAGTTATTAGATGCAAAAAAATCCTCGCCACAGCTTCAACGGTACAATTATCCAGGCGCACTCGATGCCGGTGAGAGCAAAAACCCGTTTAATAACCGATTAGGCGCGTCGTTTTCAGCACTGACTGACCGCATTTCACTGGCGCCCGCACTGCCCGCGTCCACCGATGACAAACCGAAAATCGTGGTCAGTACACGCAGCAATGCAATCCTCATTCAGGACAACCCCGCCAAAAGGAATGAGTATGCGCAGCTCATTGAAAAACTCGATGTGCCACTGAGATCGGTCGCCATCGACACGCTGGTTATCGACATGGATAACCGCCAGGTTCTCAATACCGGCATGCAGGAAAAACGGTTAAGCCGCAGAGGCAGCGTTTACGATGAGGTTATTAACGGCAACAAATCTGTCCTTAACGCGCAGGAGATGAAACGATTTCAGGCTGAAATTCAAAAAATTGTCGAACAAGGCGGCGCGTCGTTAACCGCTCGCCCTTCACTGACAACGATGGAGAATTTTCCGGCTGTCTTTAATTTTAGTAATCAAAATCGACAAGCGACAAAAGATGACACGCTTTCTACTGCATCCAACGGTGCGGTGTTGCAAATTACACCCCGTGTTATCGCCAGTGACAAACAGGAAGCGTTGCAGATAAAAGTCAATATGTATAACAAAGGGACAACGCCGTCGCTTGAAAATAACAACAAGACGGGCAATCTCAGCACGCTGGTAACGGTCGATGAGGGTGATTCGTTAATCATTGGCGGATTATCTGTACATGAGAAAAAGAATACCGGCGTCAACTTGCGGGAAAGTGAAAATCGGCAACGGTTTATTATCATTACGCCGAAAATCATCCAAAAGGATGCTAATAAAGAAAAAGGCAAGGTAAGAAAAACCGCAGCAGAATATGGTGGTTCGTTTTCCAAAAAAATGTATAAGCGGATCTTCGATGATATCACCAGACTATCCAGCGGCAGTATTTCACCCGGTGCATCACCCACTATCGATGATATAACCATTGAGGATGTTTGCGATATTAACTGGCCACTGACCGTGCTGGCTGGAAACGTTAAATCGCTGGCAACGCAAGAATATACCATTTCTTCATCATTAATAAAAAACGCGGGGCAGCAATCTGTTGTATTTCATGATGCCGATTGTGATAACGATGAAAATATCATGATCGTCCCTTACCCCAACTCGCCTATATCACCTGGTGCTTATATCGAAATTTATATAGCCAGGAAGACCGAAGCACAGAAATAACCTCGTTCAAAGATCGTGAAGGAGCCCTACAATGAAAATTAACCCATTAACCCCTGCCATTATTAATACACCGGTGGAAAACAGACAAGATCCTGGCATTGAGAAACGGGACCGCCGGGATATTCCCACTGGCTCTCTATACACCGGCCCGCAAAACAACAATGACGACCGCGCTGTCCGCCCCGATGCCCGCTCGCTGGTCTTTACTCCCGATCCGCGTGGTGAAGGG
>NZ_SJOP01000022.1 GCF_004331415.1 Kosakonia quasisacchari
GTGTGCCGTGTCAGTGGAGGCGCATTATAGGGAGTTAATTTCCGCTGACAAGTATAAATTTAAAAAAAGTTTTCGTTCGCTTAATTTTCAGTCGCAACGGCCGCTAATCGGTCGATTTGCATTTTAATTGAGCGATTTCGCGGGCAAAACTCGCTACATGCTGCCAGTCGGTATAGACAACTTCTCTGGTGGGATCGGTTTCGCCGCCGGTCATCT
Organism: Kosakonia quasisacchari; assembly: GCF_004331415.1. GTDB lineage: Bacteria > Pseudomonadota > Gammaproteobacteria > Enterobacterales > Enterobacteriaceae > Kosakonia > Kosakonia quasisacchari. The sequence continues at coordinate 217 of NZ_SJOP01000022.1, forward strand.
TCATAATCAGTTGAATCATCAAGCGGTCATACCAACGATAATGTGGGTAACGCAGTGCACCGGCAAATACCGCGCACTGATCTGGCTGCCACGGTGAAGAGAGTAAAAATTTGCGCGTGTAGCTATTGGTTTGCGGAGAACTTTTCTCAGGCTTACGCGCAACAAGGTTAACGGAGTAGAACGCGCTCGGTAGCGCATTCAACTGCTGCAGGTGCTTTTTCACAAAGCTCGCCAGCGCCGGATGGAAATGGCCGTAACGGATAGACGCACCAATCACCACACGCTCATAGTTATCCCATTCTATATCTGGCGTACGGTTCAGGTTCACCACATCGGCATAGACACCAAGCTCTTTCAGCTCGGACGCCAGATAAGCAGCGATTTCCCGAGTTTGCCCATCTCTGGTTGAAAATAGAATCAATGTTTTCACGTCACGCTCCCTTATTCGCGCCAGAAGGTTGGGGTAAACAGAACCAACAATGTGAAGACTTCAAGACGACCAAACAGCATATTCGCGATGAGGATCCACTTCGCCACCGGATTCATACTCGCGAAGTTATCAGCAACCACGCCCAGCCCTGGCCCCAGGTTATTCAGCGTGGCGACAACCGAAGCGAAAGCAGAAAAGTCATCCACGCCCGTGGCGATAATCGCCAGCATGCTGACAATAAACACCAGCGCATAGGCAGAGAAGAACCCCCACACCGCTTCAAGAATACGTTCCGGCAATGCGCGATTCCCAAGCTTAATGCTGTAAACCGCATTCGGGTGCACCAGACGTTTCAGCTCGCGGTTACCCTGTTTGAACAGCAGCAATATGCGGATCACTTTCAAACCACCACCGGTAGAACCCGCACAGCCACCAATAAACGCCGAGCACAATAGCAACACCGGCAAGAACAGCGGCCAGCGCGCAATACTGTCAGTGGTAAACCCAGCAGTTGTCGCCATCGACACCACCTGAAAGAAAGCCTGGTTCACCGTCGTCACTGCGGAGCTGTAAACATCGTGGAACCACAGCACCACGGTGCAGATCACCACCAGCGTCAGTTGCACACCGATAAACATTCTGAATTCAGGATCGCGCCAGTAAACTTTCAGGCTGCGCCCGCTCAGTAAAGAGAAGTGCAGGCCGTAGTTACAACCAGAGATCAATAAGAAGATAGCAATGATAGTGTTGATGGTTGGGCTATTGAAGTAACCCACGCTGGCATCATGTGTCGAAAAGCCGCCAATGGCGATGGTCGAGAAGCTATGGCCGATAGCGTCAAAAACGGGCATCCCGGCAAACCACAGCGCCAACGCACAAGCCACGGTCAGCAGCACATAAATAAGCCACAGCGTTTTCGCCGTTTCGGCAATACGCGGGCGCATTTTGTTATCTTTCAGCGGCCCGGGCATCTCCGCGCGGTAAAGCTGCATCCCACCCACGCCCAGAATCGGCAGTATCGCAACCGCCAACACGATGATCCCCATCCCGCCAAACCATTGCAGCATCTGGCGGTAGAAAAGGATGGCATGCGGCAACGAGTCCAACCCTACCAGCGTAGTCGCCCCTGTTGTCGTCAGGCCAGAGAACGATTCAAAAAAAGCGTCAGTCACCGTCAGGTTCGGGCTTTCCGAGAAAATAAACGGCAGCGCACCCACACTCCCCAGCACGGTCCAGAACAGCACGACGATCAAAAAGCCTTCGCGGGATTTCAGTTCCTTTTTCTCCCGACGGTTCGGCCACCACAGCATGGAGCCAATCACCAGCGCAGCGAAAAAGGTCTGGGTAAATGCACGACCCGCACCGTCACGGTAAATAAGGGCAACCAGTCCGGGTAAGATCATCGTTCCGGAAAAGAGGATAACCAGCAGTCCAACGATTCGGGTTATGGCGCGAAATTGCATCTCTGCCGCTTCCTTAGGTGTTCAGAAAATCAGGTGGGGGATTATTCTTCAGTTTTTAACAATTGCAATGCGCCACGACTAAAATCAGCAAGCCTTGCTGAAAATGCGTCCAGTCTGCTGTGAGGAAGCGCCACTCGCAGATGCACGGAAGCCTGATACTCACTTGCGACAATTTTCCCCTCAAATTGCCCAAGCAGCGTTTCAACTCCGGCGAGCTGTGCGTAATCGCACCACAAAGTATATTCGGTTAATGGCGTTTTGCGGATGGTGGTTAAAAGGCTTAACGCCTGCTGCACACCGCCACCGTAAGCTTTCACCAGCCCACCGGTTCCCAGCAGCACGCCGCCATAATATCGCACCACGACGGCGGTAATTTCTCCGATACCGCTGCCCATCAACTGCGCGAGTATCGGTTTACCCGCCGTGCCCGCCGGTTCACCATCGTCAGAAAAGCCTAACTGCTGCGAATCATCCGGCGCGCCTGCGACCCACGCCATACAGTGGTGACGCGCGTCCGGGTGTTCTGCCCGAACGGCGTCGACAAACGCTTTTGCTGCGTCGACACCATCCGTATGCGCCAGCAGGGTAATAAAACGGCTCTTCTTGATCTCCTCACTAAAGGTGACCGGTGCCGCCGGGATCAGCCAGCTCTCCATTACGCCAGCTTCTGGTCCCGCGTCATGTTTTCAATGCTGTTTTCGTGGATAACCACGTTATCTTCAATACGAATGCCGCCAAACGGTTTCAGCGCATCAATCTTCTGCCAGTTGAAGTGCTTGCTGAACGGGCCATCGCGCCAAGGCGCCAACAGCGACTCAATAAAGTAGATACCCGGCTCGATGGTCAGCACCATGCGCGGTTCCATCACGCGTGTGCAGCGCAGATACGGGTATTTCGATGGCGCAGCCAGATGCGTACCGCTGTCATCTTGCATAAAACCGGCGACATCATGCACCTGCAAACCAAGAGGGTGGCCAATACCGTGCGGCATAAACGGCCCGGTAATATCCTCCTCAACCATGGCTTCTTCACTGATATCCGTAATGATTTGGTGGCGACGCAGCAATTTCGCGATACGCTGATGGAACTGCACATGGTACTCCACGTAATTGACACCCGCTTTCATGGTGGCAATCAGCGCCAGTTGTTCATCGTTGACGTCTTTCACCAGTTGCGCGTAATCGGTGTCGCTGTTCGCCGCCCAAGTGCGCGTCAGGTCAGCGGCATAGCCGTTGTACTCCGCACCAGCATCCAGCAAGAAACTGCGCATTTCCGCCGGTGCGCGGTGGTCGAGCTTCGTGTAATGCAGGACAGCAGCGTGTTCGTTCAGCGCCACAATGTTGCCATAAGGCACGTCAGTATCTCGATGGCCGGTGGCGGTCAGATAGGCGAGGTTGATGTCGAACTCGCTCATGCCAGACTGGAACGCTTCATGCGCTGCGCGATGACCAATCACCGCCGTCTTCTGCGCTTCACGCATGCACGCCAGTTCATAATCGGTTTTATACGCACGGTAATAATGCAGGTAATCGATCACCCCTTTCGGGTTGATATTGCTTGCGGCGATATCAAGATTTAAGGCGCGTTCCGCAACCGGCCCAATATAGGCAATGTTGCCGCGCGCGGCTGGCAGTTGGCTGCCAATACTGTCCGCTTTCGGCAGCGCAATAACGTCAATTTCTTCGGTCCAGAAACTGGTCGGCAACGGTTCCACGTTGTGCCAGTAATCCACCGGCAAGTAAAACCACAGCTTCGGTTTATTCACACCATCAACCAGCAGCCAGCAATTCGGCACCTGCGTGACCGGCACCCAGGCTTTAAATTGTGGGTTCACTTTAAACGGGTAAGGGTGGTCATCAAGAAAGACATTAAACAACTCGCCGGAGTGAATAAGTAACGCGTCGAGTTTAAACCGCGCCAGCACATCACGTGTGCGTTCCTGCAAAGTAACAATATGATTTTTATAAAGTTCAGCCAGTGAGTCCATCGTTTTTCCTTTTGTTTCTTGTGACCTCAAGTTTTCGCATCTTAGCACACCTGTCCACAACTGAGTGATTTCCGCCGAGCGTGATCGGCGCTGCATTTTTTTAATGAGTTATTTGCATTTTTTTAACATAAAAACCACACTCCGCTTCATCTGGTACGACCAGATCACCGCTGGATTCAGGAGACTGACATGCTCTACAAAGGCAATAACCTGTACCTCGACTGGCTGGAAGATGGCATCGCCGAACTGGTGTTTGATGCGCCTGGCTCAGTTAACAAGCTTGATACCGCTACCGTCGCCAGCCTTGGCGAAGCGTTGGGCGTGCTGGAAAAGCAATCAGATTTAAAAGGGCTGCTGCTGCGCTCAGAAAAAGCGGCCTTTATTGTCGGTGCCGACATCACCGAATTCCTCTCCCTGTTCCTGGTCCCGGAAGAACAGTTGAGCCAATGGCTGCACTTTGCTAACAGCGTCTTTAATCGCCTGGAAGATCTGCCCGTTCCGACAATCTCCGCCGTGAATGGCTATGCCCTCGGCGGTGGCTGCGAATGTGTACTGGCAACAGACTACCGCTTAGCCACACCGGATCTGCGCATTGGCCTGCCGGAAACCAAACTCGGCATCATGCCAGGCTTTGGCGGCTCGGTGCGTATGCCGCGTCTGTTGGGCGCCGATAGCGCACTGGAGATCATCGCCGCCGGGAAAGATGTCGGCGCGGAACAAGCACTGAAAATCGGCCTGGTTGATGGCATCGTCAAACCGGAGAAATTGCGTGATGGCGCGGTGGCGATTCTGCGTCAGGCGATTAATGGCGATCTCGACTGGAAAGCCAAACGCCAGCCGAAGCTGGAGCCATTGAAGCTGAGTAAAATTGAAGCCGCCATGAGCTTTACCATCGCCAAAGGCATGGTGATGCAAACCGCCGGGAAACACTACCCGGCACCGATCACTGCGGTTAAAACCATTGAAGCCGCCGCCAGATTTGGCCGCGAAGAAGCACTGAAACTGGAAAACCAGAGCTTTGTTCCACTCGCTCATACCAATGAAGCCTGCGCGCTGGTCGGCATTTTCCTCAATGACCAGTATGTGAAAGGCAAAGCGAAAAAACTCACCAAAGATATTGAAACCCCCAAACATGCTGCGGTGCTTGGCGCAGGCATCATGGGCGGCGGTATCGCTTACCAGTCGGCCTGGAAAGGCGTGCCGGTATTGATGAAGGATATCAACGAGAAATCCCTCGCGCTTGGCATTAATGAAGCGGGCAAGCTGCTGAATAAGCAACTTGAGCGCGGCAAGATCGATGGCCTGAAGCTGGCGAACGTGATTGCTACTATTCAGCCGACGCTGGAATACGCTGGTTTTGAGCGTGTCGATGTGGTGGTGGAAGCGGTGGTAGAAAACCCGAAAGTGAAAAAAGCGGTACTGGCGGAAACAGAAGACAAGGTTCGCCCGGATACCGTGTTGGCCTCCAATACCTCGACCATTCCGATCGGTGAACTGGCGAGCGTACTGAAGCGCCCGCAGAATTTCTGCGGCATGCACTTCTTCAACCCGGTACACCGTATGCCGCTGGTTGAGGTCATTCGCGGCGAGAAAACCTCTGACGACACCATCGCGAAAGTGGTGGCCTGGGCGAGCAAGATGGGCAAAACGCCGATTGTGGTCAACGATTGCCCTGGCTTCTTTGTTAACCGCGTGCTGTTCCCCTACTTTGCCGGGTTCAGCCAGTTGCTGCGCGACGGCGCGGATTTCCGCAAAATCGACAAAGTGATGGAAAAACAGTTCGGCTGGCCGATGGGCCCGGCCTATCTGCTCGATGTTGTCGGCATTGATACCGCGCATCACGCGCAGGCAGTGATGGCGGCTGGGTTCCCACAACGGATGCAGAAAGATTATCGCGATGCGATTGACGCGCTGTTCGACGCCAACCGTTTTGGGCAGAAAAATGGCCTCGGTTTCTGGCGCTATAAAGAAGACAGCAAAGGCAAACCGAAGAAAGAAGAAGACAGCGCCGTGGACAGCATGCTGGCGGAAATCAGCAAAGGCAAACACGATTTCAGCGATGACGAAATTATCGCGCGCATGATGATCCCAATGATCAACGAAGTGGTACGTTGCCTTGAAGAAGGCATTATCGCCAGCCCCGCAGAAGCAGATATGGCGCTGGTTTACGGCCTGGGCTTCCCTCCGTTCCACGGCGGCGCGTTCCGCTGGCTGGATACGCTCGGCAGCGCGAAATACCTCGATATGACGCAGCATTATCAGCACCTTGGCCCGCTGTATGAAGTTCCGGCGGGGCTGCGTGAAAAAGCGCGTCACAACGAACCTTACTATCCTGCGGTTGAACCTGCGCGCCCGGTGGGCGATTTGAAAACGGCTTAAGGAGTCACAATGGAACACGTTGTCATTGTCGATGCGATTCGCACCCCGATGGGCCGTTCAAAAGGCGGCGCATTTCGCAATGTCCGGGCGGAAGACCTTTCCGCTCATCTGATGCGTAGCCTGCTGGCGCGTAACCCGGCGCTGGACGCAAGCGCTATCGACGATATTTACTGGGGTTGCGTACAGCAGACGCTGGAACAGGGCTTCAATATTGCCCGTAACGCCGCGCTGCTGGCTGAAATTCCACATTCTGTACCGGCCGTAACGGTTAACCGCCTGTGCGGCTCCTCAATGCAGGCGTTACACGACGCTGCACGCATGATCATGACCGGCGATGCGCAGGTTTGTATGGTCGGCGGCGTGGAACATATGGGCCACGTACCGATGAGTCACGGCGTTGATTTTCATCCGGGCATGAGCCGTAACGTCGCAAAAGCGGCGGGGATGATGGGGCTGACCGCTGAAATGTTATCGCGCATGCACGGTATCAGCCGCGAAATGCAGGATGCCTTTGCTGCCCGCTCTCACGCCCGAGCCTGGGCCGCGACGCAATCCGGTGCGTTCAAAAATGAATTGATCCCGACCGGCGGCCACGATGCAGACGGTGTACTGAAACAGTTTACCTATGACGAAGTGATCCGCCCGGAAACCACGGTCGAAGCACTGTCGACTCTGCGACCGGCCTTTGATCCGGTAAGCGGCACCGTTACCGCTGGCACCTCTTCGGCGCTGTCAGACGGTGCATCAGCAATGCTGGTGATGAGCGAGAGCCGCGCTCGTGAGCTGGGTCTGAAGCCGCGCGCGCGCATTCGTTCGATGGCGGTTGTTGGCTGCGATCCGTCGATCATGGGCTATGGCCCAGTTCCGGCTTCTCAACTGGCGCTGAAAAAAGCCGGATTGACCGCCAGCGATATCGACCTGTTTGAGATGAATGAAGCGTTTGCCGCACAGATCCTGCCGTGTATTAAAGATCTGGGCCTTATGGAACAGATCGATGAAAAGATCAACCTCAACGGTGGCGCGATTGCGCTTGGTCACCCGCTGGGCTGCTCCGGAACACGTATCAGCACCACGCTGCTGAACCTGATGGAACGTAAAGACGCACAATTTGGTCTGGCGACCATGTGCATCGGTTTAGGCCAGGGGATCGCCACGGTGTTTGAACGCGTTTAACGCTTCAGGCAGGAAAAGGATCTGTCTCGAAACCATTGATGCCAGAGCAAGGCGGCAACGGAGTGAATCCCAGGGAACATAGACAACTATGTGACCTGGGTGAGCGAAGGCAGCCACAACAAGGGCAAAGAGAAAGGTCAATCAAGCCATTGGCACCAGAGCAAAGCAGCACCTGAGTGAATCCCCGGGAGCATCGTGAACTGTGTGACTGGGGTGAACGAAGGCAGTTAACGCCGCGATGGTGACAAGGGTAGAGAGAAGGTTTAGTTGCCGTTCTTCCCGCCTGTCAGGGGCGGGTTTTTTATTTCTGTTATCCGGCAGTCAACCACCGCAGCGATGGTGAAGAGAAAAGCGATATCGAAGCCGTTGGTACCAGGGCAAGGTGGCAAAGAATTAATCCCCGGCAGCATCGTGAACTATGTGACCGGGGAGAACGACGGCAGCCAACGCGGCTAGAGTGACAAAGGCGAAGACAGGCTTAGATAAACGCAAACGCATCGCCAAACAGACGATCTTCACGCGCACCGCGCTCATTACAGAACAGATCGCGGGCGATTTTCGCCATCTCGAAACGGCCTGCAATATAGATATCGTGCTCGGCCAGCGAACCGAAATCCTGCAACACCGCAGCCAGTACGGTGCCAGAGCGGCCACGCCAGCCTGCTTCCGGCTGCTCAACGACAGGCACAACACGCAGATTCGGATGATCCACCGACAACGCTTCCAGCTCGCTTAAATCGTAGAGATGTTTCTCTTCGCGCCCGCCCCAGTAAATGGTGATTTCACGATTCGTGTTTTGCGCCAGCGACGTCAGCAAAATAGAGCGGACATACGAGAAACCGGTACCACCGGCAATCAGCACCATCGGACGCTCTTCATCGTCACGCAGCCAGGCATCGCCGTGCGGAATATCGATAACGATTTCCCGGTCTTTCAGAATGCGATCCATCACCGCCATGGCGTAGAGATTCAGCTCAGACGCGCCAATATGCAGTTCGATAAAATCATGCTGATCCGGCGTTGAGGCCATAGAGAACGGGCGTTTGTCTCGCTCATCCATCACCACCATCAGATACTGGCCCGCGCGGAACGAAAAAGCCGCCTCCGGCACTAAACGGACACGATATACGGTATCAGTGATGGCCTCTACCGAGGTCACTTTACAGCTTAAGGTTGTCATGCGCTCTCTCTGTCGGGTCTATTTTCGTCGTTCAGTATGGCCAACTCATCCCAGATAGCGTCGATTCTTGCCGTTACTTCCGGGTCTTTCTTGATGGGGCGGCCCCATTCGCGCTGGGTCTCGCCCGGCCATTTATTGGTGGCATCCAGTCCCATTTTGGAGCCCAGGCCGGAAACCGGTGAGGCAAAATCCAGATAATCAATCGGCGTGTTTTCCACCAGAACCGTATCCCTTGCAGGATCCATTCGGGTGGTAATCGCCCAAATAACATCATTCCAGTCGCGGGCGTTAACATCGTCATCGCACACGATCACAAACTTGGTGTACATAAACTGACGCAGGAAAGACCAGACGCCCATCATTACGCGCTTGGCGTGACCGGGATACTGTTTCTTCATGGTGACTACCGCCAGGCGATAGGAGCACCCTTCCGGCGGCAGGTAAAAATCAACGATTTCCGGGAACTGCTTTTGCAGAATCGGCACGAACACTTCGTTTAGCGCCACGCCCAGCACTGCCGGCTCATCTGGCGGACGGCCAGTATAAGTAGAGTGGTAAATCGCATCTTCGCGCTGCGTAATATGGGTAACCGTAAATACCGGGAAATTATCGACTTCATTGTAATAACCGGTGTGATCGCCATACGGCCCTTCCGGCGCCATCTCACCCGGCTCAATATAGCCTTCCAGCACAATTTCTGCACTGGCGGGAACTTCAAGATCGCTTGATACGCACTTCACCACTTCGGTTTTTGTGCCGCGCAGTAAGCCAGCGAAGGCATATTCAGAGAGTGTGTCCGGCACCGGCGTCACCGCGCCAAGGATGGTGGCCGGGTCAGCACCCAGCGCCACCGCAATCGGGAAACGCTCGCCAGGATGCGCTGCCTGCCACTCCTGGAAATCCAGCGCACCACCGCGATGGGAAAGCCAGCGCATGATTAATTTATTTTTACCGATCAACTGTTGGCGATAAATACCCAGATTCTGACGCTCTTTGTGTGGGCCACGCGTCACGGTTAGCCCCCAAGTGATCAGCGGCGCGGCATCTTCCGGCCAGCACTGCATAATCGGGATGTTGCGCAGATCAACGTCATCGCCCTGCACCACTTTTTGCTGGCAAGGGGCACCGCGCAGACGTTTTGTCGGCATATTCAGCACTTGCTTAAACTGCGGCAGTTTATCGAACAGATCGCGAAAACCTTTTGGCGGCTCGGGTTCTTTGAGGAACGCCAGCAGTTTGCCCACTTCCCGCAAAGCACCGACATCCTCTTGCCCCATGCCTAACGCCACGCGGCGCGGCGTGCCAAATAAGTTGCACAGCACCGGCATGGTGTAGCCTTTGGGATTTTCAAATAACAACGCCGGGCCACCCGCACGCAACGTGCGATCGGCTATTTCCGTCATTTCCAGATAAGGGTCAACCGGAAGAGTGATGCGTTTCAGCTCGCCCTGCTGCTCAAGCAGCGTCAGGAAGTCACGTAGGTCGTTGTATTTCATGCGGTCTATTATCGCCTCCAGGTAAGGGGCTTATTATACGGTGTTCGCCCGGCGGTTGCTGTATTTTTGTTAAATCTGCGTGAATTACAACGACATCTTTAGGCGCAGGTTATAATCAACTTAGCCATCATGCCGCGGTTTTGATATTCTTGCGCCCGAACTTACGGAAAAGAGTCATTATGCGATCCTGGTATCTACTTTACTGCAAACGTGGCCAGCTCCAGCGCGCCCAGGAACATTTAGAACGCCAGGCGGTCAGCTGTCTGACGCCTATGATTGCACTGGAAAAAATGGTGCGCGGCAAACGCACAACAGTAAACGAACCTCTTTTCCCGAACTATTTGTTTGTGGAATTTGATCCTGAAGTGATTCATACCACCACGATTAACGCTACGCGCGGCGTCAGCCATTTCGTCCGCTTTGGTATGCATCCGGCAACCGTTCCGCAATCCGTTATTCAGCAGCTTTCGCTCTATCAACCAGAAGGGATTACCGATCCTGACACGCCTTATCCAGGCGATGATGTGGTGATCACAGAGGGCGCTCTTGAGGGGTTACAGGCGATCTTTAAAGAACCGGATGGCGAAGCGCGCTCCATGCTCTTACTCCACCTGCTTAACAAGCAGGTACTGCAAAGCGTCAAGAATACCGACTTTCGCAAGGTGTGAGAGTCGCGTTAAAAATCCACGCCAAATAACCGCCGCACATTCTGATCCGTTACCGAACTCAACTGCTGGGCATCTTCACCGCGCAGCTCAGCAATAACGGCAAGAATATGCCCTAAAAGAGCCGGTTCATTACGCCGCGACGCAGGCTTTGGTTTGAGATCGCGCGGCAGCAAGTATGGCGCATCGGTTTCAATCAATAGCCGCCCGGCGGGGATCAGCGGAACCACTTCACGTAATTCCAGCCCGCGGCGCTCATCGCACACCCAGCCGGTAATGCCTAAGTAGATGCCGCGATCGAGACAATCTCGCGCTTCCTGCGCCGAGCCGGTGAAACAGTGCAGCACCGCACCAGGCAACTTATCCAGCCACGGATCCAGCAACGCCAAAAAGCGCTCATGCGCATCTCGGCAGTGCAGAAACACCGGCATTTTTAGCTCGGCGGCCAGCGACAGTTGCGCGTCGAAAGCGTACTCCTGCTCCTGCGGCGTCGAAAAATTACGGTTGAAATCCAGCCCGCATTCACCCACGGCAACAACTTCCGCTGTAGCCGCCAGCGTGCGGAGCGCTTCTGCGGTTTCATCGGTCCAGCAACTGCTGTCATGGGGATGCACGCCAGCAGTTGACCAGCAATGACGATAGCGTTGAGCGAGTTGCTGTGCCTGCTGGCTTTCATGCAAGTTGGTTCCTGTAATGAGCATACCCGTCACACCTGCCGCTTGCGCCCGCGCCACAGTGTCATCCCGATCTTTGGCAAACTGACTGCTGGTTAAATTCACACCGATATCAAACATGCTTTTTCCCATACAACAACCGCCCTGACGGGCGGCTGGTAATTACTCTTCGCTGGATTCTGTTTCGTTCTCTTCATCCGGAATGCGGCGCTTGCCGACGTAGAAGCGAGCAAAAAAGACGCCGACTTCGAACAGGCAATACATCGGTATTGCCAGTAACGTCTGCGAGAAGACATCCGGTGGCGTCAGCAACATACCGACAACGAACGCGCCAACCAAAACGTACGGACGTTTTTGTCGCAGATCGGCAGGTGTGGTCACGCCCATCCAGCACAGCAGCACAATGGCAACCGGCACTTCAAATGAAACGCCGAAGGCCATAAACAGCGCCATCACAAAGCTAAGATAACTGGCGATATCGGTGGAAACCTGTACGCCTTCCGGCGCGGTGTGTGTCAGGAAACCGAAAGCCAGCGGGAACACCACGAAATAGGCAAACGCCATACCGATGTAAAACAGCAGCGAACTGGAAACCAGCAGCGGCACCACCAGGCGACGTTCATGCTTGTATAACGCCGGAGCGACAAACGCCCAGACCTGATACAAAATGACCGGCGCGGAAAGGATCAGTGACACCATAAAGGTCAGCTTGATCGGCGTAAAAAATGGCGAGGCCACGTCGGTAGCGATCATCGTCGCGCCCAATGGCATCTGCTTGATGAGCGGTGCGGAAACCAGTTGATAGATATCATTCGCGAAGTAAACCAGCGCGAGGAAAATCACGATAACGGCGATAATGCAGTTCAGCAGACGCTTACGCAGCTCAATAAGGTGCGCGATCAGCGGTTGGGTATCGTCTACAGCCATGTTCAGGATTTATCACTTGAAGAAGGTATGGAGTCGGAAACCGACACGGCCTCTTTCACCACAGGAGTAACCTGCGGCGCTTTTTTCGTCTCTGCAGCGTCAAGGACCTGCTGTGGCGAACTGGCCTGGTTTTCAGCGGCAGCAGGCGTAACGCCTTCATGTTGCGCTTCGTTATCTTTCACCACCGGATTATGGATGGTATGTGCCTCATCGCTCGCTTTTTCGGCATCGTTAGCGCTATAGGAGCGTTTCATCGATTCCGCCGCCTGGCGCAGTTCATCCATCGACTGCTTTAACTCTGGCGTCAGGTTTTCCAGGCTCGCTTTTTCCACCTTTTTCAGGCTGTCCTGGAACTCCTGCAGCTTCAGTTCCTGCGTCAGCTCATTCTGCACCGTCGTCGCCAGCGAGCGCAGCGCGCGAACCCAGCCCGCGACCGTGCGCACAGCCACAGGTAGCCGTTGCGGCCCTAATACCACGAGGCCAATGATGAAAACGAGTAACAGTTCGCCAAAACCTATATCGAACACGAATTACACCTGCTCTTTGTCGTGACGTTTTTCGTCTTTTTTAGCGTCGTCGGATGTCTTGCTGTCGGAGAGAGACTTTGCCGTAAAATCCGCATCTTGTGCCGATTTATCCTGCTTTTCCTCTTTATCGTCATCGTCCATGGCCTTTTTGAAGCCTTTAATGGACGCGCCAAGGTCGGAACCAATAGAACCGAGCTTTTTAGTGCCAAACAGCAGCACAACGATGACCGCAATAATCAACAACTGCCAAATGCTGATACCACCCATACATAGTCCTCTGTAACAGATGATGTTAAAAACAGGCCCCAGTATACACTTTATCCATTAAGCTGCCTCTTTGTTGGCAGCTTCTGTGCACCAGACCCACCCTGGCGGCGTTTCGCTTAACGTGTTTTATACCAACCCACAAACCAGGCCAGAACACCGCCTACCATTAACCATGCAGGTGTTAAACCCCACTCTGGTCGATTAATCAGTAACAATGTGCCGCTCAATAATAAGGTCGCGCCGATACCAAACAGATAACGAGATTGCCCCTGCCGAACGTGGTTTACCTGTAATTCGCTGGCAATCTTATCCACGCTTTGCTGCAAGTGCTTGCCTTGCTGCAACCCGTTGTAGATCAGTTCAGGAATTTCCGGCATTTTCTCGATCCAGAATGGGCCTTTCTCTTTCAGCGCTCTGACCAGCGCTGGAATACCCACCTGATCTTTGATCCACGTTTCAAGGAAAGGTTTCGCGGTTTTCCATAAATCCAGTTGCGGATAGAGCTGGCGGCCTACGCCTTCGATATAGAGCAACGTTTTCTGCAACAGCACTAACTGCGGCTGCACTTCCATATTAAAGCGACGCGCCGTATTAAAGAGGTTGAGCAGCACATGACCAAAGGAGATTTCCGCCAGCGGCTTTTCAAAAATCGGCTCACAAACGGTGCGAATGGCAAACTCGAACTCTTCAACATTGGTATCCGGCGGAACCCAGCCTGAATCCACATGCAGCTCCGCCACTTTGCGATAGTCGCGGTTAAAGAAGGCAATAAAGTTCTCTGCCAGGTAGCGCTTATCTTCTTTGTTCAGCGAACCGACAATACCGCAGTCAATACCGATATATTGCGGATCTTCCGGATGATCGTAGCTAACAAAAATATTACCCGGGTGCATATCTGCATGAAAAAAGCTGTCGCGGAAAACCTGGGTGAAAAAGACCTGAACACCACGTTCAGCAAGCAGTTTCATATTGGTGCCGTTCTTCTCCAGCGCCGTAATATCGGAAACCGGAATACCGTAAATACGCTCCATTACCAGCATGTCTTGGCTGCAATAATCCGAGTAGATCTCTGGCACATAAAGCATCGGGCTGTTTTCGAAATTGCGACGCAGTTGGATCGCGTTAGCGGCTTCGCGCAGCAGATCCAGTTCATCAATCAGCGTCTTCTCATACTCGCGCACCACTTCACGCGGGCGCAGGCGGCGACCATCTGGCAACAAACGGGGAACCCAGCCCGCCAGGCGGTAGATCAGTTTCAGATCCGCTTTGATCACTGGCAGGATGTCCGGGCGGATGACCTTAATCACCACCTCTTTGCCACTCTCTTTCAACCGGGCTGTATGCACCTGCGCAATGGACGCAGAGGCCAGCGGTTCAATGGCGAAGTCATCAAACCAGGCTTCCACCGGAAGATCACCCATCGCTTTTTCAATCTGCTTTTTGGCGAGACGGCCATCGAAAGGCGCAACGCGGTCCTGCAACATCGCCAGTTGATCGGCAATCAGCGGTGGGAACAAATCACGGCGAGTAGACAACATTTGCCCAAATTTAATCCACACCGGACCCAGCTCCTGCAAAGCAAGACGCAGGCGTTCTCCAAGCAATTTTTCTTTGTGCCGGTTTGGCATCCAGAACAGCATCCGCCGCCATATCCGCAACGGCAGGGTGATGCGCATTTTGGGAATGAGCTCATCAAGCCCGTAACTTAAAAAGGTTTGGATGATGAAATAGAGGCGCCGTAATTCTCCAGGCGTCATTTGCCCTCCAATTTATCCAGGCGTTTGGCTAAGGCATCCGCTGCCCTTTCCACGGCAGCCGTTTCTTCGGCAAACCAGGCAACTTCTAGTGCACCCGGCGCAAGGCGCCACTCTTCCGTTAACACTTCAGCGACATAGCGTTGCTGGCGTTGAAAACCGTGTTGTAGAAAGCGTGCACCGCCGCGCAGGAATTTACTGATCCCCTCGGCGGCGATATCCCCTGTCCAGGGGGCGAGAATCTCGGCAGGATCGAATTCCGCTAAATCCATCAGCGAGACCAGGTTTTGCACCACCTGGATATCGCCCTGCACCTCAAGCTCTCCGCTGCGAATAAGCGCGGTCAACTGCTGGCGGTCACGCAGCTTCGGCAGTACCCGCAGTTGGGTAATCACGGAACAGTCGGCCTCCCCTTCCCACTCACCTAATACATCAACCTGGCGCTCACTGAACGCCAGCACAAAGGGGGAAGAGAACTCTTGCAGCACCACGCGCAACACCTTGCCGTGCAAACGCTGGCGCGCAGGTTTCAGCGCGCCTTCACGGTATAAGAACGTATTCAATACGCGTTCAATTCCGGCGGCAACCATCGGCTTAAAAGGCATACGCACTCCTGTCAGAATTTGTAGCCACGGTGCAGAGCAACGATACCTGCCGTCATGTTGTAGTAATCGACGTTTTCGAAACCGGCGTCCTGCATCATCGCTTTCAGGGTGTCCTGATCGGGGTGCATACGGATGGATTCAGCAAGATAGCGATAGCTTTCCGCGTCGTTTGCCACCAGTTGACCAATACGCGGCAGGACATGGAAAGAGTAAGCATCATAAGCTTTGCTCAGCGGTTCAATAATTGGCTTGGAAAATTCGAGCACCAGCAGGCGGCCGCCCGGTTTCAAAACGCGGAACATGGAGCGCAGCGCTTTCTCTTTTTCCGTCACGTTACGCAGACCAAACGAAATGGTAATGCAGTCGAAGGTATTGTCCGGGAACGGCAGGGCTTCAGCATTCGCCTGCACATACTCTACGTTACCGATCACACCGAGGTTGCGCAGTTTTTCGCGCCCCATTTTCAGCATCGAATCGTTAATATCTGCCAGCACGACCTGGCCGGTTTCACCCACCAGACGGGAGAACTTCGCCGTCAGATCGCCCGTACCACCGGCCAGATCGAGAACTTTCTGCCCGCGACGCACGCCGCTGCAATCAATGGTAAAGCGCTTCCATAAACGGTGAATGCCCATCGACATCAGATCGTTCATCACGTCATATTTTGACGCGACTGAATGGAAGACATGCGCCACCATGTCGGCTTTGTTTTCTTTGGCGACGGTCTGAAAACCAAAGTGTGTTGTCTCTTTTGAATCTTCCGCCATCTTAGTGCCTGCTATTCAAGAATTTGTTTGTGAAGTGTATCAGATTGGAGGCGATTGCCCTACGATTCAACCACCCGAAGAAGCCTTCGATTCGGGCTCATCGCCCGCTGCCATGCTATCTAACGCGTTGTCTTCAAAGCAATCAAGGGAATCGTTTTGCCCGGAACGCAAACGGAACTCTTCGTCCTGTTCCTGTGCTTGCGCCGCCAATTCCGGATTAATCTCGCGTTTGATTTCGACGCCGAGCCCGCGAAACGCTTCCGCCTGGGCCAGCAAATTGCCGCGCCCGGAACTCAGTTTTTTCATCGCCTGACGGTAATTTTCCTGCGCTTTATCCAGGCCCAGGCCAATGGACGACATATCGTCAACGAACAGGCGCATTTTGTCATACAGGCGGCTCGCCCGCTCCGCGATCTGCTGCGCATTACGGCTTTGATGTTCATAACGCCACAGGTTGGCAATGGTGCGTAGCGCCACCAGCAGTGTCGTCGGGCTGACCAGCATTATGTTATTTTTCAGCGCTTCGGTGATCAGTTCGGGCTGCCTGTCCAGCGCAATCAAAAAGGCGGGTTCCACCGGAATAAACATCAATACATAATCCAGGCTGCGAAGCCCCGGCAGTTGCTGATAATCCTTACGACCAAGCAGGCGAATATGATTACGTACAGAAGCGATATGTTCCTGTAAGGCACCTTCACGAATAAAATCGTCATCGGCATTGAAGTAACGTTCGTAGGCCACCAGCGTCATTTTGGCGTCGATCACCACATCTTTGCCCTGCGGCAGACGCACTATCACATCCGGCTGCATCCGTGCACGGTGGTCATTTTCAATACTGACCTGGGTTTCGTATTCATAGCCTTCACGTAAACCAGAGGCTTCCAGCACACGAGTCAGCACCACTTCGCCCCAGTTACCCTGGGTTTTGTTATCGCCTTTCAGCGCACGCGTCAGGTTTATCGCCTCCTGCGCCATCTGGGCATTCAGTTGTTGCAGGTTACGGATCTCATGCGCCAGCGTGTGGCGTTCACGTGCTTCCTGACCAAAGCTCTCCTGCACCTGACGGCGAAAACCATCCAGTTGCTCGCGAAGCGGCGTTAACAGCCCGTTCAGGCTTTGCCGGTTTTGCTCATCAACGCGGCGGTTGCTTTGCTCAAAGATACGATTAGCAAGGTTTTCAAACTGTTCACTCAGCCGCTGCTCGCTGCTGTGCATCTGTCGCAGCTTCTCTTCGGCATGTAACTGGGTAGATTCCAGCCGGGTGGTGACTTCACGCAGATCCGCTTCCAGCGAACTATTGATATGTTGCAGGCTACGCAGCTCGTTATTGAGCAACTCGCACTCTTCACGCCAGTGTTCGTTTTGAGTTATCTGTTGCCGGGCTGCGCTCAGTTCGCTAAAGACATCTCGCTGCTCAGCGAGCAGTTCCGCCTGCTGCTGCGCACCGCGCCAGCTTGCTGCCAGCCAGCCGACCAGTAAACCCGCCAGCGCAACGGCTGCCATGACGATGATTGAAGTGTCCACCACGTCCCCTTAGTGATAACCCATATAGCGGAGGATTGTGCTGTATAAACGTCCAGTTTGGAAGGGGTTTTCCTGCGAAGCAGTACGCAAAAAGAAAAGGCCGAACGCGTCGGCCTTTGCAAACGGGAAGGCGAATTACAGAAGACGACGCGCAGCTTCCACCACGATTTTCACCGCGTGGCTTTCGGTCTGCTTCATGGTTTCCGCATTCGGGATCTCTTGCTGGGTGCGGTTTACAATCACACCAGCAACCATGCCGGCACGCAGTCCCTGGCTTGCACACATGGTCAGCAGCGTGGCGGATTCCATTTCATAGTTCATCACGCCCATGGACTGCCACTCTTCCATGGAACCTTTAAAGCGGCTCACCACGCGGCCAGAGAAGGTGTCGTAACGCTCCTGGCCTGGATAGAAGGTGTCAGAAGAGGCGGTAACGCCGATGTGTTTCGTCGCGCCAATCGCATCCGCTGCGGCAACCAGCGCGGTAGTGCACTCAAAATCCGCCACCGCCGGGTACTCCATCGGTGCAAAGTGCAGGCTCGCGCCGTCAAGGCGCACGGACGCAGTGGTGATCAGCACGTCGCCAACATTAATGTGCGGCTGAATCGCACCGGTGGTGCCCACGCGCAGGAAAGTGCGGATGCCAAGCTGCGCCAGTTCTTCTACGGCGATAGAGGTTGACGGGCCGCCGATGCCGGTGGAACAAACGATAACCGGTTTGCCATCCAGCTCTGCGCGCCAGCTGGTAAATTCGCGGTGGGATGCCAGTTTGACCGGCTTATCCATCAGCGCGGCGATCTTTTCCACACGCTCCGGATCGCCAGGAACGATGGCCAGCGTAGCCCCTTGTAAATCGTTTTTGGTGAGGCCGAGATGAAAAACATCAGACTTGGACATAACAGACTCCTCTGTGGTCGGTTTTATCAGTAGAGGCAAAAAGATACTTTACAGAAGGCACGGACATAATTTCGTGACTGACATCACCATGAATGAAACCAATTGCATTTCATTTCCATAAATTAGTGACTTACATCACATTAACACGACGTATCCCACAACTCAGCAGCAAAGAGAGTCTACGGCATGGTGATTTGCGCGCGCGGCAACTCTTCCCGACTATAGTTATTGAAGCGCTAAAAAAGGTATGGAGAATGCCATGACAACCAACAACACACCAGGCTTTGCACCTGCGGCTTCACCTCTTGCTTCAACTATTGTTCACACGCCGGAAGACGCCTTAATCGCGGGCGAAACGTCTATTCCAACGCAGGGCGAGAACATGCCCGCTTTTCACGCCCGACCGAAAAATGCCGAAGGCCCACTGCCGATTGTCATTGTGATACAAGAAATTTTCGGCGTGCATGAGCATATTCGCGATCTGTGCCGCCGGCTGGCACTGGAAGGCTATCTCGCCATCGCACCGGAGCTCTATTTTCGCCAGGGCGATCCCAATGATTTCGCCGACATTCAAACTCTGCTGAGCGGCCTGGTAAGCAAAGTACCGGATGCGCAAGTGCTTGCCGATTTGGATCACGTCGCCAGTTGGGCGGCGCGTAACGGCGGGAACGCGCATCAGCTATTGGTGACCGGTTTTTGCTGGGGCGGGCGCATCGCCTGGCTGTATGCTGCGCACAATCCGCAGTTGAAAGCCGCTGTCGCCTGGTATGGCAAACTGGTGGGGGAGAAATCGCTCAATTCTCCACATCACCCGGTGGATATTGCCACTGAACTTACCGCGCCGGTGCTTGGTTTATATGGCGCTCAGGATACCGGCATTCCGCTGGAGAGTGTGGAAACCATGCGCCAGGCGCTCAGAGCCGCCAACGCCAAAGCTGAAATCATCGTCTACCCCGAAGCAGGTCACGCGTTTAATGCGGACTATCGCCCAAGCTATCACGCAGAATCCGCCGCCGATGGCTGGCAACGGATGCTGGCATGGTTTGCGCAGTACAGTAAAAAGTGACGTTTTGCGCCGGGGTAAATGCCCGGCGCACTTCACGCTGCGCCCAGACGCAAGCCCTGCATCAAACGTACCGCAACTGCCTGTTTGCGTTGCAGCGGTGCATGATGAAACGCACTCAGCGTTTGCCCATCACGCAGGCGTAAATCAAGCAAATAGCGCTCGCCCTGATAAATGCAGCTTTGCACCTCAGCGCTCAGACCATCACGCGTTACCTGCACATGCTCGGGGCGAACCAGCACCGGCTGGTGGGAAGCTGCGCCCGTGTGTGTCAAACCAGCATGTAACTGTGCACAATCCAGCTGTTGCGCTGCGGCGGACGTCGCCAGCATCAGCACACTGCCCTTCCCAATGAAACGCGCCACCCAATCATTCTGCGGCTGCTGATATAGCGTTTGCGGTGCGCCCCACTGCATCAGTTCGCCCTGATGCATGACTGCGATATGGCTGGCGAGCGCCATCGCTTCGGCCTGATCATGGGTGACATAGACAAACGTCGCGCCAGTGCGGCGGTGAAAATCACGGAATGTCTGTTCCATGGTGGCGCGCAGATGGCGGTCGAGATTTGCCAGCGGTTCATCGAGCAGCACCACTTGTGGTTCTGCGACCAGACAGCGCGCCAGCGCCACGCGCTGCCGCTGACCGCCGCTTAATGCTTGCGGCGAACGTGCGGCGTAAGCACCCAGTTCGACCACCTCCAGCGCGTCCATCACTTGTTTATGACGCGCCGCGCCGTTCACGTTGCGCAGCTTTAACGGGTAGCCAACGTTCTCGGCAACCGTCATATGCGGCCACAGCGCGTAAGACTGAAAGACCA
Source organism: Kosakonia quasisacchari (assembly GCF_004331415.1). GTDB lineage: Bacteria > Pseudomonadota > Gammaproteobacteria > Enterobacterales > Enterobacteriaceae > Kosakonia > Kosakonia quasisacchari. The sequence goes on from NZ_SJOP01000022.1 coordinate 20,812, forward strand.
TCCCCATATCGCGCTGCTCCGGCGGCGTATGCAACGTGTTATCTGCAAGAAGGCGGTCACCCAGCCATAAGCGCCCTTCGCTCAATGTCTCAAGCCCGGCAAGAATTCGCAGCGTGGTGGTTTTGCCGCAGCCACTTGGCCCCAACAGGGCGGTAAACGCCCCCTGCGGAATGGTCAGATTGAGATCCCGCACCACCATCTGATCGGCAAACGCTTTGCTTAGATGTTCCAGTCTCAGCTCTGCCAAGGGATCACTCCTTTCGGTAAATAGCGGCCAAGCGCGCTGAGCAACAGCATCACCAGCGCCACCAGTGCGACAACCAGCACGGAAAGCGCCGATGCCAGCACCTTGTCACCGCTCTCATCAAGGTTAAAAATCACCACGCCCAGCGTCTCTTTGCCGGCGCTCCACAGCAGCGCCGAGACGGTCAGTTCATTCACCGCCGTAAGAAATACCAGCAACGCCCCGGCAAACGCCGCAGGTGCCAGTAATGGCAGCACAATATGACGCAGCCGCTGGGAAAAATTCGCCCCGGCCAGGCTGGCGGCTTCTTCCATTGCGGGATCCAGTTGCAGCATGCTGCTGTGCACTGGCTTCAGGCAAACCGTGAGAAAACGAGCGAGGTAGGCGAAAAAGATAATGCTCAGCGTGCCGCTAAAGCTGACATCTATCAGCGGCAATGGTCGGGCAAACAGCAGAATGCAGGCAATCGCCAGTACCACGCCGGGCAAGGTATAGGGAATGTCGATAATTAAATACAGCCAGCGCAACGGCCGACTCGGGTAACGCACCAGCAGCCACGCCAGCGGCAGGCTCAGCAACATCAACACCACGGCCGCTGAGATCGATAAAAACAGGCTGTTACTGAGCGCGCGTAATGTCGCGCTTTGTGCATCAAAGATGCCGTGCCAGGCGGCAAAAGTAAGGGTTTCACTGTTCAGCGATACGCCAAGCGTCGGCACCAACGAGGTGGTAATCAGCGCCAGCAGCGGCGCAAGCAGGATGGCACACAGCACCGCCCCCAATAACAGCTCTACCGCCAGCCGCCATTTACCGAGCGTAAAACCCAGCGCACGCCCCGCCATTCCAATCAGCGGTAACGCATAACGCCGCTGCATGTGGCCTTGCAGCGTGACAATACCAATCGCCAGCATCCCCATCAGCACCGACAGCGCGGCCACGTCGTTCAGCATCGCCGGGCCAAAGCTGGAAAGCGTCTGATAGATATACACAGGCAGTACAAAATAGGAAATCGGGATGCCCAGCATCGCCGGAATACCGAAGTTTCCCAGCGCCGAAACAAACGCGATCGCCGCACCAGCCCACAGCGCGGTGCGACACAGCGGCAGCACAATATCGAAGAACACTCGCCACAGCGATGCGCCGTGCAGCCGGGCGGCTTCAATATGCTCTTTTGGCAAACACTGTAGCTGCGTGCGCAGCGCCAGAAACACCAGCGGTGCATGCTGAATACCGAGCAACAACGCAATGCCTTCCGCCGAATAGAGCGGGTTGCTACTGCCAAACCCTGGCGCAAGGCCAATGCTATTGAGCAGAATGCTGCCTGGCCCGAAAAGTTGCAGCCAGCTTAGCGCGGTAACCTGCGGCGGGATCATCATCGGCAGCATGAACAGAAACACCCAAACCTGTTTGAGGCGGATGTTGGTCAGCGCCAGGCAAAAAGCAAACAGGCTGCCCAGCAGCAGTGACAATAACGTGCCCAGCCCACTGGTATACAGGCTGTGCCACAGCGCAAGCCAGGTGGAAGGGTTGCTCATCACGCGCCACAAACTGCTGTCGCTGCCGTGGCGCCCATCCACCAGCGCAGAGAACAGCAACCGCAGGCTGGGCAGCAGGCTCAGTAGCGCAACGAGAAACAATAACAGCCAGAGCAGCCCTTTTGCCGGGCCGCCGCTGGTGTGCTGGCGCAGCGTCATACTGCTCATCGGTTAGCGGTTTCCGAACAGGTCAGCAAAGCGCTTTTTATTGGCTTCTGTATCAGCCAACGCTTTTGCTGCATCGAAAGGCATCAACTTGATACTGTCACGCGGCGGGAAACCAACAGGAACCGGCAAATTGCCATCGGCGGGCAGGTAGCCCTGCTGGAGCACCAGTTTTTGCCCCTCATCCGAGAGCACAAAGTCGATAAACGCTTTCGCCGCCTGCGGGTTCTTCGCGTTCTTCATCATCGCTACCGGTTCGGTAACAATGCTGACGCCCTCTTTCGGAAACACAAACTCAATCGGTGCGCCTTTGGCTTTTTCACGAATCGCCATGTAATCCACCAGCACGCCGTAGGCTTTGCTGCCAGAGGCAATCGCGCTCATCACCGCACCGTTACCGCTTTGCGGCATCGCACCGTTCTCTTTCAGTTTCTCGTAATAGTGCCAGCCGAGCGCCGGATCGTTCATCAGCGTCGCCTGGTGGATTTGTGCGGCACCGGAATAGAGCGGGCTGGGCAGCGTGGTCATGTTTTTCAGCTCCGGTTTGAGCAGATCCTGCCAGGAGGTCGGTTTGACCGGGGCTTTGCTGTGATAAGCAATACCGGTGGTGATCAGTTTGGTGCCGTAGTAGTAGCCGTCTTTGTCATATAACTGTGTATCGAAGCGCGCGGCTTGCGGTGATTTATACGGTGCCAGTAAATTTTGCTGTTTCAGGGATTCCATGGTCACGCTGTCGGCAATCAGCAGTACGTCCGGGGCAGCACCACCGGCGGCTAACTCTGCCTGCAAGCGCGCGGTCAGCTTGGTGGTGCCGTCGCGGATCCATTTCACTTCAATGTCCGGGTGCGCTTTTTCAAAGGCGCTAACGGTCATCTGCGCATCGTCATTGGGCTGGCTGGTATAGAGCGTCAGTGTGGATTTGGCGAAAGCCGACGTACTGATGATGGTCAGCAATACTGCCGCCAGCGCACTTGTTTTACTCATGGTTCAGTCCCCTGTATTTTCGTTGCGACGATTAAAACAAGGGAGTTTGACAAAAATGTTACCGAAGCGATGTTGGCTTGTTACAGAGGGATGATGCGCCGCCGGTTTCACACCGGGCGGCGCGGTAAGATTTACTGTTGGCGCAGGTTCTGCGCGGCTTTCACCATGTTCGCCAGCGCGCTACGGGTTTCCGGCCAGCCGCGGGTTTTCAGGCCGCAGTCCGGGTTCACCCACAGGCGTTGCGCCGGGATACGCTGCGCCGCTTTCTGCAACAGCGCTTCAATCCACTCAACACTCGGGACATTCGGCGAGTGAATGTCGTACACGCCAGGGCCAATTTCGTTCGGGTACTCAAACTCTTCGAACGACTCCAGCAGTTCCATATCCGAACGCGAGGTTTCAATGGTGATCACATCGGCATCCAGCGCAGCGATGGAATCCATGATGTCGTTGAACTCGCAGTAACACATATGGGTGTGGATCTGCGTGTCATCTCTCGCCACCGCCGCGTTGATGCGGAACGCTTCCACGCCCCATGCAAGATAAGCATCCCAGTCGCTGCGACGCAGCGGTAAGCCTTCGCGCAGTGCCGGTTCATCAATCTGGATAATGCCAATCCCTGCCGCTTCCAGATCCGCCACTTCATCACGCAATGCCAGCGCAATTTGTTTGGCGATGGTTTCGCGGCTCACATCTTCGCGCGGGAAAGACCAGCAAAGAATAGTGACCGGGCCAGTCAGCATGCCTTTCACCGGTTTATCGGTCAGCGACTGCGCGTACTTCGCCCACTCCACGGTAATCGCTTCCGGGCGGCTGACGTCGCCGATAACTACCGGCGGTTTCACGCAGCGGGAACCATAACTCTGCACCCAGCCATTTTGTGTAAAGACGAAGCCGTCGAGGTTTTCACCGAAATACTCCACCATGTCATTACGCTCGGCTTCGCCATGCACCAGCACGTCCAGACCCAGCCGCTCCTGCTCGACAATCGCCTGTTTAATATGTTCAGCGATACCGGTGCGGTAGTTGCTCGCGTCGAGATTGCCTTTTTTGAAGTCCAGGCGCAGGCCACGGATTTCAGTGGTCTGCGGGAAGGAGCCGATGGTGGTGGTTGGCCAGGCGGGCAGGTTAAAACGCGCACGCTGGGCTTTCGCTCGCTCGGCGTACGGGCTGTTGCGCTGGCTGTCCTGCGCGGTGATCGCCGCCAGACGCTGCGCCACCGCCGTGTTGTGGACGCGAGTAGAGTGGCGACGTGCCTGAATCGGCGCGCTCCATTCCACCAGTTTTTCCGTTTTACCGCTGTTCAGCGCATCGCGCAGCAGCGCCAGCTCCTGACATTTTTGCAGGGCGAAGGCGAACCAGCTTTTCACTTCCGCATCCAGACGCGTTTCAACACTCAGATCGATCGGGCTGTGCAGCAAAGAACAAGAAGAGGCAACCCACAGCGGACGTTGGCCAACTACCTCGTTGATTTGCGCATATTTCTCGGTCAGATCGGCACGCCAGACGTTACGACCATTCACCAGACCGGCAGAAAGCAGCCAGTCAGCAGGCAGACGCGAGTGCAGTTCGGCAACGTTATCCTTGCCGTGTACGAAATCAACATGCAGCCCTTGAACCGGCAGCGCGGCAATTACATCAAGGTTCGGCGTCACGCCTTCAAAATAGGTGGTCAGCAGCAGTTTCACCTGGCCGGAAAGCGCGTCGTAAGCCGGTTTAAACGCATCCCGCCAGGCTTGCGGCAGTTCCAGCACCAGCGCCGGTTCGTCGATTTGTACCCATTCGATACCGCGTTTTGCCAGCTCAGCGAGCACCTGCTGATAAACCGGCAGGATGTCATTCAGCAGGCTTAAACGATCGAACTGTTCGCCTTTCACTTTGCCCAGCCACAGGTAAGTAACCGGTCCGAGCAGGACAGGTTTCACCTTGTGGCCCAGCGCCAGCGCTTCATCCACTTCGTCAAGCAGTTGCGTCCAGCTGAGTTTGAACTGCTGGCCTTTGCTGAACTCCGGCACCATGTAGTGGTAGTTGGTGTTGAACCATTTGGTCATTTCCGCCGCTGCCGCGGGTTCGCCGGTTGGCGCACGACCGCGACCAATGCGGAACAGGGTGTCGATATCCACCGAGCCGTCTTTGTTCTGATGACGAGCCGGCACATTGCCCAGCAGCAGGCTGGTGGTCAGAACATGGTCGTACCAGGCGAAATCGCCCACCGGCAGCAGATCAATACCGGCCTCTTTTTGCTGCTCCCAGTGACGGGCGCGCAGCTCGCGCCCTACCGCCAGCAGCTCTTCACGGGTGGAATTGCCCGCCCAGTAACTCTCTTGCGCTTTTTTCAACTCGCGACGCAGGCCAACGCGAGGGAAACCGAGGGTGTGGTTAAGAATTGTCATTTTTAGCCTCTTCAATTGGGTTAATCCAAAGGATTTCGGATTAAGGGAAGGCGGCAAGTTCATGAATCCCCAGGAGCTTACTGAAGTAAGTGACTGGGGTGCATGAGCGCAGCCAACGCACCATTAATTCGAAAGACGCAGGATTTTTAGACGTCCAGATGTTTACACATCTATAATTCGCAAGTACTGTATATTCCTCAAGCGCAAAATGTTCATGCCGGAGTGAAGGACTTTCATGATCGAAATTAAACACCTGAAAACGCTGCAAGCGTTACGAAACAGCGGGTCGCTGGCGGCAGCGGCGGCAACGCTGCATCAAACGCAGTCCGCGCTTTCCCACCAGTTCAGCGATCTGGAACAGCGCCTTGGCTTTCGTCTGTTTGTGCGTAAAAGCCAACCGCTGCGCTTTACGCCGCAGGGTGAAATTTTGCTGCAACTGGCGAATCAGGTGCTGCCGCAGATTAGCCGCGCGTTGCAGGCCTGCAATGAGCCGCAGCAGGCCACGCTGCGCATCGCCATTGAATGCCATAGCTGTATTCAGTGGCTGACACCCGCGCTGGAGAACTTCCGCCAAAATTGGCCGCAAGTGGAGATGGATTTCAAATCTGGCGTCACGTTTGATCCGCAACCCGCGCTGCAACAGGGCGAGCTGGATCTGGTGATGACTTCCGACATTCTGCCGCGCAGCGGCCTGCACTATTCGCCGATGTTTGATTTTGAGGTGCGGCTGGTGCTGGCGCCTGATCATCCGCTGGCGGCGAAAGCGCGCATCACGCCGGACGATATCGCCAGCGAAACGCTGCTGATCTACCCGGTGCAGCGCAGCCGCCTGGATATCTGGCGTCACTTCCTGCAACCGGCGGGCGTGAGCCCGTCGCTGAAAAGCGTCGATAACACGCTGCTGCTGATTCAGATGGTTGCCGCGCGTATGGGCATTGCGGCGCTGCCGCACTGGGTGGTGGAGAGTTTTGAACGCCAGGGTCTGGTCGTGACCAAAACCCTGGGCGAAGGATTGTGGAGCCGGCTGTATGCCGCCGTGCGCGACGGCGAGCAGCGTCAGCCAGTAACGGAAGCGTTTATTCGCTCAGCGCGGAACCACGCTTGCGACCATCTGCCGTTTGTGCGGAGCGCGGAGCGACCCAACGGCGATGTACCCACAACGAGGCCATTATCACCGAACCACCAATAATAAAGCTCGGCCAGTGCGGTTGTTCCTGCCAGATAGCGAGGTTAACCAGTAACCCGGCGGGAACATGCACATTGTTCATGATACCGAGTGTTCCGGCGTCCACCTGTGTTGCGCCGTAGTTCCACATAAAGTAACCCAGCCCGGATGCCACCACGCCAAGCCATATCAGCACGCTCCATTGCAGCGTTGTGGTCGGCAGTTTCTGCGGGTTGCCCATCACAAACCACGCCACCACGGCGACCACGAATGCGCCAAGATAAAACCAGGCAAACGCGTTGTGCTGCGGCATTGGCCGCGTCTCCATCAGGCGTTTATAGCCAACCATACCGATGGCAAAGCTAATATTCGCCAGCTGTACCAGAATCAGGCCAATCCAGAAGTGATCGCTCACTTTGTCGTAGCGAATAATCGCCGCACCAATCACCGCCAGCCCGGCGCTCAGCGCATAGCTCCAGCGCAGCCCGCGCTTGCTGAGCAGATCGTAAATCAGGGTGACATACAGCGGTGTGAAGACGGTAAATAGCAGGAATTCAGACACCGTCAGATAGAGATAAGCCTGGAAGCTGAACAGGTACATAATGCCCAGTTGCAGCGCACCCACCAGCATGTACAGGCCAATGGTTTTCAGGTTATGCCCGCGCGTGCGCAGGAACGGTAAAAAGACCAGCGCTGCCAGCCCCACGCGCATCAGCACGGAGAAGTAGCTGTCGACATGGCCAGCAAGGTATTCGCCAATCAGGCTAAAAGAGAAAGCCCACAAAATAGTGGTGATGATGAGTAACGCCACAATGATTGTCTCTCCGATGAGTGGACAGGCATTGTAGCGAACTCAGTTGCGCAAAGTTTGAGTATTTAGTTGACGAGTGGTTATTTTAAAGCCACTTGTCAATCTTATTCGAGAAACAGCTTACGCAGGTAATTCGGCACCGCGTTCTCGGCATTGGTACCGATCACTTCCAGTTCCGGGTGCAGCTCTTTCAGGCGCTGGTGGGCGTTGCCCATAATGCAACCTTTGCCCGCCATCGACAGCATTTCCGCATCGTTCATACCGTCACCAAAGGCAATGCACTCTTTCAGGCTATAGCCCAGCGCGCCCGCGACCGCTTCCAGCGCATGGCCTTTCGACACGCCGCCCGCCATCACTTCCAGGCAAGTTAAGGTAGAGAAACTGACGTTCACGCGATCGCCCCAGCGAGCGTTAATGGCCTGCTCCAGCGGCAGCAGTTTCTCATGGCTTTCGCAGGAGAAAAAAACTTTGCTGATCCCTTCTGGCTCAAGCAAACCCGGCTCATACAGCGAATACTGGAACACCGCTTCCTTGAAGAAACGCATCTCGTCCGGGCGGTGGCGGTTCATAAACCACTCATCATTGCGGTAGACGTTGGTAATGATATCCGGCTCGTTATGCACCACACCGAAAAGATCGGTAGCGATATCGCGATCGAGGTTGTGGGTGAACACCAGATTGCCGTCGGTGTCGTGTACCCGCGCACCGTTAGAGGTGATCATGTAGGCTTTGATGCCCAGATTGTCGCGGATTTGCCCGACATCAACATGGTGACGGCCGGTGGCGAAGACGAAATTGACGCCGCGCGCGGTAAGCAGTTTTAACGTTTCTTTGGCGAAAGGCGACAGAGTGTGATCGGGGGAGAGCAATGTGCCATCTAAATCAGACGCAACAACCTGGTACATAAGAAAATTTAACCTCAATAATTCATCAGTTATGCCGGTCGAAGAATTCGACGATGGCGTTGAGCGCGACCGAGCGCATGGCGTCCTTTTCAAAAAGGATCTCATGGTACGCGCCTTGTATAACCAGCGGTTTCCCCCCTTCACAAGGGTGGCCCGCTGCGGCGCGACGTTCACAGAAGCGTTGGTGCATGCGGTTATCCACCACGTGCTCCTCTTCTGCCTGAATAATCAATGTCGGCGTGGCATCTTTTTCCGCCCCCGCCAGCGCGTGTTCACCGGCAAGGATCCCTTCGCGTACCCAGTGCCAGGTGGGTCCGCCAACGCGAAGCTGGGGTTCATCGGCATAAAAACGCAAATTACGGCGATAGCGCTCGCGGCTATGAGTTAACACGTTGATCGCGAACGGCAACGGACGCCAGCTTCCGGTCCCAATGGCGTAACCTTCGCGAAGGCTCGGATAGCTTTCGGCCCAGTTCAGTAACGGGCGCACCATCCAATCCGGCAGGCGAATGATAATGCCGAACATGGGCGCGCACAGAGCAATCGCGTCGCAAGCATGCGGATGACGCTGCAAGAATAAGGTGGAAATTGCGCCACCCATCGAATGAGCAAGAATATAGCGTTTGCGCCACGGCCCGCAGGCCACTTCCTGATCCCAGAACGCCGCCAGGTCGTCGACATAATCACTGAAATTCACCACATGACCGCGATGCGTATCCGGCAACATGCGCCCGGAACGCCCCTGACCGCGATGATCGATAATCAACACGTCATAACCGAGGTGGAACAGGTCATACGCAAGCTCTGCGTATTTTACGTAGCTTTCGATACGGCCGGGACAAATTACAATGACGCGATCGTTACTTTGCGCGCGAAAACGGACAAAGCTAACCGGCACATTGTCCACGCCGGTAAATACCGCTTCTTCCCGCGAACGCCAGAAATCCATCAGAGGTCCCATGGTAAAAGCCGCGAACGCTTTTTCTCTGGTTTCCCATGCCGTTTTTTGCCGAAACATTGGGATTTAGCCCCTTTTAGCCATGTAAAATCGTTTTTTTGTGACCAATAGCAAATTCCACTGACAATAGCGTATTGTGGCATAAAAACAGACATCCAGGGAGTTTCTCATGACCTACGAATGGTGGTTCGCTTACCTGCTGACATCCTTAATTCTGAGCCTTTCCCCCGGTTCTGGCGCAATTAACACCATGACCACTTCCATCAGCCACGGTTATCGCGGCGCGGCGGCATCGATTGCCGGGCTACAGGCTGGTTTAGGCATTCATATCGTGCTGGTCGGTGTCGGTTTGGGGACGTTATTTTCGCGCTCGGTACTGGCCTTTGAAGTGCTGAAATGGGCGGGCGCCGCTTATCTGATTTGGCTTGGCATCCAGCAGTGGCGCTCCGCTGGCGCTATCGATCTCAACACACTGGCGAAGACCCAATCACGCGGGCGTTTGTTTAAGCGCGCCGTCTTCGTGAACCTGACCAACCCGAAGAGCATTGTTTTTCTCGCCGCTCTGTTCCCGCAGTTTATTGTCCCGCATCAACCGCAAGTGATGCAGTACGTAGTGCTCGGCGTGACCACCATTGTGGTGGATATCATTGTGATGATTGGCTATGCAACGCTTGCACAGCGTATTGCGGCATGGATTAAAGGCCCGCATCAGATGAAAGCGCTGAACAAGGTGTTCGGTTCATTGTTTATGCTGGTTGGCGCGCTGCTGGCATCGGCAAGGCATGCCTGAGAAGAGAGCCGGATAGCTGCTATCCGGCTTGTGCTGCTTAGCGGGAAATAATCAGGTGGATACCAAAACCGGCAAACAGTGCACCCGCAAAACCATCAATCCACTTCGCCAGACGCTGATAACCCCGACGAATTTTCGGTAAGGCGAACAAGCTGGCCACCACGGTAAACCAGGCGAACGTTTCCACCGCAATCAGCATAAAAATACCCCAGCGCGCGCCAGCGCCCACGCTATCACCGACGAACAGTGAAAACACCGAGCCAAAGTAAATGATCGCTTTCGGGTTGGCGAGATTGGTCAGTAACCCTTTGATAAAGCTGCGCCCGCTGGCGGCCAGCTCAACCTGCGGCGCGTCGCTGCTTTGCGGATCTTTTTTCAACGCGCCGCGCAACATCTGGTAGCCCATCCAGCATAAATACAGGCCACCGCCGACCATAATGATGTTATGCAGCCACGCCATTTTTGCGAGGATCAAATTCAGGCCGAGCAGCGCCACGCCCGCCCAAATCATGACACCGGCGGTAATGCCAAGCACGCCCATCATCGCTTCTTTGCGCGAGCGGCTCACGGCGGTTTGTGACACGAAGAAGAAGTCGGGGCCGGGGCTCATCAGTGCAACGATATGCACCAGCGCCACGGTGAGAAATAGCATCAACATAGATAACTCGCGGGAAATAGTTCAGTGGGTCACTATCCTCCCACTTTTTTCGCAGACTGACTACTCTTCTTCGCCGTCCACATGGGCGCGGATCAATGCCATAAACTCCTGGCCAAAACGCTCTAGTTTGCGCGTTCCCACACCGTTGACGCTGAGCATTTCACCCGGCGATAGCGGCATCTGTTCGGCCATTTCAATCAGCGTCGCATCGTTAAATACCACGTAAGGCGGAATGTTCTCTTCATCGGCAATCGCTTTACGCAACTTGCGCAGCTTGGCGAACAGCTTGCGGTCATAGTTGCCGACCGCCGCTTTCTGCATCACTTTCGGTTTCAGCGCCACCATACGCGGTACCGCCAGCATCAGCGGCACTTCACCACGCAGCAGCGGGCGCGCCGCTTCAGTAAGCTGCAACGCAGAATGCTGGGCAATGTTTTGCGTGGCGAAGCCCAGGTGAATGAGCTGGCGGATCACGCTCACCCAATGTTCGTGGCTTTGCTCACGGCCGATACCGTAGACCGGTAATTTGTCATGACCAAACTCGCGGATGCGCTGGTTATTCGCCCCGCGCAGCACTTCCACCACATAACCCATGCCGAAACGCTGATTCACGCGGTAAATAGCCGACAGCGCTTTTTGCGCGTCCTGTAAGCCGTCGTACTGGCGCGGCGGATCGAGGCAAATATCGCAGTTACCGCAGGGTTCCTGGCGACCTTCGCCAAAATAATTAAGCAGCACCAAACGGCGGCAGGTTTGCGCTTCAGCAAATGCGCCCATCGCATTGAGCTTGTGCCGCTCGATATCCTGCAACGGCCCGGCGGGTTTCTCTTCCAGGCAGCGGCGCAGCCACGCCATATCCGCCGGATCGTAAAACAGCATCGCTTCCGCAGGCAGGCCATCACGCCCGGCGCGACCGGTTTCCTGATAATAGGATTCGATATTGCGCGGAATGTCGAAATGCACCACGAAACGCACGTTAGGCTTGTTGATGCCCATCCCAAACGCGACTGTCGCCACGACAATCTGCAAATCGTCGCGTTGGAACTGTTCCTGCACGCGCGCCCGCACCTCATTTTCCAGCCCGGCATGATAGGCCGCTGCGCTAAAACCGCGACTTTGCAAACGGGCGGTGGTGTCTTCAACTTTCGCCCGGCTGTTGCAATAAACGATGCCGCACTTGCCGCGCTGCTCCTGCACATAACGCAGCAGCTGATCGAGCGGCTTAAATTTTTCCATCAGCATATAGCGAATGTTCGGGCGGTCGAAGCTGCTGACCTGAATCAGCGGATCGTTAAGCCCCAGCAAACGTTCAATGTCGCGGCGGGTTGTGTCATCGGCGGTGGCGGTCAGCGCCATAAACGGCACAGAAGGCAGCATCTGGCGCAACTGGCCCAGCGCGGCGTATTCCGGGCGGAAATCGTGCCCCCACTGGGAAATACAGTGCGCTTCGTCAACGGCCAACAGCACCGGGTTCCACTGGCGCAGTTGATCGAGGAAGTTGTCGAGCATCAGGCGCTCAGGGGCGATATAGAGCAGGCGAATCTGGCCGTTGCGACAGCCGTTGATAACGTCAAATTGCTGTTCACGGCTCTGGGAAGAGTTCAGGCACGCCGCCGCAACACCGTTTGCCAGCAGCTGATCGACCTGATCTTTCATCAGCGAGATGAGCGGTGAAACCACTACCGTCAGGCCATTTAGCACCAGCGCCGGGATTTGGTAGCACAGGGACTTCCCACCGCCGGTTGGCATCACCACGAGGCAGTCGCGGCCGCTCAGTACGGTGTCGATAATATCCTGCTGGCCCGGGCGGAATTGCTGGTAGCCGAAGGTCTCTTGCAAAACCTGTTTCGCCAGCGATTCCTGATTCAATACTTCCGCCTGTGCCACTCTGACCCCGTTTACCTGAAATAAAAACAGGCGCTATTTTCAGCGCCTGAGAGAGAAACTGCAATGCTTAAAACAGATCGTTAAGCATCACGCCCACGCCGACACGTGTCTGATTGAAATTGTAGTCAATCAACGATTCGCCGTACCCGCTGTAGACCTGCGTATAAAGGCGCACGTGTTTGGTAACAGGATAGCTTAGCCCGATTTCCGCGCCGCCGTAGCCGGTATTCCAGTTATATTGGCCTTTTGCGCTGAGGATCGCATCGCCCAGTTGATAACCAATTTTCAGTTGGTAATAGCCCATATATTTGGTGATATCCGGGTTGTCATCAACCGATCCCACCACATACCAGGGTTTCACTTCCACCAGCCAGTTGCCGCTTTGCGCCATCAAGCGCGTATAGACGCGGTTCCAGCTGCGTGAAGTCGGGTCGGAACGCCCGTTCGAATCGTGGTTAAAGCCAAACTCCACGTCGCGCAGCGTCCAGCCAGCAAACTCGTAATCCGTAGCGAAACCGAGAAACAGTTGCGGTTCGTAGTTGGTTTCACGGAATGGAGAAGACTCTCCGCTGTTTGACAACTGCCACCAGGATTTTTGCGTGTAGGAACCACCGAACACCGAGTTTGGCCCCAAAATCCCGCGCCAGAGAGGGAACGCCAGGCTGAGCTGGAACTTCACTTCATCTTTGCGCGCATTATCTGCCCAGTTATAGGAGCGAATCGCTTCTTTGTTTATATCGCTGGTATCGGTGTAGATAACGTAGTTGGATTCATAAGGATAGAGCGTGAACGGATTGTCGTGCTCCTGTAATAAATTGGCGATGATGCTACCGCGCACGGCTGGTGCATCATGAACTTCTTTTACCGTCGCTTCTTGTGCGTAAGCCATAAACGGCAGTGCAAGCACTGCGAAAAACCAACCCAGAGAGGTCCGCATCGATTTGCTGCTCCAAATCATATTGTTGAATTGACGAATTTCCCCGCAAGTATTCTACATATTTATTGAGTCACTGCTCATGTATCGGTTCCGAAAGTGGAAATCAACAAACGATAAGCATAATATCAACATTTCATTAACTCATCGGATCAGATAGCCATGTCAGTTGTTCTCACAGCGGAAGAAGTCCTGAAAACGGTCGGCGAGATATTCGTTTATCACATGCCATTTAATCGTGCGTTAGGGCTGGAGCTGGAGCGCTATGAAAAAGAGTACGCGCAGCTGAGTTTCAATAACCAACCTATGATGGTCGGCAACTGGGCGCAAAGCATTTTACACGGCGGCGTGATTGCCTCCGCGCTGGATGTTGCTGCTGGTCTGGTTTGCGTGGGCAGCACGTTAACCCGCCATGAAACCATTAGCGAAGAGGAGCTGCGTCAGCGTTTAGCACGGATGGGTACGATCGATTTACGCGTCGATTATCTGCGACCAGGTCGCGGCACGCGCTTTACCGCCAGCAGCAGCTTGCTGCGCGCGGGTAATAAAGTTGCTGTCGCGCGCGTAGAGTTGCACAACGAAGAGCAGCTCTATATCGCCAGCGCGACCGCCACCTACATGGTGGGGTGAGCCCGCCATCAAAATCGGGTACCATGAGAATTCATTTCAGCTAAGAGTTATCCCGATGGATGCAAAACAGACGCGGCTGGGCGTGCTTCTCGCCCTGGCCGCTTATTTTATTTGGGGCATTGCCCCGGCTTATTTCAAAGTGATCTGGTTCGTTCCGGCCGATGAAATTCTTACGCATCGCGTGATCTGGTCTTTCTTCTTTATGCTGGCGTTGATTAGCGTGAGCCGTCAGTGGCGCAGCGTGAAAGCCCTGCTGCAAACGCCGAAAAAGATCCTGCTGCTGGCGCTCTCTGCCGTGCTGGTGGGGGGAAACTGGTTATTGTTTATCTGGGCGGTAAATCATAACCATATGCTGGAAGCCAGCCTAGGCTACTTTATTAACCCGCTGGTGAATATTCTGCTGGGGATGCTGTTTTTGGGCGAGCGTTTCCGTCGCATGCAGTGGCTGGCGGTGCTGCTGGCAGCTATTGGTGTGCTGGTACAACTGTGGACATTTGGCTCGCTGCCGGTCATCGCACTTGGCCTGGCCTTTAGCTTTGCTTTTTACGGCCTGCTGCGCAAAAAAATTGCGGTGGAAGCACAAACCGGCATGTTGATAGAAACGTTATGGCTACTGCCGGTGGCGGCGATTTGGTTGTTCGGCATTACCGACAGCCCGACCAGCCATATGGGGCAAAACAGCCTGTCGCTTAATCTGCTCTTAATGGCTGCGGGTATCGTAACCACGGTGCCGCTGCTTTGCTTTACCGGTGCGGCAACGCGTCTGCGCCTGTCAACGCTCGGCTTCTTCCAGTACATTGGCCCGACGTTGATGTTCGTGCTGGCGGTGCTTTTTTACGGCGAACATCCCGGCGCGGATAAAATGGTGACCTTCGGCTTTATCTGGGTTGCGCTGGCTATCTTTGTACTCGACGCGGTTTATACGCAGCGCGGTTTACGCAAAAAAGTCTGATGACACTTATGGGCGGAATATCCGCCCCAATACCTACAAAAATTTAGAGGTAAGGTTTTACTCAATCGCGTAATGGGCAATGGAATGCTATGTTTGCCCCTTCGTCATTATGTTATTCAGGATGAATCAGCAATGATCCGCAGGATTTTTTTGCCGTCGGGCAAAACGTGCCTCGCGCGTGGGCCATATATCCTTATCTTTTTACTTCTGCATATTCTCTTTTTAATTGTCGCCTTTAATGTGGCCGAACTGCCTATTCTGCCGCTGGTGTGCTTCCTGCTTTACACCTATTTAAAGCTAAATATTAACGCGCAACGCTGCCGAGATAGCGGCGCAAAAGGCCGCTATGTGGTCATTCTTTCACTGCTGGTCTACCTGGCATCGCTGGCGGTTGCCGCCACCTGTGTTGTCAGTGATGTAGAGTGCGTGAGCTTAGGTATCAGAATCTATTTCGGCTACGATGTGCTGGTCTTTTTCGTCTTTATGCTCGCACCGACGCAGCTAAAACAAATTCATTCGACGGACCAAGTGTCTATTTCAGGAGGGGAAAATGAGTAACATCAACACTTATGATTATAAAAGTGACCCGTCATTAAGCGACAAATGGAAGTATCGTTTCGCATTCTATGAGAAGAATGGTTATCCCTCTTTTTGGGGGATGACCCCGGCATGGAAAAGCGCCTATAAAGAAATGACCTTTGGGCAGAAGATAAAAGTCTCTTTCAATTTCTTCGCCTGGTTTTTTTCTATTATCTATTTGCTGATCCTTGGCTTGTGGAAGAAAGCCCTGTTAGTTTTAGTTATCAACGTTGTCGTTATCGTGGTTGCGCTTATTTTTAACCTTGGCTTCCTGGGCTATATGGTCAACGCCATCATCGCCTGTCGGGCCAATATTTGGTATTACGATCTAAAAGTGAAGGGCAAACAGGACTGGAGCCTGTAATAAAAAAGGTTCAGCGCTATGCTGAACCTTTTTGTTTTACAGCCAGTTGCGGCGTTTGAAGTAAAGATAAGGCGCGAGCCCCGCGAGGATCATAAAGATGATTGCGCCAGGGTAACCAAAGCTCCAGTGCAGTTCGGGCATAAACTCAAAGTTCATGCCGTAGCTGGAAGCCACCAGCGTCGGCGGCAGAAACACGACCGATACCACCGAGAAGATCTTGATGATGCGGTTCTGCTCGATATTGATAAAACCCATCGCTGCCTGCATCAGGAAGTTCACTTTCTGGAACAGGGATTCGTTATGCGGAAGCAGGGATTCGATATCGCGCAGGATCTCGCGCGCCTGCTCAAGCTGGCCTGCCGGTAAACGTGCCTTACGCACCAGGAAGTTCAACGCGCGCTGGGTATCCATCAGACACAGGCGCACCTTCCAGCCGATATCTTCCTGTTCCGCCAGCGTCGAAAGCGCGTCGTCGTACTCGTCGCCCTGCTGGCCTTCCATAATGACGCGGCTCAGCTTTTCCAGATCGCTGTAAATATTTTCGATTTCATCCGCCAACTGCTCAATTTTGGTTTCGAACAGATCCAGCAGCAGTTCATAAGCGTTGCCGTCGACCATCTCCTGGCTACGGGCTCGCATACGATACAGGCGGAACGCCGGCAGTTCGCGTTCACGCAGGGTGAACAGGCGACCTTCGCGGATGGTGAATGCTACGGTTGAGTTTCCCGCGTGATCCTCTGCATCTTCAAAAAAGAAGAAGGAGTGAATGTGCAGGCCGTCTTCGTCTTCAAAAAAACGCGCCGACGCTTCGATGTCTTCCAGTTCAGGTCGGGTGGCCAGGTTCTGGCCCAATTCCGTTTGCACGCGGGTACGTTCTTCATCGTCCGGCTCGACCAAATCAACCCAAACAGAGCTGGCGAGGTGCTTGATTTCGTCAGCCTCAAGGCGGGTTAAACGATTGTTTTCCAGTTGAAATGCGCTCAGCATAGCCGGGACTCCCAATGCAAAAAATATCGGACAGTTCGGTGGGCACACAAAGAAACAAATTGGGTTTCAGACCATTAAACAGCCTGACTCAGCGCGACGGGGAATACAGCGGGTCGCTGACAACCTCTAAGGCCATCAGCATGAGGAGATAGCCTTAGGAGTTGTTCCTGAAAACCAGGAAATTGAGCCAGTATCTACTGGGTGTGTCCAAGGCGAATGTCCTCTTAGCGTGATCGTGCGCGCATGTTA
The DNA here is from genome assembly GCF_004331415.1 of Kosakonia quasisacchari. Classification (GTDB taxonomy): domain Bacteria; phylum Pseudomonadota; class Gammaproteobacteria; order Enterobacterales; family Enterobacteriaceae; genus Kosakonia; species Kosakonia quasisacchari. The sequence goes on from NZ_SJOP01000022.1 coordinate 38,002, forward strand.
CGCCAGCACTCAGAAGGCGTCAACACGCAACGAAACGCTAAAGAGCAATATTTGCCCTTCAGCGTATAAGGCTAGCAGAATATTACAAAATAATGATACTTTTCTGAAAGTTACACGGTTTCGAGCTTGGCGTAAGCCGCCACCAACCATTTAATACCCTGCCCCTGGAAAGCCACCTGTAAACGGCTGTGCTCGCCGCTGCCCTCCATATTTACCACCGTGCCTTCGCCAAATTTGGCGTGGCGGACACGCTGACCAAGTTTAAAGCCAGTGTCGCTCTGCGCAACCGGCGTACCCATGCGCTGATGACTAACCGGTCGGCTGATGCTGGCACGCAGACGCACCTCTTCCACACACTCTTCCGGCAGCTCGCCAATAAAGCGCGACGGGCGGTGATACACCTCTTTGCCATACAGGCGGCGCGTTTCCGCATAGGTTAAGGTCAGTTTTTGCATGGCGCGCGTCACACCGACATATGCCAGACGGCGCTCCTCTTCCAGCCGCCCGCCTTCATCCAGTGACATTTGGCTGGGGAACATGCCCTCTTCCATGCCGACAATAAACACCTGCGGGAACTCCAGACCTTTCGCCGAGTGCAGCGTCATTAACTGCACGGCATCTTGCCAGGTATCTGCTTGCCCTTCACCCGCTTCGAGTGCGGCGTGGGAGAGAAATGCCTGCAGCGGCATCAAATCTTCGTCTTCTTCGTTGTAGCTGAACTGGCGCGTGGCGGTAACCAGTTCCTCTAAGTTCTCAATACGCGTCTGGCCCTTTTCGCCTTTTTCCTGCTCGTACATCATGCGCAGGCCGGAATCGCTGATCACCCGGTCGGTTTGCACATGCAGCGGCATATCCGCCGTTTCCTGTGCCAGCGCGTCAATCAGTTCGAGGAAACGTTGCAGCGCGCTCGCCGCACGGCCCGCCAGCGCTTTCTCTTGTAATAACTCGCGCGTCGCTTGCCATAACGTCAACTGGCGATCGCGCGAGGTTTGGCGCACCACGTCCAGCGTACGGTCGCCGATGCCGCGCGTTGGCGTATTGACCACGCGCTCAAAGGCGGCGTCATCATTGCGGTTGGCGATCAGGCGCAGGTAGGAGAGCGCATCTTTAATTTCCTGACGTTCGAAGAAGCGCATACCGCCATAAATCCGGTACGGCATGCTGGCTTGCAGCAGCGCCTCTTCCAGCACGCGCGACTGGGCGTTGCTGCGATAAAGAATGGCGCACTGCGTCAGCTGCCCGCCGTTATCCTGCCAGGCTTTAATGCGATTGACGACATAACGCGCTTCATCCAGCTCGTTAAAGGCGCAGTAGAGTGAAATCAACTCGCCGTCGACGCCATCAGTCCACAGCTTTTTACCCAGACGCCCGTTGTTGTTCTCAATCAGGGCGTTCGCCGCGCTCAGGATATTGCTGGTCGAACGGTAGTTCTGTTCCAGACGAATCGTCTGCGCGCCGGGAAAGTCCTTCAGGAAGCGCTGGATATTTTCCACCTGCGCACCACGCCAGCCGTAAATGGACTGGTCATCGTCGCCGACGATCATCACTTTGCCGGTATCGCCCGCCAGCAGGCGGATCCACGCATATTGAATGTTGTTGGTATCCTGGAACTCATCTACCAGGATATTGGTAAAGCGTTCGCGGTAGTGCTGCAAAATATGCGGCTTGTTGAGCCACAACTCATGGGCGCGCAGCAGCAGCTCGGCGAAATCCACTAGCCCGGCGCGATCGCAGGCTTCCTGGTAGGCCTGGTAAACCTTCTGCCAGGTTTGTTCCACCGGGTTACCGAAACTTTGAATATGGTGCGGACGAATGCCTTCGTCTTTCTGGCCGTTGATGTACCACATCGCCTGGCGAGGCGGCCATTGCTTCTCGTCAAGGTTCATCGCTTTGATCAGGCGTTTGAGCAAACGCAGCTGATCTTCACTATCCAGAATCTGGAAATCCTGCGGAAGATTGGCGTCCATATGGTGCGCGCGCAGCAAACGGTGCGCGAGGCCGTGGAACGTGCCAACCCACATCCCTCCCTGCATTGTACCCATCAGTTGGCCAATACGGTGGCGCATTTCCGCCGCCGCTTTGTTGGTGAAAGTCACCGCCATAATCGAGTATGGCGAGCAGTTTTCCACGGTCATCAGCCAGGCGATACGGTGTACCAGAACGCGCGTCTTACCGCTCCCCGCCCCTGCCAGCACCAGCATATTGCTGCGCTCGGCGGCTACGGCGTCGCGCTGTTTGTCATTGAGGCTGTCGAGCAGATAAGAAACGTCCATTGGCACCGCCGCGAAATATTACTGGGAATTTATACAGAACAGCTGGTGATTATATCAGCGTAGTGAGGGATGCCAACCGCGAAATTTCCACATGCGGCAGTAACCGGCTGTCGCTGGCTTGCAGCAGATCTGCGCCTTCCGGCTTGATCCAACAGGCCTGCATGCCGCAGCGAACCGCCCCGGCAACGTCAGTGGTCAGATCATCGCCCACATGCAGGATATCGCCAATCGCCACGCCGAGACGCTCAGCCGCCAGGTGATACATATCGCTAAACGGTTTTGAGCGACCATCCGGCCCGGCACGCAACACGAATTCAAAGTAGTCGCCCAGGCCGAACAACTCCGGCTGCGCGTTACCGTTGGTGATCGCCACCAGCGGCCATTTTTTGGCTAGCTTCGTCAGTGTGTCGTGGGTTTCCTCCGGCACATCAATGCGGCTGCGCCATTTGGCAAAATTGACCATCGCTGCATTCGCACCGGCAGCCGCTTCTTCTGCTGTCAGACCAGCATCCAGCATCGCGCGTTCAACGGCGCGCCGCCGCCACTCGGTAACATCGTGGTAAATATCTGGTTCGGTTTCCCGCAGCGACTGGCGCAGACGATGGAATTCTTTGTTTTCCAGGTTGTTTAACGCCGGGTGATAACGCTGCACAAACGCCAGCGCTTCCTGTTCTGTTCGCTGGATAACCAGCCGGTTGTCGTAAAGGGTGTCGTCCAGGTCGAAGGTGATCGCGGAGATCTGACCTAATGGGCGGTAAAAACGCATTATTTCCCCCGTTTGGCGCGCGGGTGCGCCGCATCGTATACCGAAGCAAGATGTTGAAAATCAAGATGAGTATATATCTGAGTGGTGGACAAATTGGCATGACCGAGCAGTTCCTGCACACCGCGCAGATCGCCGCTCGATTCGAGCATATGGGTGGCGAAAGAGTGGCGCAGCTTATGCGGATGCACGTGGCTGTTCAACCCTTGCTTAATGCCCCATTCAGCGAAGCGCTTTTGCACATTGCGCGCTGAGATGCGTTTGCCGAGCTTCGACAGAAACAGCGCATCGTCTTGCGCGCCGAACAGACCGCGTAAATCAAGCCAGTGCTCAATCCAGGCAACTGCGTTGCGGCCAATTGGCAAACGGCGCTCTTTGCTGCCTTTGCCCAGCACCCACACTTCGCCGCTTTCCAGATCCAGATGCTTAATATCCAGATTCACCAGTTCAGACAAACGTAGACCCGCGCCATACATCACTTCAAGCATCGCGCGATCGCGCACGGCGAGCGGATCATTAAGATCGATATCCAGCAGCCGATTAACATCATCAACGTCGATGTTTTTCGGCAAATGTCGTGGCGCTTTTGGCGCGGAAATGCCTTTCGCCGGGTTAGCGGGCAACTCACCCTGGCTGACCATCCAGTCAAAGAAACTGCGCAGCGCCGAAAGCCGTAGCGCCAGGCTCGCGGCGCCCAGCCCTTTGCGTCGGCTGCGCACGGCAATGGTACGCACCATCGCAGCGTCACATTGTTGCCAGCTTTTCAGACCGGTTTCTTCGGTCAAAGCAATAATGGCATCAAGCTGACGCTGATAATTTAAAAGTGTGATAGGGCTGAGCTGGCGTTCAACGCTAAGGTAGCGCAGAAAACGGGTGACGAACGAAAACAGCGGAGAATCGGTCATACGCGCTCAATCCAGCGCTCCAGCAGATCCGGCAACATCTGCGCGATCTCTTCCAGCAACTGGGTGCCTTGTCCCTGTTGATAATGATGAACATCACGGCTGCTGAATAACACAACGCCCAGTGAACCATCCTGCCCCATGAGCGACATCGCGACGGAACCTATCGCTTTTGCTTCTGGCAACAGCAGCAGCAACTCCGGCCCGTTGAGCGGCCCAAGATAGTGATGCTGCTGGCCAAGACGCTGAATGCGCAGCGGTTCAAACGCCTGCCGGGAGAGCGCAAGATGGGTAAACTTCGACGGCGCGCCAAGGCGCCAGCGATCGGGAAACAGGCGGATAGTGGCGCCAGCCAGCCCTAAGTCACGCGCCCAGCGATGGAAACGGTTGAGCAACTCGTCGAGGCTCGGCGCTGATGCGAGCCGCCCCTGCAAACGCAGCAGGCGATAGAACAGACCTTCGTTAACGCTGGCCTGCTCCATCAACAGCGTCATGTTCTCTTCCAGCGCATTGATGTGATTGCGCGAACGCGCCATGTGCCATTCCACCAGCGAAACCGTGTCGCGCACCGCATGCGGTACGCGCATCTGTTCCACCAGCCGCGCATTGCGGATAAAGAAATCAGGGTTACGCAGCAGATAATCAATGACCTCGCGGTCATCCAGCTGTGTAAATGTGTCCTGTAGTTCTTCCCCTGGCTGCTTCATAACTGAATAAACCCGTCGTAGACATGTGCCGCCGGGCCAGTCATATACAATGGTTGGCCCGGGCCTTTCCATGCGATATCAAGTCGACCGCCTGGTAACTCCACGCGAACATTTTCCGCCAGCAGCCCCTGCGAAATACCAACAGCGACAGCCGCGCAAGCACCGCTGCCGCAGGCCTGGGTTTCCCCGGCACCGCGCTCATAAACGCGCAGGCGAATGATGTCCGGTTTAACGACTTGCATAAAGCCGATGTTCGCACGTTCAGGAAAACGTTCGTGGCTTTCCAGAACCGGCCCCAGCGTTTCAACGGGGGCGGTATTAACGTCATCCACCTGAATCACGCAGTGCGGGTTGCCCATCGAGACAACGCCGCACAATATTGTTTGCTCTGCCACGCGCATAATATAGGTCTTTTCCGCTTTGTTCGCGCGAAACGGCACCTGCGATGGTTCGAAGTTCGGCTCGCCCATGTTCACGCGCACTAACTCATCTTCCGTTACGCTCAATACCATACGACCGTTCGCCGTACTGACGCGGATATCACGTTTATTGGTCAACCCTTTCAGGCGAACAAAACGGGCGAAGCAGCGCGCGCCATTGCCGCACTGCGACACTTCGCTGCCATCGGCGTTAAAGATCCGATAGTGAAAATCAAGTTCAGGATCGTAGGGAGGCTCAACCACCAGCAACTGGTCGAACCCTACGCCAAGATGGCGATCCGCCAGACGACGGATCAGCTCCGGGGAAAAAAAGACATTCTGCGTTACCGCGTCGACGACCATAAAATCGTTGCCAAGGCCATGCATTTTTGAGAACTGCATCATCTACTCCATTTGCGCGGATACAGAACGGTAACGTCAGTAATTCACCTGCGTCGGCGAGCCATCATCGCCACGATCGTTTTTATCCGGCGTGGTCGGCTGAATCGTGCTGGTTTGCGTTTTGGTTGGCGGCGGCGCGCTTTTATCTGCGGGCGGGAAATAGAGTGGGCCTTTCAGACCACAGCCCGTCAGGCTAAACAGAGTCAGCAGTACGGCCAGCGTGCGAAACACATCTTTCATTATAAGTTGCCTGTAAGTTCGTTCTTTCTGCTTTCTATCATCGCAGGAGAAGACACAAAAGCAAGAGTTTGCGCGTTTAGGGCATCGGGAAATGTTTCGCGTTATACTGCTGCCATCATAAAAAACGGGATAAGAGAATGAACGACAGTGAATTTCATCGCCTCGCCGACGGCCTGTGGCTGACCATCGAAGAACGCCTGGATGACTGGGACGGCGACAGTGATATCGACTGCGAAATCAACGGCGGCGTGCTGACCATCAGCTTTGAAAACGGCAGCAAAATCATTATTAACCGTCAGGAACCGCTACACCAGGTCTGGCTGGCAACCAAGCAAGGCGGCTACCATTTTGACCTGAAAGATGACGAATGGATATGCGATCGCAGCGGTGAAACGTTCTGGGATCTGCTGGAACAGGCGGCGAGCCATCAGGCGGGAGAAACGGTCAGTTTCCGCTGAAATTTATTGCCCGGAGAAACGCCGGGCAAACTGCTTAGGAGAAGTACTGCTGCAGCAACGGCGCGTCGTTATCCTGATTTGCCGGTGTCGCGGTGCTGATTGCCTGATTACGGAACGGAATCACCTGCGCACGCCCTTCAACATTCACAATCTGGTAGAACTGCGGCAAGTTAAAGTTGATAAAGCTCGAACCGTAAGTAAAGCGATCGTGAGATGAAGAATAGAAACGGCTGACATCGCGCACCAGCTCTTCTTTGCTGCCTTCGCAGTGGTGATAGACTTCCGCACGGTTGCTCTCATCCAGAATATAGATGTTAAAGCCCTCTTCGCCGGTCTCTTCAAAGAAGAATTGAATAATTCCTTCGCTGGCAAAACCATCCACTACAGCAGGTAATTCAACGTGATTGGTTTCCACCTGCACCGACAGGCCATGCAGCTTGTTGTGAGAAATCGCGCCGTAAAACTCAATCGCGTTTTCCAGTTTCTGCACAGAGACATTCAGACGTTCAAAGAACAGCCCCCAGGTTTGACCGGCAACACGCAATGCTTTGAAACGCCCGGTTTCCTGGCGCGTACTGGAGAGGCGTAACTCAATACATTCTGACACCAGCTGTTGTACACGCGTGCGAATAAGGCCGCGTAAATGCTGGCTATAGCAGAACACTTCGACGCTATCCGGCGGCGCGGCATCCTGATGCATTTTACCCAGGATGGTTTTCAGCGCTTCGATCATCGCCTGCTCGCCGTTGAAATGCAGAGTTCTGACTTCATTCCACGAGTTGCGATAGAGCAAATCTACGCTACCGACGAGGCAATTTTGCTGCTCGCCAAAGCTGAACACATCAAGTTTACGGAAATCAAAATGCACCACCTGGTTACGGAACGCCGCAGTTGGGTCGTACTCCAGGTTAACGATGATCGCCAGGTGACGGATTTCGCAAGGACTGTAGAGCGCTTTTGGCGTCGGCGCAGGCAGCCGCAGCGGGAAGTGATGGGAAACATCCGCCACCATCTCCTGCAACTTCGGCAGATCAACAATGCCGTTGCCTTTAATAAACAGGTGCGTACGCGACGTCAGCAGACCGTTAAACCACGCCCAGGCAACCAGCTTATTAAGGTAGCGGTTATATTCCAGCGGCTGGTGGCTAACGATTGAATCCATATTTGGCGCGCGGTTGTAAAGATACCAGCCCGTACGGTTGGCGCGGCCCGGCGGCACATGGATAAAGGTTAAATTCGGTTCGGAGAGATCCGGTGAAATTTGCGGGTTCACCAGCGTGACTTTACCCGGCAGCGCTTCAAACGCCGCGTACAGCTTACGGGTTAATACGCCGATATCTTGCGGGCTGGCGGAAACGCTCAGATTGTTACGGCGCGCAAAGCGAATCAGGTTGCGGTAACTCTGCATCATCGCGTCGAGCAGTTCGTTGTGCGCTTCGCGAACCTGATCGATTTTCCAGTTCGCGCGGTTATCCAGCATTGCTACACGCGCATCATCCCAGCCCCACTCTTTCACCAGTTGCGAAATCACTTCACGACGCCAGCCAACGCAGGCGCGCTCGCGACTCAGTTTCTCGCACACTTTTAAATAGAAACATCGACGAGCAAGATCGAGACGCGCGGTGTCTTCAATCGCAACCAGATACCCCGTTACACGTTCCAGCATCATGCAGTAGTGATCGAGACCAAACGAGACAATTTCGCCATCGTGCAGACGCTGTTTGATATCTTTCGCCAACAGACGCGTGTTGGGATACTCCCAGGAATAGGCTTCCAGTAGCAGCGTTTTCAACACCGCTTTGTACGGGGAGTCGATGCTTTTATATAGCTGCCACAGACTGGCACCGAAATACTCTTCCGCCGAAAGGGAGCTTAGACCTCCCAGATCCAGCCATTCGTTTGGCGTTAAAACACCTTGTGCATAGAGCGTCATGACGTAATCGTCGTAATGCTCTTCTTCGTCTCCCGGCACCATATTCCATAGAATACGTTTACCGGCCAGGCGTACGGCGGTGCGGTAAAATTCGTCAAGCAACAGGATATGCTGCGTAGAACCGCAGTCTTCACCGCCGAGGCTGCCACTTTCATTGTGGCGGAAACGGTTTTCATCAATCAGGAAGAAGCTCACTTCAACGCCGAGCGAGGCCGCCCAACTTTCCAGCAGGCTGCACTTACGCTGCAACAGCTGGCGCTCTTCATTATCAAGCCAGGATTGATGACAGACCCAAATATCAAGATCCGAGGAACAGCTTTGCCCAACCGATGAGGTACTGCCCATAGAATAGACGCCGGTGATCGGCAGCTCGCCTTTTGGCGAAACCTGCGACGGCATGCCACGGTGCAGTTCGAGTTCGTTCAGGTAGTGAAGTTGGTTTTCATCAGGCGTGTAAAAGCAAATGCCCTGGGGAACGTTACCTTCAAGGTAGCCCGGCATCAGCGGATGGTGGTAATGCAACAATGTAGGCAGCAGACTGTAAACCTGCTGGAAAGCAGGCCCCATGGCAGCAAGCGCGCGATCCACACGCAATTGATTGATGGCATCCAGTCTCTGTTTCAGAGTCTCAATATAGAGGTACAAGACATATCGCCTGATGTTTACAGAAAATCCAAAATAGCCGTCACCTTTTTCCGCCCTTATCTTTATAGGGGTAGCGACGAAAAAATGGTCTAAAACGTGATCAATTTAACACCTTGCTCATTGACCGTAAAGAAAGATGCGCTACAAACCAGTGTAGCAGCAAACACTCTCTGTAAAGTCCGAATTACAGCCCGATTGCGCCTGCATTGCAGAGGTATTGCCTTCTCGCACCCATGCAATCTACCGCGAGCACTGACACCCTAATGCAACAATGTTAGGATGGTCAACGGACGATAACGACGGTAACAAGCATGTTAGACAATGTTTTAAGAATTGCCACACGGCAAAGCCCTCTTGCGCTCTGGCAGGCACAATACGTTAAGGAACGCCTTGAAGCGAGCCACCCGGGGCTTACGGTTGAACTGGTGCCGATGGTCACTCGCGGAGATGTGATCCTCGATACACCGTTGGCAAAAGTGGGCGGTAAAGGCCTGTTTGTCAAAGAACTCGAACTGGCTCTGCTTGAAAACCGTGCCGACATCGCCGTGCATTCAATGAAGGATGTACCGGTCGATTTCCCACAAGGGCTTGGTCTGGTGACCATCTGTGAGCGCGACGATCCACGCGACGCTTTTGTATCAAATCGCTATAACTCGCTCGACGAATTGCCCGTTGGCAGCATTGTCGGCACATCCAGCTTGCGCCGCCAGTGTCAGTTGGCTGAGCATCGCCCGGACCTGGTTATCCGCTCCCTGCGCGGGAATGTCGGTACACGTCTTAGCAAGTTGGATAACGGTGAATATGACGCGATTATTCTCGCCGTTGCCGGTCTTAACCGCCTTGGACTAGGTTCTCGTGTGCGCACCGCGCTACCGCCGGAAACCTCGCTGCCTGCTGTTGGCCAGGGTGCGGTGGGTGTCGAATGTCGCCTGGACGATACGCGTACTCGCGCCCTGCTCGCGCCGCTAAACCACGACGACACCGCCGTTCGCGTGAAAGCTGAACGCGCCATGAATACGCGTCTTGAAGGCGGCTGCCAGGTGCCAATTGGCAGCTATGCTGAACTGATTGATGGCGGAATCTGGCTGCGTGGGTTGGTTGGCGCGCCAGACGGTTCCATTATGGTTCGCGGCGAACGTCGTGGCCGCCTGGAGGATGCCGAGCAGCTTGGTATCTCGCTGGCGGAAGAGTTACTGGATAATGGCGCACGCGCCATTCTGGCCGAAATTTATAACGGAGACGCCCCCGCATGAGCATTCTGGTCACCCGCCCGTCCCCCGCAGGGGAAGAATTAGTGAGCCGACTGCGCACACTGGGGCTGGAGGCCTGGAGCTTTCCGTTGATCGAATTTACACCGGGCCGTGAGTTGAGTTCGCTCCCAGCCCGGCTTGCCGCCTTAACCGCAGACGACATGGTGTTTGCGCTGTCGCAACATGCCGTTTCATTCGCTCACGCGCACCTGCAACAACACGGCCTGGCCTTTCCGAACGAACCACATTATTTCGCGATTGGTCGCACCACAGCGCTGGCACTGCACACCGTCAGCGGGATTGACGTGCGCTATCCCTTTGATCGGGAAATCAGTGAAGTGTTGCTACAATTACCTGAATTGCAAAGTGTTCAGGGCAAGCATGCACTAATCTTACGGGGTAACGGCGGGCGAGAAGTGCTGGCTGAAACGCTGGCGGCGCGCGGTGCTGAAGTGGAGTTTTGCGAGTGCTATCAACGCAGCGCGAAATTTTATGATGGCGCGGAAGAGGCGATGCGCTGGCATACACGCGGTGTGACCACGCTTGTGGTCACCAGCGGCGAAATGATGCAACAACTGTATTCACTTATTCCTCCCTGGTATCGGGAGAACTGGTTACTTCGCTGCCACCTGGTCGTGGTAAGCGAACGTCTGGCGCACCTCGCCCGGGATCTGGGCTGGCAGGATATTCAGGTCGCTGACAATGCCGACAACGATGCGCTGCTTCGCGCATTACAATAACTCTCATAATGGGAAGCCATAATGACGGAACAACAACACTCCTCCGCCGAGGTTGAAGAGACCAAAGCGGCTGACGGCGCAACGCCGCCGCCGGAGAAAGCAGAGAAAAACGCACGCGCTAACAGGACCAGCCTTGCACTCAGCGCCATCGCCATCGCGATTGCACTGGCATCTGGCGCAGGGCTTTATGGCTGGGTAAAACAGCAGACGGCAACCCTAAACACCAACAATGGCGAACTCGCCGACCAGATTATTGCGTTACAACAGTCGCAGGATAAGCAGCGTGCGGAGCTGGAAGGCGTAATCAAGCAGCAATCCAGCGAGCTTGCAGCGGCTAAACACCAGAACGACATGCTGGCAAAAGAGCTGAATGAAGTGCAGCAGAAAGTGGCAACCATTTCCGGTTCTGACGCCAAAACCTGGCAACTGGCTCAGGCTGATTTTCTGGTGAAACTGGCCGGTCGCAAACTGTGGAGCGATCAGGACGTCACCACCGCGGCGGCACTGCTGAAAAGCGCCGATGCCAGCCTGGCGGATATGAACGATCCGAGTCTTATTACCGCCCGCCGCGCGATTACTGACGATATCGCCAGCCTTTCCGCTATCACCCAGGTGGACTACGACGGCGCCATTCTGAAGTTAAATCAGCTTTCCAACCAGATTGATAACCTGCGTCTGGCGGATAATAACGATGATGATACCCCGATGGATGCGGACAGCAGCGAGCTGTCCGGCTCCATCAGCGAATGGCGGGTAAACCTGCAAAAAAGCTGGCAGAACTTTATGGACAGCTTTATTACCATTCGTCGCCGTGATGAAACAGCCGTGCCGCTGCTCGCACCTAATCAGGATATCTATCTGCGTGAGAATATCCGTTCGCGCCTGCTGGTTGCCGCGCAGGCCGTTCCGCGTCACCAGGAAGAGACTTACAAGCAAGCGCTGGATAACGTCTCCACTTGGGTGCGGGCCTACTACGATACCGATGATGCCGCGACCAAAGCATTTCTCGAGGAAGTGGACAAGCTGAGCCAGCAAACCATTGCCATGGATTTGCCGGAATCACTGCAAAGCCAGCCAATTCTTGAAAAGCTGATGCAGACACGTGTACGCAATCTGATGGCCCAGCCAGCCGTAGCGTCTGAACAGGCACCTGCCGCCGCCGACGCAGCACAAGGAGAGTAACCATGTTAAAAGTGTTATTGCTCTTTGCACTGCTGATCGCCGGGATCGTGCTTGGCCCTATGCTCGCCGGGCATCAGGGATACGTGCTGATCCAGACCGATAACTACAACGTTGAAACCAGCGTCACCGGGCTGGTCATTATTCTGGTGCTGGCGTTAGTGGTTATCTTCGCTCTTGAATGGGTGCTGCGCCGCATTTTCCGTACCGGTTCGCATACCCGCGGCTGGTTCGTTGGCCGCAAACGCCGTCGCGCCCGTAAACAGACAGAGCAGGCGCTACTGAAACTGGCGGAAGGCGATTATCAGCAGGTTGAAAAGCTGATGTCGAAGAATGCCGACCACGCGGAGCAACCCGTAGTTAACTATCTGCTGGCGGCGGAAGCGGCGCAGCAACGTGGCGATGAAGTCCGCGCGAATCAGCATCTGGAACGCGCCGCAGAGTTGGCGGAAAAAGATCCGATTCCGGTGGAAATCACGCGCGTACGTCTGCAACTGGCGCGAAACGAAAACCACGCCGCACGTCATGGCGTGGACAAGTTACTGGAAATCACGCCTCGCCATCCTGAGGTATTGCGTCTGGCAGAGCAGGCTTATATCCGTACCGGCGCGTGGACGTCGCTGGTGGATATCATCCCGTCGATGGCGAAAGCCAACGTTGGCGACGATGAACACCGCGATCTTCTGCAGCAGCAGGCGTGGATCGGCATGATGGATCAAGCGCGTGCCGATCAAGGCAGCGAGGGGCTGAAAACCTGGTGGAAAAACCAGAGCCGCAAAACCCGCCAGCAAGTGGTATTGCAGGTGGCCATGGCCGAACACTTAATTGAGTGCGACGATCACGATACCGCACAGGAGATCGTTCTTGATGGCCTGAAGCGCCAATATGACGATCGCCTGGTATTGGTCATCCCTCGCCTGAAAACCAATAATCCGGAGCAGATCGAAAAAGTCCTGCGCCAGCAAATCAAAACGCAGGGCGATCGCCCACTGCTATGGAGTACGCTGGGGCAATCGTTGATGAAGCACGGTGAATGGCAGGAAGCGTGCCTTGCGTTTCGTGCGGCGTTGAAACAGCGCGCGGACGCGTTTGATTATGCCTGGCTCGCAGATTGTCTCGATCGCCTGCATCAACCGGATGAAGCCGCCACCATGCGCCGTGACGGTTTGTTATTGACGCTGCAAAATAACCCGCCTCACTAACACACTTGATTCGAGTTGCAGGAAAGCTAAAGCACCTGCAACTCGAAGCATAGAGTGTTACGACATAAAAAAACGCCTGCCAGAATATTCAGGCAGGCGTTAAAACAGGTCTTTGACAACTAAATGGGTGCTTCACTCAACGTTATGTCCATGGTGTTTGATGAGGCCGAAGCGACATCTGTCTGTGGACGATAAGCACCGTAAACGGCTCTGCATCATTCCTGAGTTTATGAGGCCTGTAGGCGAACATAAGAGATGGAATGAGCATCTACGCGTGGATTATTGCACATATCGTGCCATAACTGCATTAACTAATGTTACAGAGCGCAACCTTTTAAAATATCAGCAAATTCAGCGTTTCTTGCCCCGACACCACGCCTTAGCTGCCTTTCCCAAAATCCAATGTGTCGCCGCATAGCGACAAATAGCAGGCTAATTACTATAGCCATTTAAAATCAGCAAGTTGCATGTCACCGTTAAACGACACAGCAGATGCATATTGTCGTTCAGGAGCAACACAGGCAAAAAAGAGAATGGAAAGGCGCGAAATGTAGAAGAAGTGGCAGGAAAGACAAAAACAAAAAACCCCGCTTACGCGGGGTTCAAAATTGGTCGGCGAGAGAGGATTCGAACCTCCGACCCACTGGTCCCAAACCAGTTGCGCTACCAAGCTGCGCTACTCGCCGTTTTACTGCTTTTTGAATTTTTCGTTCAATCTAAGTTGTGGTGCGAGGGGGGGGACTCGAACCCCCACATCCTAAGGACACTAACACCTGAAGCTAGCGCGTCTACCAATTCCGCCACCTTCGCATTCCACGAAACTTGCACTGCAAAATAATGGGGTGGCTAATGGGACTCGAACCCACGACAACTGGAATCACAATCCAGGGCTCTACCAACTGAGCTATAGCCACCACTGTAAATCTGTTCACGCGGTATCGTGGTATTTCACGAACCACCGCAGCTCAAGCGCCGGGTTTAAATGGCGCGCCCGACAGGATTCGAACCTGAGACCTCTGCCTCCGGAGGGCAGCGCTCTATCCAGCTGAGCTACGGGCGCGTAGCGCCGTTGCGGGGGTGGATAGTACGGACTTCGGGCGCGGCTGTCTAGTGCTTTTTTGAAGAAAATGCGCGTTTGGTTATGCTTTGCGCATTTTGCCTCTTATTCACCCACCCGTTGCGTAACAGCCTGCCGATGGAAGCCAAATACCTTATATGCCACCGTGACCGCAGCAAGGAAGATAATGCCGACAAACAGCGACATACGCGTGTCGTCGTTGAAGCCCATGCCTACCAGCACACAAATAAGAAATGCCATGGTTAACCAGTTTGCCCACGGAAACAGCATCGAGCGGAACGGATGGCTGGCAATCGCCTCTTTATGTGCCTTACGGAAACGCAACTGGCTAATCAAAATCACGAACCACGGCACCATGCCTGGCAATACGCTGGCGCTATATACGTAAACAAACACCCGCTGAGGGTTCGGAATAACATAGTTCAGGCAGGAGCCGACCAGCAGAATAATGATGGAAATTGTCACACCCATTGCCGGAACGCCGCTTTTGGACACTTTAGCCACCGCCGCCGGCAGTTGGCGGTTCTTCGCCAACGCGTAAAGCATACGCCCGCAGCTGTACATCCCGCTGTTACAGCCGGACAGCGCCGCCGTCAGCACGACAAAGTTAATGATGCCTGCCGCCGCCGTGATACCGATTTTGGCAAAGGTCAGTACAAACGGGCTGCCGTTGGTGCCAATTTCATTCCACGGGAAAATAGTGACGATGACAAAAATGGCGCCCACATAGAAAATCAGAATGCGCCACAGCACCTTGCTGACCGCGCTACGCAGCGTCACCTGCGGGTTTTTCGCTTCACCTGCGGTGATACCAATCAACTCGACACCCTGGTAAGAGGCCACAACGATACAGAGCGCTGTTAAGAAGCCTTTCCAGCCGCCGGCAAAAAAACCGCCATGCTCGGTCAGGTTGCCAAAACCAATCGAGTGACCGCCGTTACCAAAGCCGAAGAAAATTACACCCAGGCCGACGACAATCATCACAATAATGGTGGTGACTTTGATCATCGCAAACCAGAATTCAATTTCACCATACAAACGTACCGCTGCCAGGTTGGCCAATGCGACCAGCCCCACCGCGATCAGCGCGGGTATCCACTGTGCAAGATCCGGGAACCAGAACTGGACATACACGCCAATCGCGGTGATTTCCGAGATGCCGACCGCCATCCACATAAACCAGTAGGACCAGGCCGTGAGATAGCCAAAGAACGGGCTCATATAGCGATGCGCATAAACCGCAAAGGAACCAGCAACCGGCTCCAGAAACAGCATCTCGCCCATGGAACGCATAATAAAGAAGACGAAAACACCGGCGATAATATACGCCAGCAATACCGACGGACCTGCCCATTTCAGCGTACTGGCGGCCCCCATAAACAGGCCTACGCCTATGGTGCCCCCGAGGGCAATTAATTCGATGTGACGAGACTCCAGACCACGCTGAAGCTCTGGTTTGTTTTCGGCCATAAATCCTCTGTTGTGTTTGCTTCTTTCTTTGCCCGCTCTGCGGGTTATTGTTATGAGTATTTCCTCAGCTCATAACAGGCCATGCTGCACCGACCCGGAGATGGCTGGCGCAAAAAACACCACGGCACTGCAATGAGTGAGCGAATGGTTTCTTAAAATGAGGGAAATGGCAAACGATGTATAAAAAAAACAGGCGTAATGCACAATAAAACAACAAACGGAAGGGAAAAGGCAGCGCATTACGCCGCCGGGAGAGTGTTAGAGTTTTCCGCTGTAGTGCCAGCGCAGATAACGCAGCAAGCGTAACTGGCGTTTCAGCCGCGTCGGTTGCGACAATAAGCGATACAGCCACTCCAGCCCTAATTTCTGCCAGAGTTTCGGCGCGCGCTTCACGTGTCCGGTAAAAACATCGTAAGTACCGCCCACGCCCATATACAGCGCATCAGGCCAGACAGCACGGCAGTCGCGCATAAAAATCTCCTGTTTCGGCGAGCCCATTGCGACGGTGACGATTTTCGCGCCGCTATCGCGGATCCGCTCAAACAGTGCTTGTCGCTGCGCCGGGCTAAAGTAGCCATCCTGGCTTCCCACCACATTCACCTGCCATTGCGTGCGCAGTTTCTGCTCTGTTTGCGCCAGCACTTCGGGTTTTCCACCCACCAAAAACACCGGTGTGCCCGTTTTCCCTGCCCGCGCCATCAGTTTTTCCCAGAGATCGGCCCCCGCAACGCGAGAAACCTGCGCCTGCGGGAATTTCTTGCGCAACGATCGTACGACGCTGATGCCATCGGCGTACTTATATTCCGCCGCCTCGATCAACGCGCGCACTTGCGCGTCATCTTCCAGCGTCAGGATTTTCTCTGCGTTAATCGCTACCAGCGTACCCTGTTTAATTTTCCCGTCGGCACAGAGAAAATCCAGCGCGTGTTGCATATCGCGCCAGCCAACCAGTTTCAGACCGCGCAGGTCATACAGCGGCGCTGCCGTCTTATCCGTCATGTTAAATCCTTTTCACACCTGGGAGAGGGGTTTCACCACACGCGTGTCGCGATGATGTATGAGCCCTGCACTGTCAAACAGCCAGTACAACAGTTTCGCCATCAACAGGCAGAAGCCGAAAATGGCAAGGAAGAACACAACCCGCGAGGCAAACGCATCCAGCCCTTCGCGCGTCAGCACAATCATGTTGAAAATAGCGCCAAAGCAGAAGCTATGAAGAATCGCGGCTTTATAACGGTTCGTTTCCCGGTTTCCTAAAGTATATAACCAGTCGAACCATTTAATGATCAGGCCCACGACCACCGCGCCTGGCGGGATAAACCACGCGCCGCCCATCACCACTAACGAACCAATCAGCGTGGGTGAAATCGCCAGTCCGGAGTGGTTGTTGAGCACTTCCCAGGTAAAGTAGTTCGCCGTGTTGAGCACAATGCCCGGCCGGGAAGGCCATAGCCAGGAAGGGATAAACACGTAGAAGTCGCGCACAACCGGCGCCAACCCCTGAAAATCAATCTTGTCGTAGTTTTGCAACAGCAGTGACAAGTTTTCCCACGGCGAGAAGGTATCGCGCGTCAGGTATAAAAAGGTATAAAACGCCTCGTCGCCGCTGACATTTAAGCCATAGCGTTTCAGCGCCAGCCAGAACATACCGACAATCCCCAGCACGCCCGCCGCAGCCAGCATCCAGAGCGAAATCCAGCCGCGAATAATACCGATAAACAGGAAAATCGCGAACGCGATAATAATATTGGCGCGCGTACCGCCAACAATCATGTAGGTCAGCAGGCCAAACGCCACGGTACTGACCAGAAAGAACAGCCACGCCTGTGCGCTCTGACGCAGGAAGTAGACCACCAGCATCGCCGGAATAAAGAAGTAGAAGAAACGCTTTAACGCGACGCCGGAAACTTCGCTGGAGAAGATTTGGCTATAGGAGTGCAAGCGGAATAACAAAAAACCGTTGTGCATGAAGAAGATCCCTACGCTCACCAGCGCAATGATCATCAGCATCACCCATGTCAGATGCGCTTCCACCCGGTTAATGGTGAACAACGGGCGACGTGTCGCCTGTTCGGCTTTTGCCCGCAGCCGCGTTTTGTATGTGACGTAATAGATGCCATAGAAACACGCAGCCGCCAGCAATGACTGCATCATAATTCCCGGCGGTGCCACGGCGACGTTAAAGCGGAACACCAGTACACACGTCAGCGGAAAACCGAAGAAAAAGGTCAGCAGAAACAGCAGCGAAAAGAAAACGTTAAAGTTAAATCGCACACGGCGGAATTCAAACCAGGTCAGCGTGGCAATAAAGAGTGTCGCCAGCAGCCAGATGATAAACAGTCCGCAAAACTCAAGTGGGCTCATCCGGCGATCCCCGCAGCCATACGCAGCGTTTTATGCCAAAGCGTAATGTAATTTGGACTAAAGAACGTAATGGCATTTTTATCCACCGCCACCAGTTGCCGTCGGGCTTCGCGGATCACCGATTCGTTTAGCGCATCGCTGGTAAACAACACCGGGATATCTTCTGCCACCATATCGCGCCAGAACGGGTTCTCCCGGTTCAGTACGCAAGGAACGCCAGCCTGAATCAGTAAGCAAAGCGTGCCGATTCCCTGCTGACGGGCGAAAATAAAGTAGCCTAAATCGCATTGCGCCAGCAGTGCCAGATAAGCATCAAAGTCCATTTTTTCACTCAAAATACGCAAATTATCTGCGCTAAATAGCGCCAGACCGGCGTTGCGTACCGCTGTGATATAGCTGTCGTTATTTGCCGGGTAACCCATCGGCACAATGATATTGACCGTATCGCCAAACTGGCGGTGAATCGCCTGCAATGCAGCAATGTGCTCGTTGCTCGGGTCGCCGGAGTTACCCACCAGAATCGTCAGTTTGCCTTCCCGTTGCAGCTCATGCGCCATGGTATTCAGCGCCGGATCCATACGCGTAGGGAAATAGAGCAGCTCGCCGCGCACTGCGGGGTTACGTTGCCCAAACCAGGCCAGATCGCCACGTGTCGCAAAAATGCAGCCCACACGGCGTTGTGCTAAACGGCGCAGCGGATAAAAGAGACGGAATTTTAGGCTGCGCGACACTTCATACAGATCGGCTCCCCAAGCATGCCAGTAGAACTGTTCGCGCTTGATAGCACCGCGCAATAACGCCAGCCACAGGCCGAAGTTGAACTGGCCGTGAAAGAAGAAGCGTTGCTGACGATCGGCTTTTGCGCGCGCGATGACCGCTTTTGCCAGCGCTTTTTTATCGGCATAAAAGTGCAGCGCCAATTCCGGATACGCCGCGCTTTGCCCTTCGTCGCGCCCGACAACCATAAATTCGCGGGCATACGCGCCCAAGGCCGCAAGGTTTTCGTTAAAAAACCGCAGAACAGTCTGGTTATGGTGTGGGATATTCGATCCCAATACGTGAATCAGTGCAGTCATGCCTTCTTACGCCAAATCAAAAAAGCGCCGCAACACGCGGCAAAATAGATAATGTAGGTCGCCATATAGGCCTGCGCTGCGCCGATAGCGCCATGCGCCGGGATAAGCACGCGCGAAAAGAGCGTTAACAGCGCGAACTGGCTCACTTCCGCCAGAATATAAAAGCGCAGTGAGGCTTTGGCGATAACCAAATAACCAAATACGTAAGCGCCCACTTTCAATACATCCCCGACCAGCTGCCAGGCGAACAGATCGCGCATCGCAGCGAACTTGTCGGAAAACAGCAACCAAATCGCCACATCGCGCAGCAACCAGACGCAAAGGCTCACTGCCGCCACCGCCGGTAACACAAAACGCAGCGATTTAACGATTTCGCGCGAGATCTCTGCTTTTGTCGTCAGTCTGGACAATGTGGGTAACAGATAAACGCTAAACGAGGCGGTGATAAATTGCAGATAAGCATCGGAGATACTGCTGACCCCTTGCCAGATCCCCACATCATCCCAGCTGTAGTGCGCAGCCAGTTGGTTTCGCATCATCACGTAGGCCAGTGGCAGGGTCGCCGAGGTGATCAGCGCCATTAACGTAAATTTGCTTAACTGCCCCGCTAATCCGTTGTCCCATCGCGGCGCAAAGTACGCCAGCGGAACACTGCCACGCCGCATCAGCATGATCATAGCCGGGATAACCACCAGCGCCGGTACCAGCGCCATTCCTAGCAGTGCGCCCTGATAGCCGCCCAGTTTGAAACAGAGAAACCATGCCAGCACGCCGATCACGCTGCCGATAATCAGCGACAGCGCGTTACTTGCTGCATCGCGGAAACCTTTCATCACAGCCAGCAGCAGGTTCGCCCAAGCAATCCCCATCTGCACCAGCGCCACCAGCCGCACCAGTCCCTGATAATCTTTATGACCGAATAATCCCTGGCTAATCGGTGCAGCCGCCAGCAGGAAAATCAGCGCCAGCAGCGTCGAAAACCCCAATACCATGGCGGATGAGGTGCCGACAGCGATACGCAAGCGCGCTGGATCATCATGATATTGCGCGACAAATTTCGTTACGCCGTTAAAAATCCCGGCACCTGCCAGCACGCCCAGCACGGTAATAAGCTGGCGGAAATTGCCCGCCTGCCCGACGCCTGACGGCCCAAACGCCACCGCAAGCAATTTGACCACCAGCAAGCCCGCGCCAATCTTGACCAGCGTGCTGGCGGCCGTCCATATCGATGCTTTTGCCAGCGACATGTCAGTTGAAGTAGCTCAGAAGCGTGCTGATAACAGTGCGCTGATTAACCGGTGCCAGGTTGTAGAACAGCGGCAGACGCAGCAAACGCTCACTTTCTTGTGTGGTGTAGCGATCTTCGCCGTGGAATTCGCCGAATTTTTCACCGGCCGGTGAGGCATGCAGCGGGATATAGTGGAACACCGCGAGGATTTCCGCTTCTTTCAAGAAAGCAATCAGCGCACTACGGTCGGCTTCATCGCGTAGCTTGATATAAAACATATGCGCATTGTGGCTACACTCCGCAGGGATCGAGGGCAGCTCAATGCGACCTGCGTGCGCCAGCGGTTTTAACGCGTCGTAATAGGTTTGCCACAGCGCCAGACGCTGCTGGTTAATGCGTTCTGCCGCTTCCAGTTGCGCCCATAAATAGGCAGCCTGGAGATCCGCCATCAGATAGCTGGAACCGATATCCCGCCAGGTGTATTTATCCACCTGGCCACGGAAGAACTGGCTGCGGTTAGTGCCTTTCTCACGAATGATCTCTGCTCGTTCCACCAGCGCACGATCGTTAATCAGCGTCGCGCCGCCTTCGCCGCCAGCGGTGTAGTTTTTGGTTTCATGGAAACTAAAGCAACCAATATGACCGATCGTGCCCAGCGCTCGTCCTTTATAGGTCGACATCACACCCTGTGCGGCATCTTCCACCACATACAGATTATGGTGTTTGGCAATCGCCATGATGGTATCCATTTCGCAGGCAACACCCGCGTAATGCACCGGCACAATGGCACGAGTATTTTCGGTGATGGCGGCTTCGATCAGCGTTTCATCAATGTTCATGGTATCCGGGCGGATATCAACAAAGACGATTTTCGCACCGCGCAGCACAAACGCATTGGCAGTCGAAACGAAGGTGTAGCTCGGCATGATCACTTCATCGCCGGGCTGGATATCCAGCAGCAGCGCGGCCATCTCCAGCGATGCAGTACAGGAAGGCGTCAGCAAGACTTTCGCGCTGTGAAAACGCTGCTCCATCCACTGCTGGCAGCGGCGGGTAAAACCGCCATCGCCGCATAACTTACCGCTGCCCATCGCCGACTGCATGTAGTCGAGTTCCGTTCCCACCACCGGTGGGGCGTTAAAGGGGATCATAGAGTCACCTGTATAGCCACAAGGCGGTGCTTTCAATATTCGCCCCGCTCTGAATATAGCGTTTAAGTGCGGCAGTGTTCCCAAGCTGAGTCGCCACCCGCACACGTTTTAGCTCGCGCTGGCGCGCCCAGTGGCACGCCGCCTGCATTAATTTTTCGCCCATGCCGCGCCCGGCCAACAGGCCAATGCGCGCTTCCTGTTCGTTGAGCTGGCGCAACGAGACAAAGCCCGTGATATCGCCCTGCGCGTTACGAAATACCAGGCACTGATGGTCAAACTCGCCTTTTACCGCGTTTTCAATCCATTGTGCATAAAAACGCCCGCTCGCCTCTGCTGGATACCAGGGGGCGCGAAATCGGCTCTGCACAAAAATGTCGGCTGCCATCTGGCGTAGCACAGGGATGTCCGCAAGTGTCGCCACATCAGCCGCCGGATCGATGCCCTGTTCCTCTACCGCCAGTGAGAGGTCAATCTCGCCTTCGACCAGTTGAAAACCAAGTTGCTGCAACGCATCTAACTGGTGGGGCTGCGATGCCGGCAGTTTCACCTGCACACGCGCCCAATTAGCAAAATCCGCGCTGGTCAACGCAGGAGCCGAAGGTTGCAGGCGAACAATCGCGCTACGCAAGCTAAAAAAGCGGCTTTCCCAAGCCAGTTCTTCTACCGTGCCGTGAATAACCATGCTGTTCCCTTTATACTCACTCGCTTAGCGCCAGACACCTTTGGTATCGACAACGAACGGCTGATGAATGCTGGTGCTCTCCACCGCTTTAAACTCGTTATGATCAACCAGCATCACCAGCACATCGGCCTGCGCCAGCGCATCATGGGTATTTACCAGCGTGCCGTGTCCAGCGAACTTAGCCGGAAGCTGGTGAATATTCGGTTCCACCACCAGCGTTTCACCGCTGTGCCACTGCGCGATGTCGAGGGCAATTTCCATTGCCGGGCTTTCACGCAAATCATCGATATTGGGCTTAAAGGCCAGCCCGAAACAGGCGATTTTGATTTCACTGGCGCGCTTGCCGCTGGCCGTCAGGCAATCTGCAACCGTCGCTTTGACCTGATTCAACACCCAGTGCGGTTTAAAGTCGTTAACTTCACGCGCGGTGCGGATAAGCCGCGACTGCTGCGGGTTCTGCGCGACAATAAACCACGGATCAACGGCAATACAGTGCCCGCCGACGCCAGGACCAGGCTGGAGAATATTGACACGCGGATGGCGGTTCGCCAGGCGAATCAACTCCCAAACATTGATCCCCTGATCGGCGCAAATCAGCGACAGTTCGTTGGCAAATGCAATGTTGACATCGCGGAAGCTGTTTTCGGTAAGTTTGCACATTTCAGCGGTGCGCGAGTTAGTCACCACGCATTCGCCTTCGAGGAAAATTTTGTACAGCTCGCTGGCACGCGCCGAACAAACCGGCGTCATCCCGCCAATAACGCGATCATTTTTAATCAGCTCAACCATGACTTGCCCCGGCAGCACGCGCTCCGGGCAGTAGGCGATATTGATGTCAGCGCTTTCACCCGCCTGCTGCGGGAAAGTGAGATCCGGGCGCGCTTCGGCAAGCCACTGCGCCATCTGCTCTGTTGCCCCTACCGGCGAGGTCGATTCAAGGATCACTAACGCGCCTTTGCCGAGCACTGGCGCGATGGATTTAGCCGCCGCCTCAACATAGGCCATATCTGGCTCATGCTCGCCTTTAAACGGTGTTGGCACGGCGATCAAGTAAGCATCTGCGGCGACAGGTGTGGTGCTCGCTCGAAGATAACCGCCATTTACTGCCGATTTCACCACACTTCCCAGTTCCGGCTCGACGATATGGATTTCGCCACGGTTAATGGTTTCTACCGCATTGGCGTTGATATCGACGCCAACAACCTGCTTCTGCCGTGACGCAAACGCCGCTGCGGTAGGCAGACCAATATAGCCCAGGCCAATAACGGAAATGGTTTTAAAGCTCATAATGTTACCCGATTATTTTTAAGTGCGTGCAAAATGCGGCCACAGGCCAGCCCGTCACCATAAGGGTTGTGCGCGCGGCTCATTGCCTGCCAGGCATCGTTGTCATGAAGCAGGTGCGAGACCTCTTCAACAATGCGCTGGCGATCCGTGCCAACCAGTTTAACCGTACCCGCATCAACGGCTTCCGGGCGTTCGGTGGTATCACGCATCACCAGCACCGGCTTGCCGAGCGAAGGGGCCTCTTCCTGTATGCCACCCGAATCCGTCAGGATCAGCCAGGCATGATTCATCAACCACAAAAACGGCAGGTAATCCTGGGGCTCTATTAGCGTAACGTTCTCAACGTGACCGAGAATACGGCTAGCTGGCTCCCTGACATTGGGATTCAGATGGACCGGATAGACAATTTGCACATCATCATGCTGCGCGGCGATATCTGCTAACGCATGGCAAATTTGTTCAAAACCACGGCCAAAACTCTCGCGGCGATGCCCGGTGACAAGAATGAGTTTTTTATCTCTGTCGAGGAACGGATAACGCGCCGCCAGCTCCTCATAGCGCGAAGGGGTGTTCATCACGCTGTCGCGAACCCAGAAAAGCGCATCAATAACAGTATTGCCAGTGACAAAAATCCGGTTATCCGCAACATTTTCACGGCGTAAATTGAGGCGGGAGTTCTCCGTCGGCGCAAAGTGATACATCGCCAGGTGACCAGTCAACGTGCGGTTTGCCTCTTCTGGCCAGGGGGAAGAGAGATCGCCAGTACGCAGACCCGCTTCAACATGCCCGACAGGAATACGCTGATAAAACGCGGCAAGGCTCGCCGCCATCGTCGTTGTCGTGTCGCCATGCACCAGCACCACGTCGGGGCGGAAGGATTCAAGGATGGGCTTTAACCCTTCAAGAATGCCGCAGGTAATCTCCGTAAGCCCTTGTCCTGGCCGCATAATGTTTAGATCGTAATCCGGAACAATAGAGAAGAGAGTTAACACCTGATCAAGCATCTCCCGATGCTGCGCAGTGACGCAAACTCTTGCTTCAAAGTCTGGATCCTTTGCCAGCGCATGTACCAGCGGAGCCATTTTGATGGCTTCTGGCCTTGTGCCAAATACGGTAAGTACTTTCACAACGATTCTCTTCGATTAGAGGATGAAGGCGCGGAGCCTTCATCTCAGACGGCGTTTAATTCGAACGGCGGCGTGTTAATGCAATTCCGGAGCCGATTAACGCACCAACAATTCCCCACATGATCATCAGGAAAGCACGACGCGGGCTGTCGCGTTTTACCGGTTCTTCCGGCGTACGCAAATAACGATATGTCTGAAAACGGGGATCAAGTGTCGGACCAACGTTAAGCGTATTCAGCATTGCCCGATTTTGATCATAGTCCAGATCAAACTGTGGCCCCACTGCCCGCAGGTTTTCCAGCCTCGCTTGTAGCATTGGACGGCCCAGCATAAACAGTTCTGAATCTGGCAGTTCATCTGGTGGAACTTCTGTCTCAGTGCGGGAAATGTTGTGCTGTTGAGCGATTTGAAGTGCTTGCTCAACGCTGTGTTGACGGCGGTTAAAAATCGCTTTTGCCACTTCTTCCTGGCGTTTAACCTGTGCTTTCATCTGGATAGTACGCGCGGCCCAGGCTCCTTTCAGCTCATCGTTAAGATGGCTGGCGGCCCGCTGGCTGGCAAAAGCGACATACTGACGCAGAAGGTTGTTGGCATCTGGCGCGGTTTCAGCAATCAACTTCACGTTATCATTAAGGTTGCGGACAACATCTCCAGGCGTGTATTGAATGTTATTGATGAGCTCGTCGAGCGTCGCCGCATCCGCTTTGCTGTTACCGACAAGGCGCTGTTTGTAGTAATCCGTCTGCGACCAGAAATCGCGGCGCGTATCCCACGAGGCGAGTTGCATAATGAACTCTTTGTACGCCTCATCCATGACCGATATCTGATCGGTAGGTGTCTGGTTCGCTTTGTCATCCAGATTGCGCAGGAACTGCTGCTGGGAATAATAACCTCCCAGCATATTGACGGTAGGGCGGTCGGTAACCGCGGTGGCTCCCCATTCCTGAGTCGCAAAGAAAGTCCAGATTAAGGCGAGTAAAGCAAACAGCAGTGCTATTCCCGCGATCCATAATTTCCCTACCCACAAAGTACGGAATAAGCCCCGGATATCCAGTTCGTTTTCCGTACCCATCGAAGGTGTTCCTGACGCTGGTTGAATCATCGCTTTCCCGGTTTTACTTGGTTAGTGTTGATTTAGAATCGCTATTACGGCGCATTCTGCGTTTAATTCGCTTGATAAAGCGCGCCACTTTCCATGCGCGCTTAATACAGTAGCCATACAAAAAGAAGCATAGCAAAAATAATGCCAACATCACCCATTCAGGAATAAAACGAAGATACTCCGTGACGACACCAATGCTGGCCAGAAGGGACGCTGCGAGAGTTATCAGCACGAAGGCCTGACGGGAAGTAAACCCCGCGCGCATGATGAGATGATGAATGTGCTGGCGATCTGGTGAAAATGGGCTCATTCCTTTACGTAGTCGACGGAACATTATCGCTACCATATCCATCAGCGGAATGGCAATGATCCATAACGCGGTGACCGGGCTAACTGAGTGGATAGGGCCTTGCGTCGTTTGCAGTAAAATCCAGATGATCGTAAAACCAATCAATGTACTGCCCGCATCCCCCATAAAGACTTTGTAACGTCGTCCCAACACGCCCAGATTCAACAGAATATAAGGCAAAATAGCCGCAATCATGGCAAAGCACCACATTGCGAGGCTAAGCTGGCCATCTAACAATAAAATCACGCCGATAGCAGCAAAAGAGACGCAGGAAAGCCCGCCCAGCAAACCATCAATACCGTCAACCATATTGAACGCGTTAATTGCCGCCCAGACTGCAAACAGGGTAAGTAAGTAGCCAAAAGGCCCCAGCACCATTTCCCATGAACCAAAAATATAGCCGAGGCTGCTGAGATAAAGCTTGCCGACTGCCATCATCACTATGGCAATAGTCGCCTGGACAGCAGCACGGATTTTTACACTAATATCAAATCTATCGTCTAGCGCACCGATAAAGACCAAAACACCGGCGCAGCAGAGATAAAGAGCAGCATGGGGAATGTAATAATCTGTGATACTAAACGTAAAACAGACCCCTGCGAATACTGAGATTCCCCCAACAAGAGGGATCAATCCCTGATGCCGTTTACGATAGTTGGGTTTGTCCACCAATCCGACATGTCTTGCCATTTTACGAGCAACAAACAAAAAGACGGTTGTGAACAAGAAAATACTGAATAATTCAGTAAACGCAGTGAGTAAATTCACAATGGATGCTCTCAGCGAATGTTAATTCTGGCAGTATAACGACGTTGCCATGCCCTATAAAATGAGAAAGCAGGTCGTTTACAAGCTTTATTGTCTGTTTTTCAACCGAACGAGATATTCAACAGATTTATCTATCACTCTTGAGCGGCCAGCCTCGGACAATGCCTGTCCCAGTGCATATAGCGTATAGCTCGCAAATAAAAAACGCCACGTAAAAACGTGGCGTTTCCGAGGTTTATTTATATTAAGAGCGCTTCATCATGTCAAAGAACTCATCATTGGTCTTCGTCATTGCCAGCTTGTTAATGAGGAACTCCATGGCGTCGATCTCACCCATCGGGTGAATGATTTTGCGCAGGATCCACATTTTCTGCAGCTCTTCCTGAGTGGTGAGCAGCTCTTCTTTACGCGTACCGGAACGATTGTAATCAATCGCCGGGAAGACACGTTTTTCAGCGATTTTACGCGAGAGGTGCAGTTCCATGTTACCGGTGCCTTTAAACTCTTCGTAAATCACTTCGTCCATTTTCGAACCGGTATCAATCAGCGCGGTCGCGATAATGGTCAGGCTGCCGCCCTCTTCCACGTTACGCGCGGCACCGAAGAAGCGTTTCGGGCGGTGCAGGGCGTTCGCGTCGACACCACCGGTCAACACCTTGCCGGAAGCCGGAACAACGGTGTTGTAAGCGCGCGCCAGGCGGGTAATGGAGTCCAGCAGAATGATAACGTCTTTCTTGTGCTCGACCAGGCGCTTGGCCTTCTCGATAACCATTTCTGCAACCTGCACGTGGCGGGAAGCCGGTTCGTCAAAGGTGGAAGCAACTACTTCGCCTTTAACCAGACGTTGCATCTCGGTTACTTCTTCCGGACGTTCGTCAATCAGCAGCACCATCAGTACGCAGTCTGGATGGTTGTAAGCAATGCTCTGCGCGATGTTCTGCAGCAGCATGGTTTTACCGGCTTTTGGCGGTGCAACAATCAGACCACGCTGACCACGACCGATCGGCGACGCCAGATCCAGTACGCGTGCGGTTAAGTCTTCCGTCGAGCCATTACCACGTTCCATACGCAGGCGAGAGTTCGCATGCAGCGGCGTTAAGTTTTCAAACAGAATCTTATTGCGCGCATTTTCCGGCTTATCGAAGTTCACCTCGTTAACTTTCAGCAATGCAAAGTAACGTTCACCTTCTTTAGGCGGGCGAATCTTACCTGAAATGGTGTCACCAGTGCGGAGGTTGAAACGGCGGATTTGGCTGGGGGATACGTAGATGTCGTCAGGGCCGGCGAGGTAGGAGCTGTCTGCGGAGCGGAGGAAACCAAATCCATCCTGCAGAATCTCCAGCACGCCATCGCCAAAGATATCTTCGCCACTCTTCGCGTGCTGCTTCAGGATGGCGAAAATGATGTCCTGTTTGCGCATACGGGCCAGGTTTTCCAGCCCCATATTTTCGCCGAGAGTGATCAGCTCAGAAACCGGCGTATTCTTTAATTCGGTAAGATTCATAATGGTGTGGGTTCTTAAACTCGGGGTAAATCTCGAACTTAATGTTGTGAATGGTATGGCAGGGTCATCCATGCCTGTTAACGGCCATCAACTTATGTCTGATCGGTGCCTGGTCACAGGAAAGTACGCAGAACTGAAACGATAAGACGGAATAAGTGATAAGCCCGGAATCTGTCGACTTCTCTCGCGATGGTATTGCTCTGCGGGAAGTATCGGGGTAATGCTAGATTCAAACAACTAAAGGTATGTTCAAAACGAAGTCAAAACTAAATTAGCACGGCTGAAGCCGGGCGTCCAGCGATCCCCAAAATTTAGGACTGCTGGCGCGCCGGCGGAGCCTGGATTACGCCAGGTTGGCGTCCAGGAACTCTTTCAGTTGGCCTTTAGACAGGGCGCCAACTTTGGTTGCTGCAACTTCGCCGTTTTTAAACAGCAGCAGGGTCGGGATACCGCGAATGCCATATTTCGGCGCGGTGCCCGGATTCTGGTCAATGTTCAGCTTCGCAATGGTCAGCTTGCCTTCATACTCATCAGCGACTTCATCCAGAATCGGGGCGATCATTTTACACGGTCCACACCACTCTGCCCAGAAATCAACGAGCACAAGCCCGTCCGCTTTGAGTACATCCGTGTCAAAACTATCGTCAGTCAGGTGAATAATTTTATCGCTCATATATAACTCCACAGGAATAAGCCTGGCATGTTGGTGTAGCATAAAACAGCAGCGTGTTGATGCCACAATAACCAACTAAAGGTTGACTTTATTTCACCGGATACGCTTTCGTAAAGCAATAGTAAGCTGATATTCTACCACACTATGAGCAAAACACATTTAACAGAACAGAAGTTTACCGACTTCGCCCTGCACCCAAAGGTGATCGAAGCCCTTGAAAAAAAAGGGTTTCATAATTGCACGCCTATTCAGGCTCTGGCTCTTCCGCTGACGCTGGCGGGCCGTGATGTTGCAGGTCAGGCGCAAACCGGTACCGGCAAAACGATGGCGTTTTTAACGTCAACGTTTCATTATCTACTCTCTCACCCGGCAATCGAAGACCGTAAAGTGAACCAGCCGCGCGCGATTATCATGGCGCCGACACGTGAACTCGCGGTACAAATTCATGCCGATGCAGAACCGCTGGCGCAAACAACTGGCCTGAAGCTGGGTCTGGCTTACGGCGGTGACGGCTATGACAAACAGCTGAAAGTGCTGGAAAGCGGCGTCGATATTTTAATCGGCACCACGGGCCGAATGATCGATTACACCAAACAGAACCATATTAACCTGGGCGCGATCCAGGTCGTGGTGCTGGACGAAGCAGATCGTATGTACGATCTGGGCTTTATCAAAGATATCCGCTGGCTGTTCCGCCGTATGCCACCAGTGACTTCACGTTTGAACATGCTCTTCTCCGCCACGCTGTCCTATCGGGTGCGTGAGCTGGCGTTTGAGCAGATGAATAACGCCGAATATGTCGAAGTGGAGCCGGAACAAAAAACGGGCCACCGTATTAAAGAAGAGCTTTTCTACCCGTCTAACGACGAGAAAATGCGCTTGCTGCAAACGCTGATCGAAGAAGAATGGCCAGATCGCGCCATTATCTTCGCCAATACCAAACACCGCTGTGAAGATATCTGGGGCAGCCTGGCCGCAGATGGTCATCGTGTTGGTTTGCTGACCGGCGATGTCGCGCAGAAAAAACGCCTGCGTATTCTTGATGAGTTCACGCGTGGCGATCTCGACATTCTGGTCGCGACTGACGTTGCTGCACGTGGTCTGCATATTCCTGCAGTCACGCACGTTTTTAACTACGATCTGCCGGACGATTGTGAAGATTACGTTCACCGTATCGGTCGTACCGGTCGCGCTGGTGCCAGCGGCAACTCAATCAGCCTTGCCTGTGAAGAGTATGCATTGAACCTGCCGGCGATTGAGACCTATATCGGGCACTCGATTCCGGTCAGCAAATACGATCCGGATGCCCTGCTCAGCGAGCTGCCACCGCCAAAACGTTTGACGCGAGCACGCTCTGGCAACGGCCCGCGCCGCAGCGGTGGCGCTCCACGTAATCGTCGTCGTTCAGGTTAAAAATATGCTCGGTTCCGCCTCGCTCTATGCCGCTATTGATCTTGGATCCAACAGTTTTCATATGCTGGTTGTGCGCGAGGTGGCGGGAAGCATTCAGACGCTTTCGCGCATCAAACGCAAAGTTCGCCTGGCTGCAGGGTTAAGCCCCGACAATCGTCTTTCTCAGGAAGCGATGGAGCGAGGGTGGCAGTGCCTGCGGCTGTTTTCCGAACGTCTGCAGGATATTCCCCAGGAGCAAATCCGCGTCGTAGCAACAGCCACGTTGCGCCTGGCGGTTAACGCGCAGGAATTTATCGACAAAGCGCAAGAAATCCTGGGCTGCCCGGTGCAGGTCATTAGCGGCGAGGAAGAAGCGCGGCTGATTTATCAAGGCGTTGCGCACACTACGGGTGGTGCGGATCAGCGTCTGGTCGTTGATATTGGCGGTGCCAGTACAGAGTTGGTCACTGGCACCGGTGCACAAACAACCTCCCTTTTCAGCCTGTCGATGGGCTGCGTCACCTGGCTTGAGCGCTTTTTTACCGACCGCAACCTCGGGCAGGAAAATTTTGCCGCCGCCGAACAAGCCGCTTGTGAGGTGTTGCGCCCGGTGGCCGATGAGCTTCGCCACCACGGCTGGAAAGTTTGTGTCGGGGCATCGGGTACGGTTCAGGCGCTGCAAGAAATCATGATGGCGCAGGGCATGGATGAGCGCATCACCCTCGCTAAATTGCAGCAGCTTAAGCAGCGCGCCATACAGTGCGGACGGCTTGAAGAGCTGGAAATCGAAGGCCTGACACTCGAACGCGCGTTGGTGTTCCCGAGCGGTCTGGCCATCCTTATCGCTATCTTCACCGAAATGAATATTGAAAGCATGACGCTGGCCGGTGGCGCATTACGCGAAGGTCTGGTCTACGGCATGTTGCACCTGGCGGTAGATGAAGACATTCGTAGCCGCACGCTGCGCAATATTCAACGCCGTTTTATTATCGATACCGATCAATCCCGCCGCGTGACAACGCTGGCCGGGCGTTTTGCGCAGAGCGTCGCTAAAGTGTGGGAATTAGATGCGTACAGCATCGAAATTCTGAAAGTTGCCTGCGAACTGCATGAAATTGGTTTGAGCATTGAGTTTAAGCAAGCACCGCTACACGCGGCATGGCTGGTACGTAATCTCGATCTGCCAGGGTTTACTCCCGCGCAAAAGAAACTGCTCGCGACATTGCTGCTTAACCAGACGAACGCTGTGGATCTCTCGTCGCTCCATCAGCAAAACGCCGTGCCGCCGCGCGTGGCAGAGCACCTTTGTCGTCTGCTTCGTCTGGCCATTATTTTCGCCAGCCGTCGTCGCGATGATCTGCTGCCGGATATTGCGGTTACCGCGCAGGGAGAGAAGCTGGTGCTGACGCTACCGCAAGGGTGGCTGGCAAGTCACCCGCTTGGCGCAGAACTGATTGATCAGGAAAGCCAGTGGCAGAGTTACGTGCACTGGTCGCTGGAAATCCAGTAACCCTCACACAGAAACAGAATATGGCCCGCCCGCTGCGGGCTTTTTTATTACTCACTAAATCACTTGGCAGCAACGGGTTTTGGCTCTGTCGGGTTTTAATCTAACGGAGCGGGCAGACGCTTCTTTTTAACTTTTTCAGCCCGCTCTTCGAGGGCGTAATCCACACTGCCTTCAATGAAGGTGAGTTTTTATTTGTCCTTCGCTTTCGCCAGCATCGCGCGAATATTCGCCACGTTGGCCTGGCCTTTATGCATGCGCTCTTCGGCGCTGACCACTTTCCGTTCCTGCTCCCAAATCAAATCGTCCTGCGGCAGTTCCAGCAGGAAGCGGCTCGGTTCCGGGCGGACTAACTCACCGTACTGGCGGCGTTCTTTGCAGAGGGTGAAAATCAGCTCTTTCTGCGCACGGGTAATGCCCACATAAGCCAGCCGCCGTTCTTCATCGACGTTATCTTCATCGATACTGCTCTGGTGCGGCAATAACCCCTCTTCCATACCAACTAGGAAAACATACGGGAATTCAAGGCCCTTAGAAGCGTGCAGCGTCATCAACTGTACCTGATCGGATTCGTCGTCACTCTCGCCGCGCTCCATCATATCGCGCAGGGTAAAGCGCGTGACGACTTCCGCCAGCGTCATCGGCTCATCCAGTTCGCTGCCTTCCAGCATCTCTGTCATCCAGCCGAATAGCGTGTTGACGTTTTTCATGCGCATCTCCGCTGCTTTCGGGCTGGCGGATGTTTCAAACAACCAGGATTCGTAATCAATGCCGTGAATTAAATCGCGTACCGCCGCGATAGGCTCGCGCTCCGACAAGCGCTGAACCTCGCCCAGCCAGTGAGTAAAACGCGTCAGCGCGTCATAGCCGCGCCCGGTCAGCGTCTGGTTCAGACCAACGTCAAAGCTGGCGGCAAACAGGCTCTTATTTCGCAACATCGCCCATTCGCCCAGCTTTTGCAGCGTTGCCGAGCCAATTTCACGCTTTGGCGTATTCACAATTCGCAAAAACGCACTGTCATCATCCGTATTGGTCAATACCCGCAAATAGGCCAGCAGATCTTTGATTTCCGGGCGCGAAAAGAACGAGGTGCCGCCGGAAATCTTGTACGGGATGCGGTTCTGCATCAGGAATTTTTCGAACACGCGCGACTGGTGGTTGCCGCGATAGAGGATCGCATAATCCTTGTATTCGGTTTTGTTCACGAAGTGGTGAGCAATCAGCTCACCGGTCACGCGCTCGGCTTCATGCTCTTCATGGTTGGCGCTGAGCACTTTTAGCTCCGCACCGTAACCCAGTTCAGAAAAGAGCCGCTTTTCAAAAACGTGTGGGTTGTTGGCGATGAGGATATTCGCCGCTTTCAGGATGCGCCCGGAAGAGCGGTAGTTCTGTTCCAGCTT
Source organism: Kosakonia quasisacchari (assembly GCF_004331415.1). Classification (GTDB taxonomy): domain Bacteria; phylum Pseudomonadota; class Gammaproteobacteria; order Enterobacterales; family Enterobacteriaceae; genus Kosakonia; species Kosakonia quasisacchari. The sequence continues at coordinate 71,273 of NZ_SJOP01000022.1, forward strand.
AATCACCTGCAATGCCGGGAAATCCTGGCTCAGCAGCACCAGGTTTTGTGGCCGCGCGCCGCGCCATGAATAAATAGACTGGTCATCGTCACCCACGACGGTGAAGCGCGCGCGCTGGCCCACTAACAGCTTTACCAGCTCATACTGGCTGGTGTTGGTGTCCTGATATTCATCCACCAGCAGGTAACGAATTTTATTCTGCCAGCGTTCGCGCACCTCTTGATTGCGCTGCAATAGCAGCGTCGGCAGCAGGATCAGGTCGTCAAAATCGAGTACGTTACACGCCTTCATATGGGCGTCGTACAGACCGTAGCAATGAGCAAAAATACGATCGCGTTCACCGTTTGCGCGCGCAGCGGCCTGTTGTGGTGTCATCAGATCGTTTTTCCAGTTTGAGATCGTCGAGATCAGCTGTTGCAGCACCAATTTGTCGTCTTCGATCAGCCCTTCGGTCAGATCTTTCAGCAACGCGACCTGATCGGTGTCGTCAAACAGGGAAAAGTTAGATTTCATCCCCAACGCGGCAAACTCACGTTTGATGATATTCAGCCCCAGCGTGTGGAAAGTGGAGATCATCAGCCCGCGCGCCTCTTTGCGCCCCAGCGTCTGCGCAACACGTTCTTTCATCTCACGCGCAGCTTTATTGGTAAAGGTTACCGCCGCAATATGTTTCGCCTGATAGCCACAGCCGCGGATCAAATGGGCGATTTTATTGGTGATCACGCGTGTTTTACCGGATCCCGCTCCCGCCAGCACCAGGCATGGTCCGGTGACGAATTCGACGGCTTGTTGTTGTCCGGGGTTTAAACGCATAAAAAATCACTCAATGAAAAGTCTGGAGGGAAAATATACACAAAGTCATTCAGGCCGCGAATCTCCAGCCGCTTACTCATGTAAGTGACGGGGGACAAATCTGCCGGGGACAGATTTTAACGCAGCTTACTGCAACACCAAAGGCGCGAGTCCCACGCATGGGCGGAGTCGCAGGTGCAACCAACAGCGGGGCAGATTGCAGGCCGAAGTGTATAAACGCGTGGTAGTATAGCCAGCCAAATCCATACCACTCAAGGCACGATCATGGCAAAAACCGCAGCAGCACTGCATATCCTTGTTAAAGAAGAGAAACTGGCGCTGGATCTTCTGGAACAGATCAAAAACGGCGGCGATTTCGAGAAGCTGGCAAAGAAACACTCTATCTGCCCGTCAGGCAAAAAAGGCGGACATTTGGGCGAATTCCGCCAGGGCCAGATGGTTCCCGCATTTGATAAAGTGGTGTTCTCCTGCCCGGTGCTGGAGCCAACCGGCCCGCTGCACACCCAGTTCGGTTACCACATCATCAAAGTGCTGTACCGCAACTAATGACCGAGCCTCTCGTCACAGAGAGGCCGTTTTTTTATTTGTGCGATTGCAGCCTCTGCTGCGCTTCATGCTTCATCACATGCATATTAATCGCCGCCTGGAACACTTTAAACATCAGGCCATTAATCAACGTCGCCAGGGTAATGGTAATAAACGCCGTCATCACCCAGTCGATCACTGTAATACCGCTGTGCAGCAGAGCAGGACGGTACACCAGCATGCCGCCAAACACCGCCCAGTGGCTCAGGCAATAGAAGCACTGAAACAAGTGCCCAATCATTGCGTTCTTTTTCACTGTCCACTCACGGAAAGCCGCAAAGAGCTCCGTTTGCGTCACCGTGATTGAAATGCTGCTGGCTGCCAGCGAAATCATCAGGCAGGTTGTTAAATCTGCAATCATCAGTGGTGCCCCTTTTCATTGAGATAACTGATAAATTCCGCGCCGATATCTTGTAGCGTCAGGTTTTTAAATCGTTCAAGAATCAGCGATTGTGCGTCGGCAAGTGTCGATGACATCACCCGATTCACCCCTTGTTCAACCAGACATTGGGGGTTCTCGTTACGATTACCCAACGCGAATAACGCAGGCGATCCCAGGGCAATGTAGATGTCGTAGAGTGTGACGAGGCTGGCGGAGCGACAGAGTCGCCAGCCGCCGTGGTGCCCTTTAGTCGCGCAGACAATCTGCTGTTCCCGTAACCCGGCAAGCAGTTTGCGAATAAACGCCGGATTACCGTCGATGTATTCAGCCATCTGTTCCGATGTCATCGGTTTATCCGCCTGTTCCATATGGAGCAGGATGTGCAGCGTCGCGGAGAATGAGTTATTTATTTTCATGTAACTTACAATATTACATAAAGACACATTCAACAAGACAGATGTGCAAAAAAGATCGCCGCCATTTTTGCTCGTAAAAAAGCCCGGAAGCGCTAGCGCCTCCGGGCTTAAACTTTGCTATGGGCTTCGGCTTGTCGCTACCGAAAGACGACGAGGAATTAGCTCGCGACGGCGATGCGTTTCATGTCCGTCATATAACCGCGCAGTTTCTGGCCCACTTTCTCGATCTCGTGGCTGCGAATCGCGTCATTCACATCGCGTAACTGCGCGTTATCTACCGCACCTTCGGCAATCGCGGTGCCCAGATCGCCCGTTTGCAGCGTGGTCATAAACTCTTTCAGCAGCGGTACGCAAGCGTAAGAGAACAGGTAGTTGCCGTACTCTGCGGTATCGGAGATAACCACGTTCATCTCATACAGACGTTTACGCGCGATGGTGTTGGCAATCAGCGGCAGTTCGTGCAGCGATTCATAGTAAGCGGATTCTTCGATAATGCCGGACGCCACCATGGTTTCGAACGCCAGTTCAACGCCCGCTTTTACCATCGCAATCATCAGCACGCCTTTATCAAAGTACTCTTGCTCGCCGATTTTGCCTTCAAACTGCGGTGCGGTTTCAAACGCGGTTTTACCGGTTTCTTCACGCCAGGTCAGCAGTTTCTTATCGTCGTTGGCCCAGTCAGCCATCATGCCGGAAGAGAACTCGCCGGAGATGATGTCGTCCATATGTTTCTGGAACAGCGGTGCCATAATGCCTTTCAGCTGTTCTGACAGCGCGTACGCACGCAGCTTCGCCGGGTTGGACAGGCGATCCATCATCAGCGTAATACCACCTTGTTTCAGCGCTTCGGTGATGGTTTCCCAACCGAACTGAATCAGTTTTTCTGCGTAAGCCGGGTCGGTCCCTTCCGCCACCAGCTTGTCGAAGCACAGCAGGGAACCCGCCTGCAGCATGCCGCAGAGGATGGTCTGCTCGCCCATCAGGTCAGATTTTACTTCCGCAACAAAAGAGGACTCCAGAACGCCCGCACGGTGACCACCGGTTGCCGCAGCCCAGGCTTTGGCAATTGCCATCCCTTCGCCTTTCGGGTCGTTTTCCGGGTGGACAGCGATCAGGGTCGGAACACCGAAACCGCGTTTATACTCTTCACGCACTTCAGTACCCGGGCACTTCGGCGCCACCATCACAACGGTGATGTCTTTACGGATCTGCTCACCCACTTCCACGATATTGAAACCGTGAGAGTAGCCCAAAGCTGCGCCGTCTTTCATCAGCGGCTGTACGGAACGTACGACGTCAGAGTGCTGTTTGTCCGGCGTCAGGTTTACGACCAGATCCGCCTGCGGGATCAGCTCTTCATAAGTACCGACTTTAAAACCGTTTTCGGTCGCTTTGCGCCAGGATGCGCGTTTTTCCGCAATGGCTTCTTTACGCAGCGCATAAGAGATATCCAGGCCGGAGTCGCGCATGTTCAGGCCCTGGTTCAGCCCCTGGGCGCCGCAGCCGACGATGACCACTTTTTTACCCTGAAGGTAGCTTGCGCCATCGGCAAATTCGTCACGCGCCATAAAGCGGCATTTGCCCAGCTGCGCCAGCTGCTGGCGCAGGTTCAGTGTATTAAAGTAGTTAGCCATTTGAGACCTCGTCGTGTGATGTTGTGTTGTGCCGTTCTTCTTTTGCGCTAACGCTTTGGATTTTCTGTTGCGCAAATTATTCAGGGCAATATTTATTGTTCAGTTCGCTGATGAGCGAGATTGAACCCACTATATGACAGGAAATGCGTTGCTTAAATTGATATATTAACAATGTCACATTGCAATTTTTGCAATGTAAATTTGTGGAGCCTGTCTCATGGATTTACGCGATCTGAAAACGTTCCTGCATCTGGCCGAAAGCCGCCATTTTGGCCGCAGCGCGCGCGCCATGCATGTCAGCCCTTCCACGCTTTCGCGACAAATCCAGCGGCTGGAAGAAGATCTCGGGCAACCGCTGTTTGTACGTGATAACCGTACCGTCACGCTGACAGAAGCGGGCGAAGAGCTGCGCGTTTTCGCTCAACAAACATTATTGCAGTATCAGCAACTGCGCCACACTATCGACCAGCAAGGCCCGTCGCTCTCCGGCGAACTGCATCTTTTCTGTTCTGTCACCGCGGCTTACAGCCATTTGCCGCCGATTCTCGATCGCTTTCGCGCGGAGCATCCGTCGGTAGAAATCAAACTCACCACCGGCGATGCCGCTGATGCGATGGAAAAAGTGGTGACCGGCGAAGCGGATCTGGCGATTGCCGGGAAACCGGAAACGCTGCCCGGCGCGGTGGCCTTTTCGATGCTGGAAAACCTGGCCGTGGTGCTGATAGCACCTGCGCTTGCCTGCCCGGTGCGTAACCAGGTTTCGCAGACCGAACCGGACTGGTCCACCGTGCCGTTTATCATGGCGGATCAAGGCCCAGTGCGCCGCCGTATTGAGCTGTGGTTCCGCCGCCACAAAATCAGCAACCCGTCAATTTACGCCACCGTCGGTGGCCACGAAGCGATGGTGTCAATGGTCGCACTCGGTTGCGGCGTGGCGTTAATCCCGGAAGTGGTGCTGGAAAACAGCCCGGAGCCGGTGCGCAACCGCGTGATGATCCTTGAACGCAGCGATGAGAAAACGCCGTTCGAACTTGGCGTGTGTGTACAAAAAAAGCGGCTCTATGAGCCGCTTATTGATGCGTTCTGGAAAATCCTGCCGAACAACTAACCGGCAAGGAAAAAGCGGAATGCCGGATTATGCGTTTCGTCGTGGCACTCGTAGCCCAACTCGTTGAGCCGGGTTTCGAAATCCGGTTCATGCTCGCCCAGTTCAAAGGCTGCCAGAACGCGCCCATAGTCGGTGCCGTGGCTGCGGTAATGGAACAGCGAAATATTCCAGTGCGTACCAAGCGTATGCAGGAACTTCAGCAGTGCGCCGGGCGATTCCGGAAACTCAAAACTGTACAGACGTTCACGGAGCGGTTTCGACGGACGTCCGCCGACCATGTAACGCACGTGCAGTTTCGCCATCTCATCATCGGAAAGATCCACCACGCTATAACCGCCTTCGTGCAGCAGATCGAGGATCTCTTTACGCTCCTCCAGCCCCCGGCTTAACCGCACGCCGACAAAAATGCAGGCGTCTTTGGCATCAGCAAAACGGTAGTTAAACTCTGTAACGGAGCGTCCGCCCAACAACTGGCAAAACTTCAGGAAGCTACCTTTCTCTTCCGGAATAGTCACTGCCAGCAGCGCTTCACGCTGCTCACCCAATTCACAACGTTCAGAAACATAACGTAAGCCGTGGAAATTGACGTTCGCACCGGAAAGCACATGCGCCAGTCGTTCACCGTGAATATTGTGTTTAGCAATGTATTTTTTCATCCCCGCCAGCGCCAGCGCACCGGACGGTTCCGCCACCGCGCGGACATCTTCGAACAGATCTTTCATCGCCGCGCAAATCGCATCGCTATCCACGGTGATGATGTCGTCGAGATACTCCTGACACAGGCGGAAGGTTTCGTTGCCAATGCGTTTTACCGCTACACCTTCAGCAAACAGCCCAACGCGGGGTAAATCTACCGGATGACCCGCCTCCAGCGCCGCTTTCAGGCATGCGGAATCTTCCGCTTCAACAGCAATCACTTTGATTTGCGGCATCAACTGTTTAATTAACACCGCGACGCCCGCCGCTAAACCGCCGCCGCCGACCGGCACAAAAACCCGATCGATATGCGCGTCCTGTTGCAATAATTCCAATGCCAGCGTGCCCTGCCCGGCGATCACCATAGGGTGATCAAACGGCGGCACAAAGGTGAAACCTTGTTGCTCGGCAAGTTCGATGGCTTTCCCTTTCGCTTCGTCGAAGTTGGCACCGTACAGCAGCACTTCGCCACCAAAGCCGCGCACCGCATCCACTTTGATATCCGCAGTGGCGACAGGCATCACAATCAGCGATTTGATCCCCAGGCGCGTCGAGGACATCGCCACGCCCTGCGCGTGGTTGCCCGCAGAAGCAGTAATCACGCCATGCGCTTTCTGCTCGGTGGTCAACCCGGCAATCATCGCGTACGCGCCACGCAACTTAAAGCTGTGTACCGGCTGGCGGTCTTCACGCTTCACCAGGATCACGTTGTCGAGACGCGAAGAGAGCTTCTCCATTTTTTGCAGCGGCGTTACCTGCGCCGCTTCGTAAACCGGCGCACGCAGCACCGCTCTCAGATATTCCGCCCCTTCGGGAGCGGCTGAGAGGGGTTGGGATTCAGCCATCATTAACCCCCAAGTTTGGATTTATCGCGAACCGCGCCTTTATCCGCACTGGTCGCGAGGCTGGCATAAGCGCGCAGCGCGAAGGAAACCTGACGTTCACGGTCAACCGGCGTCCAGGCTTTATCGCCACGGGCTTCCTGTGCTTCACGACGCGCCGCCAGTTCACGGTCACTCAGTTGCAGTTGAATACTACGGCTCGGAATATCAATAGCGATGATGTCACCATCTTCGATCAGGCCGATATTGCCACCGCTTGCTGCTTCCGGGGAGACGTGGCCGATAGACAAGCCCGATGTTCCGCCGGAGAAACGCCCGTCAGTGATCAGCGCGCAAGCTTTGCCAAGACCCATCGATTTCAGGAAGCTGGTTGGGTAGAGCATTTCCTGCATCCCAGGTCCACCTTTTGGTCCTTCGTAGCGAATCACCACCACATCACCTGCGACAACTTTACCGCCGAGAATGGCTTCCACCGCCGCATCCTGGCTTTCATACACTTTCGCCGGGCCGGTGAATTTCAGGTTGCTGTCATCAACGCCTGCGGTTTTTACGATACAGCCGTTTTCCGCAAAGTTGCCGTACAGCACGGCCAAACCGCCGTCCTGGCTGTAAGCATGCTCCAGCGAACGGATGCAGCCTTCAGCACGATCATCATCCAGCGTGTCCCAGCGGCAGTTCTGCGAGAACGCCTGCGTAGTGCGAATGCCCGCCGGACCTGCGCGGAACATGGTTTTCACCGCGTCGTCTTTGGTCAGCATCACGTCGTACTGCTCAAGGGTTTGCGGCAGCGTCAGACCGAGCACGTTTTTCACGTCACGGTTCAACAAGTTAGCGCGATCCAGCTCACCCAGGATGCCCAGCACGCCACCAGCGCGGTGCACATCTTCCATATGATATTTCTGCGTACTCGGCGCGACTTTACACAGCTGCGGAACTTTGCGGGACAGCTTATCGATATCACTCATGGTGAAATCAATTTCTGCTTCCTGCGCGGCGGCCAGCAGGTGCAGAACGGTGTTAGTCGAGCCGCCCATGGCGATATCCAGCGTCATGGCGTTCTCAAACGCCGCTTTATTGGCGATAGCACGCGGCAGCGCGCTGGCGTCATCTTGCTCGTAATAGCGTTTGGTCAGCTCAACAATGCGTTTACCCGCGTTGATAAACAGATCCTTGCGATCGGCGTGGGTTGCCAGCAGCGAGCCGTTACCCGGCTGCGACAGCCCCAGCGCTTCGGTCAGACAGTTCATTGAGTTGGCGGTGAACATACCGGAGCAGGAACCGCAAGTTGGGCAGGCGGAGCGTTCCACCTGATCGCTCTGATCATCAGAGACTTTCGGATCTGCGCCCTGAATCATGGCATCCACCAGATCGAGTTTGATTATCTGGTTGGAGAGTTTTGTTTTCCCGGCTTCCATCGGGCCGCCGGAGACGAAAATCACCGGAATGTTCAACCGCAGAGAGGCCATCAGCATCCCTGGGGTGATTTTGTCGCAGTTGGAAATACACACCATCGCGTCAGCGCAGTGGGCATTGACCATATATTCAACGGAATCGGCAATCAGCTCGCGGGAAGGCAGTGAGTAAAGCATGCCGCCGTGGCCCATGGCGATGCCATCATCAACGGCGATGGTATTGAACTCTTTCGCCACGCCGCCTGCGGCTTCGATTTGCTCCGCAACCAGCTTACCCAGATCGCGCAGGTGAACGTGGCCTGGCACGAACTGGGTAAACGAGTTCACGACGGCAATAATTGGCTTGCCGAAATCGGCGTCGGTCATCCCGGTTGCGCGCCACAGCGCGCGGGCACCCGCCATATTGCGCCCGTGGGTGGTGGTGGCGGAACGGTACTTAGGCATGCTTTAACTCCCAGTGTCTGTCAGTTAAACGGGACGGTGCGTGCCGTCCCGTTTTTATTTGCTATACCCTAAATAATCCGGGTTGTAGGAAGGCGGCAAGCGAGCGAATCCCCAGTCACTTACATAAGTAAGTGACTGGGGTGAACGAGTGCGGCCAACACACCTACAACCTGAAGTATGAGGGGTATTTATGGATTAACTTGATCCAACCAGCCCCACTTATCTTCCGTTTCACCGGTAAAGAGGCCAAAGAATGCTTGCTGAATACGTTTGGTTACCGGGCCGCAACGACCTTCGCCGACCTGAATGCCGTCGACGCTGCGCACCGGCGTGATTTCCGCCGCAGTACCGGACATAAACACTTCATCAGCCAGATACAGCGATTCACGGGACAACACCTGCTCGCGAACTTCAATGTTCAACTCTTTTGCCAGCTTAATGATCGCATCACGCGTAATACCCGGCAGTGCAGAAGAGGTAAACGGCGGCGTGAACAGAATGCCGTCTTTCACTTCAAACAGGTTTTCGCCCGCGCCTTCAGAGATGTAGCCGTTAACGTCCAGCGCGATCCCTTCCTGATAACCGTGACGGCGCGCTTCGCTACCCACAAGCAGGGAAGAAAGATAGTTACCACCTGCTTTTGCAGCTGTCGGGATAGTGTTCGGCGCAACGCGGTTCCAGGAAGAAACCATCGCGTCGATCCCCTGCTCCAGTGCTTCCGCACCGAGATAAGCGCCCCACGGGAACGCGGCGATGATCACGTCAGTGGTGTAGCCCGCCGGCGGATTAACGCCCATGCCAACATCACCTACAAACACTAGCGGGCGAATATAGGCGCTGGTCAGATTGTTTTTGCGGATCACTTGGCGGCAGGCTTCCATCAGCTCATCAACACTCTGAGATACCGGGAAACGATAGATTTTGGCGGAATCGCGCAGACGCTGCATATGTTCACGATGGCGGAAGACTACCGGACCTTTGTGCGAGTCATAGCAACGGATACCTTCAAACACGGAGGTGCCGTAATGCAGCGCGTGGGACATCACGTGGACTTTTGCATCTTCCCAACGAACCATCTCGCCATTAGACCAAATGTAGTCTGCTTTTTTCGTCGTCATTATTCTTCCTTTTGCGCTTACGCGCGGATTTGTTGTGATTGTGATGATGTGGCACGCTGGCGGATATCAACCCGGGCAACGTCAACAAGTTTGCTTAACTGGCTAAACAGTAATTCGACAGGCCGCGGGCTGGCAACGGTCAATTCGATATTTATGTTTCGCGTATCACTGGCGGTTTCCATATTCATGGCACACACCTGAAAGCCACGGTGACGCACCACACGCAGTACGCGTTCTAATGTTTCCGGATTGAAGCGAGCCTCAACGGCGACCTGATGTTGCATCATGATAATTTCTCCAGCATTTGTGAGTTACTGGCGCCGGGCGGCACCAACGGCCAGACATTCTCAAGTTCATCGATTGAGACATGAAGCAGGTATGGCCCTGGGCTCGTGAGCATCGTGTCGAGTGCCGCTTCAACCTGGTCTTTTCGGGTGATGTGCTGGCCGGGGATGCCAAAAGCGCTGGCCAGCATGAGGAAATCGGGGTTATCAGTCAGGGTGGTTTCGCTATAACGTTCATTGAAGAATAACTGCTGCCACTGACGAACCATCCCTAAACGCTGGTTGTCCAGTAAGACAATCTTTAGCGGTAACTGCTTACGTTTAACGGTGCCGAGCTCCTGAACATTCATCATGAAGGAGCCGTCACCGGAGATACAGATTACCGTATCGTCCGGGCGAGCAACCTGCGCGCCAACGGCGGCCGGCAAACCGAAGCCCATCGTGCCTAACCCACTGGACGTAATGAAATTTTCCGGGCGGCTGAAACGCAAATGCTGCGCAGCCCACATCTGATGTTGACCAACATCGGTAGTGACTACGCTGTTTTCCGGTTTGCGATCGGAGAGCTGTTTTAACAACAACGGCGCGTAGATTGCGTCACCGGGATGATCGTAACGCCAGGCGTGCTCGCGACGCAGATCTGCGCTGTATTGACGCCAGGCATCAATCGCCAGCGGCTGTTGCAGTGCAGGCAGCAACGCATTTAAATCGCCCTGCAACGCAACGTGCGCCTGGCGCAGTTTGCTCATTTCCGCCGGGTCGATATCCATATGGATCACTTTGGCGTTCGGCGCGAAGGTATTCAGCTTGCCGGTTACACGATCGTCAAAACGGGCACCCACGGCAATCAGCAAGTCACACTCCTGCACGGCAAAGTTCGCGGCTTTCGTGCCGTGCATCCCCAGCATGCCAAGATAGTAAGCATAATCAGCTTCCACCGCGCCTAGCCCTTTCAGCGTACAAGTGACCGGCATTTGCGTCATGCTCAGAAACTCACGCAGTGCCGGAACCGCCTGCGCCATACCCACACCGCCGCCAACGTACAGCATCGGTTTTGTCGCCCGCGAGAGCATCTCCACCGCCAGTTCAACGTCAGCCTGCGGGAAATAATGCTCATCATCGACGGTTGCGAACCAGGGATCCAAATCGCCGACAGCCAGCTGGATGTCTTTTGGAATATCAACCAGTACCGGGCCAGGGCGGCCGGAATTCGCCACGTAGAAAGCCTCAGCCATGACACGCGGTAATTCTTCCAGCGACTCAACCAGAAAGCTGTGCTTTGTGCAGGCCAGGGATAAACCCAGAACATCCACTTCCTGAAACGCATCGGTACCCATAAGCGGAGCAGCGACCTGGCCGGTGATGGCCACCACCGGCACCGAATCTAATAACGCATCAGCAAGGCCGGTGATCAGGTTCGTAGCACCAGGACCGGAAGTCGCGATGCAAACGCCGGTTTTACCGGTGGCGCGAGCATAGCCGATAGCGGCCATCGCCGCGCCCTGCTCGTGCCGGCAAAGTAGGTGTTCCACGCCGCCGTCATACAATGCATCATAAACCGGCATAATTGCGCCGCCTGGATAGCCGAAGACGATATCGACTTTCTGCGCTCGCAACGCATGTACTACCCACTGTGCCCCATTCATAGTCAGTTCCCCGCCGGATATCGGGAGAAACAGAATTTTGTGCTGAAAATCATTCTCTGCTCCTCGTTTATATTTTTAGGTCATAAAAAAACCCCCGGACCTTTCGGTGCGGGGGTCTTAGTTCGTTAAGGCTTGTTTTTTAAGCCTTTCCTCGTCCAAGTGCAGCCCCGCACGGTGGGATAATAATCACCACCACGCTAATCACGACCAGGCTAATCACTCGTAGAAGGGCTTTCATTTGTGTTTGTTCTTGCTTCATGTTCGAAGGAATGCCTAAAGAGGTAACACAGATTTAAGTCAAGAAACAAGAAAAATTTATGACGCCGTTTGCGGCGGCATCGACAAATTGACAAAAAATCTTTGTTTTATATAGAGAATATTCTTAGTGAAAATTTCTCACGCCTTGCAATCGCAATACAATGCTGAGATCACCATTCCAACAAGGTGAAAAAAGTAACTAATTACAGTGAAATTCAGGAAACGTGCGCACAAAAGCAGCCTTCCGATAATGAAAAGCGATAACCAAAACAGATAATGTCTGCGAAAAGGAGAGCCTATGGCATTGTCTGTAATTTTTACGCGAGCGGCGTTAGGCGTGACGGCCCCGCTGGTCACCGTTGAGGTACATATCAGCAACGGGCTGCCGGGACTGACTATTGTTGGGCTACCGGAAACCACCGTTAAAGAAGCGCGCGATCGGGTGCGTAGCGCCATTATCAACAGCGGGTATGAATTTCCGGCGAAACGGATCACGATTAACCTGGCACCTGCGGATCTACCCAAAGAAGGTGGACGATACGATTTACCTATCGCTATCGCGCTTCTTTCCGCCTCTGAGCAGCTAACGGCCCCTGAATTAAGTCGCTATGAGTTTGTCGGTGAACTCGCCCTTACAGGCGCATTACGTGGGGTTCCCGGTGCCATCTCTTCTGTCATTGAAGCGGTAAAAGCCAACAGACGCATCGTTATTGCCAGAGAAAACGAAGCGGAAGCCAGCCTCACGGAAACGCAGGAGTGTCTGGTCGCCGACCATTTACAGGAGGTGTGCGCGTTTCTGGAAGGAAAACAGGTATTACCTTCACCTGTCCCCTTTTGTAGCAGCCAGGAGGCCTACAGTGAGGATTTAAGCGATGTTATTGGACAGGAACAAGGGAAGCGTGCACTGGAAATCACTGCGGCAGGTGGACATAACCTATTGTTAATAGGGCCACCGGGCACGGGAAAGACCATGCTGGCCAGTCGACTGGGGGGACTATTGCCGCCGTTGAATAACCAGGAAGCACTGGAAAGCGCGACAATTATGAGTGTTGTAAATTCAGCTTCACTCTCGCGCCACTGGCGCAGACGCCCATTCAGAGCCCCGCATCACAGTGCTTCACTGGCGGCGCTTGTCGGCGGTGGATCCATACCTGGCCCAGGGGAAATTTCGCTGGCACATAATGGCGTTCTGTTTCTGGATGAATTACCGGAATTTGAACGCCGCGTGCTGGATGCACTCCGTGAACCTATTGAATCCGGGCAAATCCATCTCTCGCGGGCAAGGGCGAAAGTTACCTATCCCGCACGCTTCCAGTTAATCGCCGCCATGAACCCCAGCCCGACTGGCCATTACCAGGGAAACCATAACCGCTCAACACCGGAGCAAACACTGCGCTATTTGGGAAAACTATCAGGCCCTTTTCTTGATCGCTTCGATCTCTCGCTTGAGATCCCTCTGCTTGCACCGGGGTTGATGAGCCAGCCACAACATAAAGGTGAAAGCAGTGAAACGGTGCGCTTGCGGGTTATTCAGGCCCGGGCACGGCAGTATCAGCGTCAGAATAAACTCAATGCACGTCTGGACAGCAGCGAAACGAAACAGCTTTGTATACTTACCAGGGAAGACGGGAGTTGGCTGGAAGAGACGTTAACACGTCTGGGGTTGTCGGTACGCGCCTGGCAACGTCTGTTGAGGGTTGCACGTACGATAGCCGATCTTGAAGACGAGCCTGCAATTCTGCGAGCACACCTGCAGGAAGCATTAAGTTATCGCGCAATTGACAGACTGCTGATTCACTTGCAAAAAATGCTGATGTAAAAAAAGGGGCCTTAGCCCCTTCTCTCTTAATCTTCGGAATCCGTATAGTCTTCCGCGCCTTCCATCTGTGGTTTCCCACCTGACAGGGTGTGAAAGCGCTTCGGACGCTTAATGCGCGCCATATACTTGATCCAAACACGTTCTGCTTCGGTGTCTGGATCACGCTCTCCACGGCACACTGCAACGAATTGCGTTTCTTCTTCAGTTACCGGTTCACGCTTACCGAGTTCCAGCTCGTTAAAAGCATAACCATGACGCTCAAGCAGTTGCGCCTCTTTGATGGTGAAATCACCGTGGCGAGAGAACCCGCGTGGATAATTTTTATTGTCGAAAAAACGATTCGTCGTCGTAAAGCTTTCCGCCATCCTGCACGCTCCTAATTCTTTGGCCGAGCTATTTATGGCGCGGAGTATTAGTTACGCTTGACAGAGTGTAAAACAAAACATTTAAATCATTACGACAAATTTTTTTGTGGAGAAAACTGTGGATACGGAATTATTAAAAACTTTCCTGGAAGTTAGCAGGACTCGTCACTTCGGTCGTGCAGCCGAAGCACTCTATCTGACCCAGTCCGCGGTGAGTTTTCGTATTCGCCAGTTAGAGAACCAGCTTGGGGTTAATCTCTTTACACGCCATCGCAACAATATCCGCCTGACAGCAGCAGGCGAGAAGCTGCTGCCGTATGCGGAAACATTGATGAGCACGTGGCAAGCAGCAAGGAAGGAAGTGGCGCATACATCGCGGCACCACCAATTTTCTATTGGTGCCAGCGCATCACTATGGGAATGCATGCTTAGCAATTGGTTAACCAGGCTGTATAACCTGCAAGGAAACCTTCAATTCGAAGCACGAATTGCACAGCGACAATCATTGGTTAAACAGCTACATGAGCGACAACTGGATCTTTTGATTACAACTGAAACACCGAAGATGGATGAATTTAGCAGCCAGTTGCTCGGCCATTTCACACTTGCGCTTTACTGCGCAGCTCCGGAAAAGAGCAAGTCGGAATTGAATTACCTGCGCCTCGAATGGGGGCCCGATTTTCAGCAGCATGAGTCGGAGTTAATCGCCAGTGATGATGTGCCAACATTGACGACCAGCTCTGCAGAAGTAGCACATCAGCAATTACCGCAACTCAATGGCTGCACCTGGCTGCCTGTCTCATGGGCAGAGCAAAAAGAGAAGCTGCACCCGGTTGCTGACACAACGATGCTTTCTCGCCCACTTTATGCAATTTGGCTACAGAATAGCGACAAACAGAATCAGATCCGCGATCTTTTGAAAATCAAAGTAATTGATTAAATATTTCCGGCAAGGATGCCATGCGAGAGATTATTTGTAGCGTGGGCATTAATAAAGAAGCAAAAAAAATCCTTAGCAAATGCTAAGGATTGTTTCTGGCAGGGGCGGAGGGACTCGAACCCCCAACACCCGGTTTTGGAGACCGGTGCTCTACCAATTGAACTACGCCCCTAATTAGGGTGGCGGAACGGACGGGACTCGAACCCGCGACCCCCTGCGTGACAGGCAGGTATTCTAACCGACTGAACTACCGCTCCACCGAATTTCTTCACAACCACCGGTTTG
>NZ_SJOP01000023.1 GCF_004331415.1 Kosakonia quasisacchari
TGACAAGCCGGGAAAACCCGGCTTTTTCATGCTGTACTGCCCTTTCCGCTCACTGTGTTACTATGTGTGATTATGCCTGTGTGAAAAAAACACAGTGCACCGTATCCGTAGTAATCCTGTTTGAGAACGCGTTATGTCTTCCAAAATCCTGACGCCGAATGTCATTGGCATTGATGAATTTGTGCGCGATCCTGCCTGCGTGCTGGCACGCACGGAAGGCGGCGCCATTGCCGTTTTTGCCAATAATAGCCCCGCGTTTTACGCAATTTCGCCCCAGCGCCTTGAAGAGCTTCTGGCGCTTGAAGCGCAACTGGCGCGCCCGATGAGCGATATTTCGCTCGATGCACAGTTTTATGAAGAACCCGCCGCTGCGCCGGTAAATGTGCCAATGGGCAAATTCACCATGTACGAGGGCTGGCAGCCGGATGCTGACTTTCAGCGCCTGGCGGCGATGTGGGGTATTGCGCTATCACACCCCGCAACGCCTGAAGAACTGGCCTCATTTGTGGCTTACTGGCAGGCAGAAGGTAAAATTTTCCATCACGTCCAGTGGCAGCAAAAACTGGCGCGCAGCTTGCAAATAGGCCGTAGCAGCCAGAGCGGCACGACAAAACGGGACATTAACGCCCTGTCCGAACCAGATAATCAAATCCCACCAGGTTTTAGAGGATAACGATGAAAAACGTCGGCGAATTGATGAAGCGACTGCAAAAAATGATGCCTGCCAACACTGAGCCTGCGTTCAAAACCAGCGAAGAGTTGATGGCCTGGCAGAAGCAACAAGGCGAAATCCGTTCGGCGGCGCTGGAGCGCGAAAACCGCGCCATGAAAATGCAGCGCACCTTCAACCGCTCCGGCATTCGTCCACTGCACCAGAACTGTTCCTTCGATAATTATCGTGTCGAAACGGAAGGCCAAATGCGGGCGCTGAGCCAAGCGCGGCAATATGTAGAAGAGTTCGACGGTAACATCGCCAGTTTTATCTTTTCTGGCAAACCCGGCACCGGCAAAAACCATCTGGCCGCCGCTATCTGTAATGAACTGCTGTTGCGTGGTAAATCGGTACTGATCATCACCGTTGCCGACATTATGTCGGCCATGAAAGAGACCTTTGGCAACAAGGAAAACAGCGAAGAGCAACTGCTCAATGACTTAAGCAGCGTTGACCTGCTGGTGATTGATGAAATCGGTATGCAAACGGAATCCCGCTACGAAAAGGTCATTATTAATCAGATTGTTGACCGCCGTTCTTCATCCAAGCGCCCGACTGGTATGCTGACGAACAGCAACCTGGAAGAGATGAATAAGCTATTGGGCGAACGCGTGATGGACAGAATGCGCCTCGGCAACAGCCTGTGGGTGATCTTCAACTGGGAGAGTTACCGCAGCCGCGTCACCGGTAAAGAGTATTGAGAGTTTTCCCATCCGTGGCGCGCCCGCGCCCGGGTGTATACTGGCCGCCTTTGTTGATATCAGGATCCGCACGATATGAAATTCACCCAACGCCTGCTTTGCAGCGCCGCACTCAGTAGCGCGCTGCTCACTGGTTTCGCTCACGCCACCTCCTGGCAGGACACCCTTTCCAGCGCCGCCAGCGAACTCAGCCAGAAATCGACGGCATCACAAACACAGCAAGGTGGCCTGTCGCTCTCTTCCCTGACAGGTCTGCTTAATGGCGGTAATCAGTCACTCAGCGCTGATACCATGAACAATGCGGCGGGTGTGATGAGCTGGTGCGCGAAAAACAAACTCTCCAGCCTGACCAATACCGAAAATGTGAAAAACCAGGTGCTGGATAAACTGGGCCTGGGTGCCGCTCAGCAGAAACAAGACACCAATTATCTGGAAGGGATCCAGGGCATGCTGAACACCAAAAACGGGGAACAGCTGAATCTGAGCAACATCGGTAGTACACCGCTGGCGGAAAAAGTGAAATCCAAAGCCTGCGACATCGTCCTCAAGCAGGGCGTGAACTTCCTCTCCTGATATCCCGCCGCGTTCAGTCGGAGCGCGGCCTTATCCTTCCCCGCTATACCGAAACGCCACCAGTGCGACGGTTTTCACTATTCCCTTTTTCTAAACCAATTCTGAATAAATCCACGAAAAAGTGACACTACAATTGCAGCTATGTGACATCAACATTAAATTATACACCCTGTTACAAAAACTAATGGCCAGCAATATGTCTGGCGTTGATGAGGAATAACGGTTGTCTGAGTTACTCTCTATCGCGCTGTTTCTTGCCTCTGTGGCGATCTATGCCTGGAAAGCGGGCCGTAATACCTGGTGGTTTAGCGTTACCCTGCTAGTGCTGGGTCTGTTTGTCATCCTGAACATCACGCTTTACGCCAGCAATTATTTTACCGGCGACGGCATCAACGACGCGGTGTTATACACCCTGACCAACAGCCTGACAGGCGCAGGGGTCAGCAAATATATGCTTCCCGGTGCCGGGTTAGTGCTGGCGCTGGTGGCGGTGTTTTGCGCACTCGGCTGGGTGCTGCGCCGTCGTCGCCATCTGCCGCACCATTTCGGCTATAGCTTGCTTGCACTTGCACTGGCGCTCGGCTCGGTGGACGCCAGCCCGGCATTCCGCCAGATTACCGAGCTGGTAAAATCCCAGACGCGCGAAGGCGATCCTGATTTCGCCACCTTTTATAAAGTGCCGGCAAAGCAGATCCCCAACCCCAAACTGAACCTCGTCTACATCTACGGGGAAAGTCTGGAGCGTACTTATTTTAACGAAGAGGCGTTTCCCGGCCTGACGCCAGAACTGGGCGCGCTAAAAGAAGAAGGCATTGATTTTAGCCATACCGAACAGCTACCCGGCACCGATTACACCATCGCCGGCATGGTCTCTTCGCAGTGCGGCATTCCGCTGTTCGCGCCGTTTGAAGGCAACGCGTCGGCCTCCGTTTCCAGCTTCTTTCCGCAGAATCTTTGCCTCGGCGACATCCTGAAAAACTCCGGCTACGAAAACCATTTCGTACAAGGCGCTAACCTGCGTTTCGCCGGGAAAGATGTATTTTTAAAATCTCACGGCTTTGATTACCTGACGGGCGCAGAAGAGCTGAAAAGTCAGGTCGCGGACCCGCATTACCGTAACGACAGGGGTTTCTATGACGATACGGTGCTGGACACCGTATGGAAACAGTACGAGGAACTCTCTCGTTCCGGTAAACGCTTTTCGCTGTTTGCGCTGACGGTGGATACCCACCACCCGGACGGTTTTATCTCGCGCGGCTGCGAACGTAAAAGCTACGCTTACGATGGCAAGCCGAACCAGTCCTTTAGCGCGGTAACGTGTAGCCAGCAAAATATCGCCGCGCTTATCAACAAAATCAAAGCATCGCCGTGGTTTAAAGACACAGTGATAGTAGTGTCGTCAGATCATCTGGCGATGAATAACACTGCGTGGAAATACCTTAATAAGCACGATCGCAGCAACCTGTTCTTTGTGCTGCGCGGCGATGAACCGCAGCAGGATATCTCCGGTATTAAGCGCAGCACCCTCGATAACGGCGCAACCGTGCTGGATATTCTCGGTGGCGATAATTTCCTCGGCCTTGGTCGCAGCAGCCTCTCCGGGCAGTCGCTGTCGGGTATTTTCCTCAATATGAAAGCGAAAATGCTGGCGTGGAAACCGGACATTATCCGGCTGTGGAATTTCCCGAAAGAGATGAAAGAGTTCACCATCGACACGAATAAACAGATGGTGGCGTTCTCTGGCAGCCAGTTCCGTTTGCCGCTGCTGGTGCGGGTGTCAGATAAAGTCGAGCCGCTGCCAGAAAGCGAATATTCCGCACCGCTGCGCTTCCAGCTGGCGGATTTCGCCCCGCGCGATAACTTCGTCTGGATCGACCAATGCTACAAAATGGCGCGCTTATGGTCACCGGAACTGGCGCTTTCTATCGACTGGTGCGTCTCGCAGGGGCAACTGGGTGGCGAACAGCAAGTCCAGCGTGTCGACAACGCGCAGTGGAAAGGGAAAACGGCGTTTAAACAAACGGTGATCAGTAGCGATCGCTACCAAAAAAACGTCGATACTCTGAAGATCCTCGACGATAGCATTCGCTACAAAGCCGACAGTTTTGTCTTTAACGTGGCGGGCGCGCCGGAAGAGATAAAACAGTTCAGCGGCCTCTCCCGCCCGGAAAGCTGGGGGCGCTGGTCGAATGCCAATCTGGGTGAAGAAGTGGATATCGAATATAACCAACCGCTGCCGGAACAGTTCGAGTTGGTGATCACCGCCAAAGCCTTTGGCCCGAATGCTAACCGGCCGATTCCAGTGCGTGTTGGCGATCAGCAACAAACGCTGATGCTGGGTAATGAGCTCACCACCACCACACTGCACTTTAGCAATCCGTCGCACAGCAACCGGCTGGTCATCGTGCCGCCGGAGCCGCAATCGACCAACGAAGGCAATATCCTTGGTCATTCGCCACGCAAACTGGGTATCGGTCTGGTGGAAATCAAAGTGGTGAGCCGGGAAGGCTGACCGCTACAGTTCCGCTTTCATTTCGTACTGGCTGATGGCCATGGTGGCGTAGCCCGCACGCTGGAACAGAGATGAAAAAAGCTCTGGCACCGCCACGGTGGTGCCAAGCGCCGGAAAATGCTGATTCAACGCCTGCAGCAACTCGCAGGCAAATCCTTTGCGCCGGTATTCTGACTCCACATACATAAACCGCAGCAGGGGCTTGTCGCTGAGGGTGGAAACTAGTGCATAAGCATGTTTGCGGTACTCAAACGCCCGCGCGGGTAACGATACCGCAGTGAGCGGATCCACCTGCCACGGCAGCCGGTCATGGCATTCACTGATGGCGCTGCGCACCACTTCCAGCGGATCGCGCTCCTGTAAGATGCAGTTCTCTTCAGCCACATCGGCGCGTCCCTGGTAGCCAAACAGCGGCTGAACGGTGGCAAACCCCAGCGCATGATAAAGGGCGATACCAGCATGGTTATCGCTCATCACTTCCAGCCACATCTGGCGAACACCTTTGGTTCGCAGTGCCGCCATCAACGGCGGCAATATTTGTCTGCCCACGCCCTGGCCGCGAAATTGCGGGCAAATCGCAAAGGCTGCCAGCCGGGCGCAGTCGCCACGTCGGGCGATCAACGCCACAGCGGCAGGCGTGTCGCCCGCCAGCCAGACGCAGGAATCGACAAGGCTTAACCCTTCGGCAAGAAAGCGTTGTGCAAAAATATCGGGCGGCAGGGAAAACGGTACGCGATAGCCTTCAAAGCAGGCACCGGTGATAGTGGTCAACGCTTCGCAACTATAGTGGATGGCAGGAACAGCGACGAGGTTCATAAGGCTTCTCCGCGACATGATGCAATGAGCATAGCACGGAGAAGCGGGTGAAAATGCGCCCCGACGGGCAGGGCGCGAATATCGATTAGAAGGTTTCCCAGTTCTCGCCCGCGTCGGTCGCAGCTTTACGCGGCAGCGCGGTAGCCGGTTCCGCTTTAACGAAACTGGTTGGCGTTGCGCCAGCGTTTTTACGCTGATCCTGCATGATGCGGAACACGGAAACGGCCTGCGTCAGGCGGCTGGCTTGTTCTTCCAGCGCGGCTGCAGCGGCGGCTGACTCTTCCACCAGCGAGGCGTTCTGCTGGGTAACGCGATCCATTTCAGAGACGGCCAGTCCAACCTGGTCAATGCCGCGGCTCTGCTCATCAGAGGCAGAGGCAATTTCGCCCATGATGTCGGTAACGCGGGTAACGGCGTTGACGATCTCATCCATGGTTTCACCGGCGCTTTCCACCAGTGTGGAACCCACTTCAACGCGGCCAACAGAGTCTTCAATCAGGCTCTTAATTTCGCGGGCTGCCTGGGCACTGCGCTGGGCAAGGTTACGCACTTCACCGGCAACCACGGCAAAGCCGCGACCCTGTTCACCCGCACGTGCTGCTTCAACAGCAGCGTTAAGCGCCAGGATGTTAGTCTGGAAAGCAATACCGTCGATCACGCTGATAATGTCAGCGATTTTCTGCGAACTGGCGGTAATATCGCGCATTGTCTGCACCACGTTATCCACCACCTTACCGCCTTTCTGCGCGGTTTCAGATGCGCTCAGCGCCAGATGGCTTGCCTGGCGAGCGTTTTCGGCGTTCTGTTTCACCGTAGCGGTCAGCTCTTCCATGCTGGCGGCGGTCTCTTCCAGAGAAGCGGCCTGCTGTTCCGTACGGGAAGAAAGGTCGTTGTTACCCACAGAAATTTCGCTGGCACCGCTGTAAATGGCGTTGGCGCCGTTACGCACATCGCTGACAGTACGCACCAGTTCGCTTTGCATATGGCGCAGACTCTCAGCCAGCACGCCCATTTCATTGGAACCCTGCACTTCAATGCGCTGCACCAGATCGCCACCGGCAATATGGCGAATGTTGTCGATCAAATGGTTGAGCGGCTTAATCAGCGCCCCTTTGATCCCCACCCAGACACAGACGATCACCGCCAGTACCACGATCAATACGGTGATAATCACCCACACCGCAGAACCGTAGGAGCTTTCGCTATCGTGAACCGCTTGTTCATACAGGCGATCGTTCTGCTGCAAATAGTTAACGTATTGTTTTTCAAAACCATCCTGGTAGCTCTGGGTCGGCTGGTCGAAGAAGTCATTGATTTTGCCAGCGCCCAGCAACTGGATCAGCTCCGCCAGTGCGTTGTGGTAGATATCGTAGTTACGTTTGATCTCTGCCGCAGCTTCTTCGCTCTGGCGCGGATCGCGCGGCAGTGCCTGGTAAGCATTCCAGTTCGCTTCTGCCTGTTTCAGCGAGGTGCTGGCAATTTGCATCAGATCCGACACGGTCGCACCGCTGCCGATATTGCTCTGATCCATCATGTAGCGGATACCCGCGCGATTAAGGGTATTACGGGTTTGCAGCAACGCGACCCAGCTACCATTCAGCGTGGATTGCTGCTGGCGAATGGTTTGCAAGACGGTGAAGTTTTCTTTGTCGTGTTTCAGCGCGTTAAAGAACAAGCCGCCGGAGGTGAGTTGTAACAAGCCAAATAACGCCAATACCAGCAACAAACTGGTCACAAGTTTAATACGAGTCAACATGTTTTCTCTTTCCCTATAAACAGATACCAGGTTTTCGGCCTGGCATAGGAAAACTTTATGGTTTAACGTGCTATTTTTTCACCAGTTACACATTGATTACATCGCGGCAAAAATCGCGCTATCCCTTACCAGACAAGGGTTCAGCGTGACGCGTATCACAGATTCCCGTCCTCTTTCGCCCACCGAAAACCGCTTATTGCGCATTCATTACCGCTCACCACCTTTTTCCAACCACTCAGCCAAATCGCTGCCGATTCGCGCGCGTAATTTGCCATCATAAATGCCAGCATTTCAGCCAATTCAAGATTCAAATCCAATTCACTATTTCTGCTAAAAACCAGGTCTGATATGGATACTAAAAAACTACTCAAGCACATACCCTGGGCAATCCTCGGGATCATCGGTGCTTTTTGTTTATCTGTTGTCGCATTACGCCGGGGCGAGCATGTCAGCGCGCTGTGGATCGTGGTTGCGTCCGTTTCCGTTTACCTTGTGGCCTACCGCTACTACAGCCTTTACATCGCTCAGAAGGTGATGAAACTCGATCCCACCCGTTCCACACCGGCGGTGATCAATAACGACGGCCTCAACTATGTGCCAACCAACCGCTACGTGCTGTTTGGCCACCATTTTGCCGCGATCGCCGGGGCTGGTCCGCTGGTTGGCCCGGTATTGGCCGCGCAAATGGGCTACCTGCCAGGCACATTGTGGCTGCTGGCGGGCGTGGTTCTGGCCGGTGCAGTGCAGGACTTTATGGTGCTGTTTATCTCTTCACGCCGTAACGGCGCATCTCTTGGTGAGATGGTGAAAGAAGAGATGGGCCGCGTGCCGGGCACCATCGCGCTGTTTGGCTGCTTCCTGATTATGATCATCATCCTCGCGGTGCTGGCGCTGATTGTGGTGAAAGCGCTGGCGGAAAGCCCGTGGGGTGTCTTCACTGTCTGCTCCACCGTGCCGATTGCCCTGTTTATGGGGATCTATATGCGCTTCCTGCGCCCGGGACGTGTAGGCGAAGTATCAGTTATCGGTATTGTGCTGCTGGTGGCGTCCATCTGGTTTGGCGGCGTCATCGCGCACGATCCTTACTGGGGCCCGGCGCTGACCTTTAAAGACACCACCATCACCTTCGCGCTGGTGGGTTACGCCTTTGTCTCCGCGCTGCTGCCGGTGTGGTTGATCCTCGCTCCGCGCGACTACCTGGCGACCTTCCTGAAAATCGGCGTGATCGTCGGCCTGGCGCTGGGCATCGTGATCCTCAACCCGGAACTGAAAATGCCTGCGGTCACGCAGTATATCGACGGTACGGGTCCGCTGTGGAAAGGTGCGCTGTTCCCGTTCTTGTTTATCACTATCGCCTGTGGCGCGGTTTCTGGCTTCCATGCCCTGATCGCTTCCGGCACCACGCCGAAACTGTTGGCTAACGAAACCGACGCGCGCTTTATCGGTTACGGCGCGATGCTGATGGAATCCTTTGTGGCGGTGATGGCGCTGGTTGCTGCCTCCATTATCGAACCGGGTCTCTACTTCGCAATGAACACGCCGCCAGCAGGGCTGGGCATTACCATGCCGAACCTGCATGAACTGGGCGGTGATAACGCGCCGATGATTCTGGCGCAGCTGAAAGATGTCACCGCGCACGCGGCGGCGACCGTCAGCTCCTGGGGTTTTGTAATTTCGCCGGAGCAGATCCTGCAAACCGCGAAAGATATCGGTGAGCCGTCCGTACTGAACCGCGCAGGTGGCGCACCGACGCTGGCTGTCGGTATTGCGCACGTGTTCCACAAAATCATCCCGATGGCGGACATGGGCTTCTGGTACCACTTCGGTATTCTGTTTGAAGCGCTGTTTATCCTCACCGCGTTGGATGCCGGTACCCGTGCAGGCCGCTTTATGCTGCAAGACTTGCTGGGTAACTTCGTACCGTTCCTGAAGAAAACCGACTCGCTGGTTGCTGGCGTCATTGGTACTGCGGGCTGTGTGGGTCTGTGGGGTTACCTGCTGTACCAGGGTGTGGTTGATCCGCTGGGCGGCGTGAAAAGCCTGTGGCCTCTGTTCGGTATCTCTAACCAGATGCTCGCAGCCGTCGCGCTGATGCTGGGCACCGTGGTGCTGGTGAAAATGCAGCGTACCAAATACATCTGGGTCACCGTGGTTCCTGCCATGTGGCTGCTGCTGTGCACCACCTGGGCGCTGGGTCTGAAATTGTTCAGCACCAATCCTCAACTGGAAGGCTTCCTGTATATGGCGAACCAGTACAAAGAGAAGATTGCCGCTGGTGGCGGTGATCTGACCGCGCAGCAAATTGCCAACATGAACCATATCGTGGTGAACAACTACACCAACGCCGGGTTGAGCATTCTGTTCCTGGTGGTGGTGTACAGCATCATCTTCTATGGCATCAAAACCTGGCTGCAGGTGCGCAACAACACCGTGCGTACCGACAAAGAAACGCCGTATGTGCCAGTGCCGGAAGGCGGTGTGAAAACCTCTTCACACCATTAAACCTGATGCCGGATGGCGCTACGCAATCCGGCATACAACGCATCATGATGTAAACCACCCTGAGGGTGGTTTACATCCGTTTCGCAGGCGTCAATTTGAGCGCGTACAGCGCGCAGTAGGTCCAGGTTCAAAATCGCCTGCAACGCCGGAACCACCTATACCTGGGACACATAATGTTTGGTAACTTAGGCGAAGCAAAAAAGTACCTCGGTCAGGCGGCAAAGATGCTGATTGGCATCCCGGACTATGACAACTACGTTGATCATATGAAAACCAACCATCCGGATAAGCCGTACATGACTTACGAAGAGTTCTTCCGCGAACGCCAGCAAGCGCGTTACGGCGGAGATGGCAAGGGCGGAGTCCGCTGTTGCTAAAGGAGAATTTATGACCCCGATTGCAGTAACATTGTTGACCGGCTTTCTCGGCGCAGGCAAAACCACCCTCTTACGCCATATTCTCAATGAACAACACGGTTACAAGATTGCCGTTATTGAAAATGAGTTCGGCGAAGTTTCTGTTGATGATCAACTTATTGGCGATCGCGCCACGCAAATCAAAACCCTGACCAATGGCTGTATCTGCTGTAGCCGCTCCAGTGAGCTGGAAGATGCATTGCTGGATCTGCTCGACAGTCTTGATCGCGGCGACATTGCCTTTGATCGACTGGTGATTGAGTGCACCGGCATGGCCGATCCAGGGCCGATTATTCAGACCTTTTTCTCCCATGAGATCCTCTGTCAGCGCTATCTGCTGGATGGCGTCATCGCGCTGGTCGATGCGGTACATGCCGATGAGCAGATGAATCAGTTCACGCTGGCGCAGTCGCAAGTGGGCTATGCCGACCGCATTCTGCTGACCAAAACGGATGTCGCCGGCGAGTGCGAAAAACTGCGCGAACGCCTGAGCCGCATCAACGCCCGCGCGCCAATTTACACCGTGACGCACGGCGATATCGAGCTGGCGCAACTGTTTAATACCAATGGGTTTATGCTGGAAGAGAACGTGGTGGCAGCAAAACCGCGCTTCCACTTTATCGCCGACAAACAGAACGACATTAATTCGATTGTGGTCGAGCTGGATTATCCGGTGGATATCAGCGACGTCTCCCGCGTGATGGAAAACCTGTTGCTGAGCTTTGCCGACAAACTGCTGCGCTATAAAGGCATGCTGTGGATCGACGGCGAACCAAATCGCCTGCTGTTTCAGGGCGTGCAGCGCCTCTACAGCGCAGACTGGGATCGTCCGTGGGGCGACGAAACACCGCACAGCACGTTGGTGTTTATTGGCGTACAGCTACCGGAAGATGAGATCAGAGCCGCGTTTGCGGGTTTGAAGAAATAACAAAGGCCACCCACAGGTGGCCTGCTCATCATTTTTTGTTTTGCAAATCGCGCAGCATTGCTTCACGTAAAATAGCGTTAAGCCGAACAGCGCGAGCCGCTGCGGACCAACGATTTTGGTCTGCAACATTTGCGGTCTATCCCGAGGACATCGACGTTGCGCGGCAACGCTTAAAAGCGGCGGGCGGCGACGTTTTTACCGCGCCGCCGCTACGTTTTCCCCCGAAGAAAGATGCAGGCAACGGCTTTTGCTATTGACGCACACCCCGGGGCAGCATCGTCGAGTTTATTACTTACCCCCACGCCGATGCCTTATGAGCAGGAGACCACGCTGCGCCGCTGGAAGCCGTAACCGTCAACCCAGCACATCCTGTACGCAGGCTTTAAACACTTTCACGCCGAGCGCCAGGGCATCACGGTCAAAGTGCATCTCCGGGTGATGCAGACCCGGCAGCAGGTTGGCACCCAGCCCCCAGAATCCCCCTTTCACCTGCGGGCGCAGGCGCAAGTAGTGGAAAAAGTCTTCGCTGCCAGGCGTGGATTTTGGCGCGGTCAGGCCCGCTTCGCCAAACACACTGCGAATCGCCCGCGAAACCACCTCGGTTGCCTCATCATCAATGATCGCCGCAGGCATCTCTTTCAGAATGCGAATCTCAGCCCGCGCGCCGTAAGCCGCCGCACTGCTTTCAATCGCGCGCAATACCTGCGGTTTTAGCGCATCCATGGCGTCGTTTTCTGCAGCACGCAGATCCCAGCACACCAACGCTTTGTCAGGAATCGAGTTAGTCACCCCGGCGTCGCAGAGAAAACGCGTCGCTTTGGCGCTCCAGGTGAGCGATGGCGCAAGATGAATGCCGTTTACCGCCTGCACAGCATGCGCGGCGGCATCCAGCGCATTCACGCCTAAATGGGGGCGCGCCGCGTGCGCCGCTTTGCCGTGGAACACCACTTCCACCGTGGCAGACGCCGAGTAATACATAGCCGGCACCGCCTGGCCCATCGGGCACTCTTCCAGCGGACGCAGGTGGAAACCAAGCAGCATGTCGACATCGTCCAGCACGCCAGCTTCAGTCAGCGCAATCGCCCCGGTGCCCAATTCCTCTGCGGGCTGGAAGATAAACTTCAACTTACCCTTTTTCACTAACCCTTCGGCGATCGCTTCCTGCGCCGTGGTCAGCACCACCGTGGAGTGTCCATCATGACCGCAGGTGTGGCGCGCAACATGCTCGCCATCAATGATATGCCCAAGCGCATCCATATCGGCGCGCAGCGCCAGCACTGGCCCCGGCTTACCGCTGTCCAGCACCGCGACAATGCCGGTCGTGTTGTTAATCTGGCGCGTGACCTGGTAGCCCGCCGCCTCCAGTACCCCGGCGATATAAGCGGAGGTTTTATACTCTTCGAACCCGAGTTCCGGGATCTGATGCAGGTAATTGAAATGCTCAAGTGTGCGTGACACGTCTGACTCCTTGGTACTCAGGCAATAACGCGCATAATCAGCATGGCGATTACGGCATTGAGAATGCTGACCGCCATCAGTAACGGCCAGTACTTCTTCGGCACATCGGCCACGCCCAACAGGCGGCCCATATACTGTAGTTGCGAACCCATTAAAAAGATGGCGGGCGCGAGAATGGTGATTTGCCCGACATCAAGCTGTCCTTTGCTGAGCAGGCTAACCGCCACGCCAGTCCCTGCGGAGGAGGAGAGCCAGGCGGTGAGCAACACAGTAATCGCTTCCCCCGGCAGACCGAACAGCCCCATTAACGGCGCGCAAAGATGACCGATAATCTGCATCACGCCGAGTAAATTGAGCATTTCGGCGATCACATAGGCCATTAATACATTCGGCATCAGATTATTAATGGCGATATTAAAACCTTTGCGCGCACCAATAACGAAAATATCGAATGGATTACCAGAGACTTTTGCAGAATTATTCATTGTCGAAATCTCGCTTATAAGCAGTATTTAATGCCAGACGAACCACGGCTGCGCCCACGAATTTGAGGACGAACATTAAAACCAACGGCACAATAATCGGGATGGTTAATGAAGCGAACATCGCCGAGCCAATCGAAAAATAATTATTGATTAACCCCGCGCCGGAATATTGCCACGCTCCCATAATCACTACGTCTTTACGGGTAATTTTATCGCTGTCATATAACTCTTTGGTTAATGCCGCCCCGGCATCGGTGCTTTGCAGGTCGGTAATTAGCGCCAGTCCCGTATAACCCGGAATACCCAGCAGCGGTTTAAGCAAAGGTGTCAGCAACTTATGCGCCGCGCGGATCGCACCGTAGTGGGTAAAAATTTCCAACAGCCCCAGCGCCAGCATTACCGTTGGCACCAGCGACAGCGCGAACAGGAAACCGGCTTTCGCGCTGATACCGCCGCTACCGATAAAAGTGTTGGTTTCGGGTGTCTTCATGGTGCCGAACGCGCCGCCCAGCGTGGTAAAGTCAAACGCTCCGAGCCACGCCATACCTTCGACTTTGAAAAAGAAGCCGGAAAAGACCAGCAGAACAATCACTAAGGAGATCCAGGCACCAGGCCCGACTTTCCACTCTTCCGCGTGCTCTTTCGCGGGTTGCTCCAGCGTTTTCGATTCACTCATAACATCTCTCTTTGAAATAATTAGATGACAATGACTCATTACTAAGCAGGATCCGTGCCTGAATATCCCGACACCAAAATAAAAATCTTTTACCGCGAATTATTACGCAATAAAAAACCTTCCCGTGAAATACAGAGAATAAAAAGCAAAGTAACTGAAAAATTATTTAATTAAGCACTAAGAACATCCTAATAAAATAATTTCTCACCGTTATCGGGCACCCTTTTGGTGCAAAAACACAGACTCAGCTTTTCATTTTCTTTCACTCACAAAATAGGGCGGTTATTTCGATTATCACTATTCAATCCGGATGATAAATATCTGCTTAATGATGTTATTGTTGCTCTCAGGTCAACAGTTGAGAAGGAATGTGGCGGATGTTCCAGGACAAGCAGGTGGGTTATTTGTATGAAGTGGGTAACCAGGGCGGGATTCGTCGTGCGGCGGATATCCTTGGTATTAACCCATCCGTGGTCAGCCGCCAGATCGCGCAACTGGAGCGTGCGCTCCAGCTTCCGTTGCTGGAGCGGCGCGGGCGTAACGTGGTGTTAACCGAAGCGGGACGCCTGCTGGCAGAAGACTATTTTGCCAGTCGCCAGCGGCGTGAAAAGCTGGAAAGTCAGTTAAAAGATCTGCGACATATGCGCGGCGGCACCATCTCGGTACGTATTGGCGGCGGGCTGATCACCGCCTTTATCGAAGGGGTGATGCGCGAGTTTGCCAAGTCATACCCGCAGGTTTTTGTCGATATTGTGGTGGGCAGCATGCAGGAGATGCTCAACGATATCGTCAGCGGCGAAGCGGATATGGCGCTGGCCTTTGGCCCAATCGGTACGCCGGAACTCAAGCGCCACAGCTTTCAGTGGGGGCCAATCTGTGCCGTCGTCTCGCCACAGCACCCCATCGCGCAGCGGCAAAGTATCACCATTGAAGAGTTGGTCGACTATCCATTGATAGCCCTGACAGAAAACTTCGGCCTGCAACGCCATATGAATGCCATGTTCAAAAGCCAGGGTTTGCAATTCCACCCGGCGTATCGCTGCAACCAGTTCTCTACCGCGATGGGGCTAAGCCAGGCGGGGCTGGGTATCTCGTTTATGACTGCTTACGCTGCCGCCGATCCCATTCGTCTTGGCGCGCTGGTTGCCGTGCCGCTCGATCATCCCATCGCCAGCAGCGCTCAGTGCCACCTGCTGCGTAACTCCGATCGGCGCTTTACGCCAGCCGCCCACCATATGTGGCGGCTTCTGCATAATGCCTTTCGCGACAAATAAAGGGGTGTGGTATACCAGAAAGCCAACCAAATGAGGCATAGCATGTCGATGACGCGCGATATACAGCAATCATTTTGCCGCCCGCTGGCATTACCGGGCGTCGAGCTACGCAGCACCTGGCGCAGCCAACAAGCCTATAAGCGCCATCGCCATGCAGAGTTGTCGATCGGCGCGATTGTTGAGGGGCAAACCCGCTGCCTTTGCAACGGGCAGGAATATCTGCTCCAACCGGGCGATCTGATTGTCATTCCGCCGCGCGCGCCCCACAGCTGTAACCCTCTTGATGGGCAGCCACGCAGCTACCATATGCTTTACCTGCCGAATGAAAACAGCCAACAGCAGGTGATTCGCGACCCTACGTTATTCCAGTTGTACTTGCGTATCGTGGCAATGATTGAGCGTGACGACACGCCACTATTACCCGCCGCACTCCAGGCCCTTCTCAGCGTATTACCTCGCGGTGCGGATCACTGCGCGCCACTGCGCCCCATAAGCCAGCAGGTGCTGGCGGCATTGACCCACGATTTGCAGCAACCGCCCACACTGGATGCGCTGGCCAGCGCTTTTTCCCTGCGCAAAGAGACGTTAATCCGCACCTTCAAGCAAGACACCGGCCTGACGCCGGGCAGCTTTTTGAATATCGCGCGCGTTGAGTTTGCCAAAAGCCGCCTGCGCGCGGGCGATACGTTGGCGGATGTCGGCTACCAGAGCGGGTTTGCCGATCAGAGCCATTTCCACAGAACCTTTGTAAGCTACACCGCCGCCACGCCGCGCCAGTACGCGTTTGGCCGATCAATATCCGACAATAAATAGCGCCGCCGCGCCGCTAAGGTGAGCTTCACTTTTTTCTGTGGAGGTCCCAATGGCGTTATTTCCCACCGCGTTTCCGGCACTGGCGCTGGCGCATTTTGTCGCCCTGCTCAGCCCCGGCCCGGATTTCTTTTTGTTAATGGGGTTTGCGATTCGCTATCGCCTGCGCGGCAGCGCCGGGTTGTGCGCGGGCATCGCCGCAGGCAACGCCTTTTATATCCTGATAGTGATTATCGGTGCGAGCGCGCTACGCCACTTCACGGCACTCTTTAGTGCCATTGAACTGCTGGGCGCGATCTATTTGTTGTGGATTGGCTGGCACCTGCTGCACAGCCGCGCGCAGGCGCTTAGCGTCGATGAAACCCGCCAGCCGTGCCCGAGCTTGAGAAAACAGTTTTTACTCGGGCTCGGCTCCGCGCTGCTCAATCCCAAAAATGCGCTGTTTTACCTTGCGCTCATGACCGCCCTGCTCGGCCCGGACGTCACGCTGCTCCAGCAGTCGGTGAGCGGCGTATGGATGGTGATGGTCGTCCTGATGTGGGACTTAGCCGTGGTGTCGCTGATTGGCCTGCCCGCCGTGCAACAGCGGCTGAGCCAAAGCGTATGGTGGATAGAGCGCGTCGCAGGCGCGGTGTTAATGGCGTTCGGGATGTGGATTTTGTGGAGCATGCTGCGCAATCTGCTTAGGATTTAACCTTTTGCAAGAACCCGGCGTTGGGTTATATGCTTAAACCATGAATAAATTCGCAGAACTCAAGCGCGCCAAGCGCCTCGCGCTGTCGCTGTTGCTGGTCGCGGCCGCGACGTTTATCACCACACTCTTCTTGCCGCCCAACTTCTGGGTAAGCGGGGTGAAAGCCATTGCTGAAGCGGCGATGGTCGGCGCGCTGGCAGACTGGTTCGCGGTGGTCGCGCTGTTTCACCGTGTGCCTTTCCCGTTTATATCCCGCCATACGGCGATTATCCCGCGTAATAAAGAGCGGATCGGCGACAATCTCGGCCAGTTCGTGCAGGAAAAATTTCTGGATACTCAATCGCTGGTGGCATTAATTCATCGCCACCAGCCTGCACAGATGATCGGCGTCTGGTTCAGCCAGCCCGAAAATGCGCAGCGCGTGGGTGTGCACCTGTTGCAGGTGATGAGCGGCTTTCTGGAGATGGCCGACGACAGCCGCATCCAGCGTCTGTTACGCCGTGCGGTGCACAAAGCCATCGACAAAGTGGATCTCACCGAAACCAGCGCCCTGCTGCTGGAAAGCCTGACCCGCAACAATCGCCACCAGAAATTGCTGGATACCTTAATTGCACAATTGATCGCGCTGCTACAGCGGCAAAGTAGCCGCGACTTTATTGCCCGCCAGATTGTGCACTGGTTGAAAACCGATCACCCAATGAAAGCGAAGATCCTGCCCACCGAATGGCTGGGTGAGCAGAGTGCCGACTGGGTTTCCGAGGCGGTGAATTCGCTGCTCGACGATGTCAATGCCGACAGCACGCATCAGATCCGCCAGGCGTTTGATCGCGCAACGATGAAGCTGATCGCCAATCTTAAAAGCGATCCGGAAATGGCCGAACGCGCGGAAAACATCAAAGAATATTTAAAAAACGACGAGACATTTAACCGCTACGTCGGCGAAATGTGGGCGGACCTGCGTAACTGGATGAAAGCGGATATGCAGTCTGAAGATTCACGCATGCACAAACGCATCACCGACGCGGGCCTGTGGTTCGGCGAAACGCTATTGGCGGATGGCGCGCTGCGCGCCTCGCTGAATGAGCATCTGGAACAAGCCGCGCACCGTGTGGCACCGGAGTTCGCTGCGTTTCTCACCCGTCATATCAGCGACACCGTGAAAAGCTGGGACGCGCGGGATATGTCGCAGCAAATAGAGCTGAACATCGGCAAAGATCTGCAATTTATCCGTATCAACGGCACGCTCGTCGGCGGAACGATCGGCCTGATCCTTTACTTACTGTCGCAGTTGCCCGCGCTGCTGCACGTTAGCGCTTTCTAAGTTGCCAGGAGAAACGATGGCCGACATTACCCTCACCACCAGCGAACGCGAGCAGTTACGCAAAAAATTACAGACCTATTGTGAACAGAATTTTGCGCTGGAACTGGAGCAGTTTGATGCCGAGTTCTTTATCGATTTCATTGCTGAACAGATTGGCCCGGCTTTTTATAACGCAGGCATCGACGAAGCGATTCGCACACACGCGCTCTACAGCGAGCGTATTCAGGAAGAGATGGATCTCAAAAAAATAATCTGACCTGACTGAAAACGGTTTTTCCCCTTCTCATCCGCCAGAGATCAATATCTCCACATTTTTTACATGCCTATAATGCGGCCTCTTTTCAATCTCTCCCGTGTCACGGGGAAGGAAAATCATGTCGCTTATCACCGCACTTCCAGATGTTTTCGAACAGTTTTCTGAAGCCCGCCAGAAAGGTTTTCTCACCGTGATGGATCTCAAAGAGCAAGGGATCCCGCTGGTTGGCACCTACTGCACCTTTATGCCACAAGAGATCGCCATGGCCGCTGGCGCGGTAGTGGTTTCCCTCTGTTCAACCAATGATGAAACCATTGAAGAGGCGGAAAAAGACTTGCCGCGCAATCTCTGCCCGCTGATCAAAAGCAGCTACGGCTTTGGCAAAACTGACAAATGCCCCTACTTCTACTTTTCCGATTTGGTGGTGGGCGAAACCACCTGTGACGGCAAAAAGAAAATGTATGAATACATGGCGGAGTTTAAAGCGGTCCATGTGATGCAGTTGCCAAACAGCGCAGCCGACGCCGCTTCCCGCGCGTTGTGGAAAGCGGAGATCCTGCGTTTACAGCACGCGATTGAGCAACGTTTTGGCCAGCCGATTAGCGAAGCCGCGCTGCGCAAAGCCATCGCGCTGAAAAACCGCGAACGCCAGGCGCTGGCGAATTTCTACCGCGTTGGACAGCTCAACCCGCCAGCGCTCAGCGGTGCGGATATCCTGAAAGTGGTGTACGGCGCGACCTTCCGTTTTGATAAAGAAGCGCTGATCGACGAGCTTAATACCATGGCCGCACGGATCCGCGACGAGTGGCAAGCGGGTAAACGGCTGGATCCTCGCCCACGCATTTTGATAACGGGTTGCCCGATTGGCGGCGCGGCGGAAAAAGTGGTGCGCGCCATTGAAGAGAACGGCGGCTGGGTAGTGGGCTATGAAAACTGTACCGGCGCAAAAGCGACCGAGCGCTGCGTTGACGAGAGCGGCGATGTGTACGACGCGCTGACCGACAAATATCTGGCGATCGGCTGCTCCTGTATTTCCCCTAATGATGAGCGCCTGAAGCTGCTCAGCCAGATGGTCGACGAATACAAAGCCGATGGTGTTATCGATGTGATTTTGCAGGCCTGCCACACCTACGCGGTGGAATCGCTTGCGATCAAACGCCATGTCCGCCAGCAACACAACATTCCCTATATGGCGATTGAAACGGATTATTCGACAGCGGATATCGGGCAGCTCAGCACCCGCGTTGCCGCGTTTATTGAGATGTTATAAGGAGCGGGTGTGACGTTTACCGTGGGTATTGATTCCGGTTCGACCACCACCAAAGGCATTTTGCTCGAAGGCGAGACGATTGTGCGGCGCTTCCTGTGCCCGACCTCGTTTCGCCCGGCGACATCGATTGTCGACGCGTGGGAAACGCTGCGCGCAGGGCTCGATGAAAAACCCTTTCTGACACTGACCGGTTACGGGCGGCAACTGGTCGATTTCGCTGATAAACAGGTCACCGAAATCTCCTGCCACGGTCTTGGCGCACGGTTGTTGCTCGCGCAAACGCGCACGGTGATCGACATTGGCGGGCAGGACAACAAAGTGATCGCGCTGGATGAACAGGGCAATCTCACCGATTTCCTGATGAATGACAAATGCGCCGCCGGAACCGGGCGTTTTCTGGACGTTATCTCGCGCACGTTGGGTACGCAGGTGGAACATCTGGACACCATTACTGAAGGCGTGGAGCCGCATCCGCTAACCAGCATGTGTACGGTGTTTGCCGAATCCGAAGTGATCAGCCTGCGCTCGGCAGGCATCGCGCCGGAAGCGATTCTCGCCGGGGTGATCAACGCCATGGCACGACGCAGCGCGCATTTTATCTCGCGGCTTTCCACGCAAGGGCCGTTGCTGTTTACCGGCGGTGTCAGCCACTGCGCTACCTTTCGCCGCATGCTGGCCGGACATCTTGCCAGCGACGTTTTTACGCATGACGACGCCCAGTACGCGGGCGCGCTGGGTGCGGCGTTAATCGGCCAACGGCAGAGGAAACGCTAATGGCGGAAGAATATGTATTGCTGTTCCACACCACGCCCGGCGTGCTGCAAACGCGCAAAGCGATGCAGTCTGCGGGGATCACTTTTCGCGTGCAGGATATTCCGCGCCAGCTCAAAGGCGGCTGCGGGTTATGCATCCGTTTTTACAGCGAAGCGGAAGCGGTCAAGCAGTGGATGATGCCGCATGTCACAGAGGCGATTTATCGCTGTGACGGTGACGAATTCACGCGAGTGGGATAATGAGTCGGTGCCTTATCAGGCCAGGAAAATCGCTGCTGCTCACTGTTTAAGCCCGATAAACACCGCGTTTTCGGGCTTATTCCTGTTTACCGTTCCTCAATCACAAACCGTGTGGCTTCGAAGCGATTCAAAATCAGATGTACCAGATAGATCATCGTTAACGTCGCCAGCAGCGCCACCGTCACGGAAACAATGCGGTAGAGATCGCTGAACACCAAATCCGTGTCCGGATGCAGGTTCTGACCAAACATGATGCCGATGGTGGTCACACTGGCAAAACCGACGCCGGCGCCGACTTTCTCCATCACATGCAGCCGCGCGCTGAACGCCAACCCAAGGCCAATCAGCGGCATCATCAGCAGCATATGGCTACTGTGGTTGTAGAGGATCAACTGCACCAGCAGGATATACAGGCAGGCGAGTATCACACCGACCACGCGCCACACCGAGCTCATTACCGCGCCGCGATAATGCATCGGGAACAGGATCAAGATCCCGGCCATCAGTGCTGATAACGAATCGCTCAGATCGCTCAGTTGAAAAACAACAAAAATCATCGTCGCTACAGTGCCGGAGAGCAGCGATTCGTGGCGCACGCGCGCGGCGTTTTTCTCGATCATCGGCGGACGGGTGCGCGGCTCGACATCCGGGATCAAATAGTTCATCAGCGCACTCAGCGCTACTGCCATGATGCTGGCTTCGATATTGGAAAACAGCAGCGTGTGCCAGTCGCTGGAAGGGTAACTCATAAAGTTGAGCATCGTGCTCTGGCAGACCACGCCTGCCGAACCAAACAGGAACAGTGCGCCCTGGCTCATAAAGCGAAAACGCATCACGTACAGCGCAAATACCACCAGCGTCATAATCAGCGGCCAACGCGACAAATAGCCGATGATAAACACCATTTCGATGCAGTTAATTACCGCGCTAAAGATGAACTGTTTCGCCACATGACGGTTAAACACCGGTACCAGCGATAAAAGCATCACCGGGTAAACCACGTAAAACACGCCGTACTGCGTGTTATAAAAACTCGACACGCTAAGCGCTATCATCCCGGCAAAGACGATGCGCAGCGTCTGGCGAAAGTCATTCGCCGTGTAAACGATATTGCCGTGAGGCGTGAAAACCCGCGCCAGCGTATTAATAGACATAGTGCAACAGGCTCACGAGGTGGATTTGCAGGCCCGAGAAGAAGCGCGCAAACAGACCTTCGCTGTTATACAACTGCACTGTGGCGCGCGCGCCGGTTGGCAACTGTTTCGGCAACGGTTCATCCAGCGCGACGTGGATGCGCATACGCTGCGCGTCACGCACCCAGCGGTTAGAGGTTTGCGGCTCAGAAAGCTCGCCGTTCACCGCCTGTTGCCCGGCCAGTACCCCGGCATCGCTGCTGGTGACATGCGCCTTGAACACATGACCCGGCAGCGCATCAAACACCACGGCCGCATCGGTGCCAACGCGCGTATGGCGCAGGCTCTTCTCACGGAAATCCGCCACGATATCGGTTTTATCGTGCACCAGCGCCAGTGCGGCTGTACCGGTCGTGGCATAAAATCCGGGGCTTAATTGCAGATTGCTGACCACGCCATTGGCCTCTGCGTGAACCTGGGTCCAGTTCAGGTTCAGTTGCGCCTGTTGCAGGGCATTGCGGTATTTTTGCAGCGTCACGTTGCGGGCGTCATCGCGATCGCCGCGCTCAACATTCAGCGCATCAATTGAGGCACTCAGATTGTTCACCGACTGCACGCTGCTCTGCCAGGTGGTGCGCACTTTATCAAGGTCGGACTGCGAAACATTGTGCATCGCACTCAGGTTCTGGTAGCGCTCAAAGGTTACCCGATTATTTTGCGCGGTAAGCTGCGCGGTCTTCAGGCTGGCCTGCGCGGCAACGATTTGTGCATCCAGTTGTTGATTGGTGAGCTTTGCTTGTGCCAGCGCGATTTGCGCGGCTTCCACCTGGTTGTTAAACGGCGTGGCATCCAGTTCGAACAGCAGATCCCCTTTCTTCACCAGGCTGTTGTTCTGCACATATACTTGCGCAACATAACCGGAAACGCGGGCGGAAACAGGCGTGACCACGCGCATGACGGTGGAATCCGGCGTCAGCGGGATCCAGATATCGGCAACGATAAAATAGACAAACATCAGCAGGAAAGAGGCAATACTCACCCTTACCCAACGGGCAAACTTTTGTTCTGGCGTCATGATTTTCTTATTCGGTGTTGTTGTCTTCTTCGCGCATCACACGCAAATTACAGGCGATTTGATTCAATGTGTCGCTAAAGGCGTGCAGATCCGCTGGCGGAATATTTCCCGCAGCCCGCGCCTGGCAGGTTTCAATCACTTGCGTGATTTTGCCCAGCATACGCGTCCCCTCGGCGGTGAGCGCCAGCAGGCGAATGCGCTTGTCGTACGGCGATGTCGTACGCACAATCAGCCGCTGGTTTTCCAGCTGTGTCAGCGTGCGCATTAGCGGCGGCAACTCAATGCCCTGCACTTCCGCCAGTTCACTGACGGAGACGTTATCCCCTAACTGATGAAGCTGCATCAGCGCCGTCCAGCCGGACTGCGTGATGCCCGTATCGCTCAATGCGTAATCGATAGTCGCGCGCCACTGGCGCACAACCATCGCCATACGCATACCCAGCGGTCGACGGGCGAACAGTTCATCTTCAGTCATCGCGATCCCCTCATTTCACAGGCGGGGTACGATAATGGTTATCATGGTAAGTATCAAGAAACGAGGGTAACAAAGAGCATGGATTGCGAAAGCCTAGTCAAAAAATTCCATCCCTTTGTACGGTTTCTCACGACAGGCAGCCAGCCGCTGGGCAAGGTTGCCGACATGCGCTTCGAGCTTGTGCCCGTCGGGATCGAGGAAGTACCAGGAGTCGCCTTCGCTGGTGTTCGCTTTCCAGCTCACCACGCCAGCCTGCTCAAGGCGAGTGACAAAGCGTACTAAATCACGCGCATCAATACTGAACGCATAATGGGTGTAGTCACTTTGTGTTGGCGGTACATACTGGCGCTGTGCGTCGACCGATAAACAAAGCCACAACTCACCGCAGGTGAGATAAGCGCCGTTATCCCAGCGCGCATGGAGCTTTAGGCCAAGAAGGTGGTGATAAAAATCGATGCTGCGGGCAAGGTCGCTAACCGCCAGGGTCAGGTGGTTGAGGCTGCTTAACATGCGTTGTACTCCGGCCTGAAAAAGGGAAAACACTGCACCTGGCAAAAGCGCTAAATGCAGTGTTTATCGGACTGCGAATTACTTCGCCTCTTTCACTTCCGAGACGAATTCCGGCAGATCCCAGGTGCCGCCTGCGCGCACATAGCGGCACATGCCAGAGGTGGATTCGCTGCTCTTACGGAAGGTTTCACCATCCCAGACCCACTCTGCCGAAGCCCAGCAGTCGCCAATGCCGCGACCACGCTGGCCCAAAGAGATCACGCCATCGCTGTAATCAGAGGCGGAGTTAGTAATAAATTGCGGCGTCCCTTTCAGCGCTTTATCCACCACCCAGTAGCCGTAACCTTCGTTGTACGCCCCGCGCCAGCAAAGGGTGGAGATCAGCGCATGTTTGCTATCCAGCGGCGTCAGGGTAATGTCGTTATCACCGTCGATAACCGGTTCCTGCGGGGAGACAAGACGATCGCACTCATTACCGCTGGTGAGCGCCGCCAGCAAACGCGGTTTCAGCGCTGCGGTTTCGGCCTTCGTGAGCGTGCGATCTTCACCGCCTTTCACTTCCACCGCCTGAATCACCGGCGCGGCAACCGCAGGGGTCACCGAACTTTCCGCTTTATCGCCCTTTTTACTCAGCGCACCAGGTGTGCCAACGCGCCCTTGCACATCATCAAATTTCAGTAACACGGCATATGCGCCGTCGCCGGAAAGAACAAACGGTTTCGCACCGCCTTTGAATTCGACCTTACCGCTACCTTTCACAGCATCGATCATGCTGCGGGCTTGCGCATCGGATAAGCGCCAGCTGTCGTTATCTTCGGTGGAGATCTCCCCCTGTGATTTGCCATCGATCCACAGGCTGAGTTTTGCCTGTTGCGCGGTTTCATCGGCGTCCATTTCCGCCAGCACCACATCAACGGTCACAGGCGTCTCTGGCCCGGCTTTTCGCGTGATCAACACCGAACCAGCGGCTTCTTCCTCCGCGCTGTAACCTGCGGCGCGACAGGTCAGGGTATTGTCGCAAACCACTTCCCAGTCTTTATGGTCAAACGAGACGCCGCTTTGCTCCGCCAGCACGGGCGCACTTAGCGTTGCTGTCATCACCAGCGCCGCTTTGATACTGCTTTTCATGCCATCACTCCGTAATGAGAAATGCGCACAGTGTGCAGAAATTATGTGTCAGGGAGAAGTGTATTTTGGCGGGCGTGAAGAGAAAAAAGGCGAGAAAAAATTCTCGCCTCAAGATAGCTAGCAAACTTAATCCAGGTTCAGCTCACCGTAGGATTTCACTACGCGGGAAACGATGCCGTAATCAATGGCTTCTTTGGTGTTCATCCAGTAGTTGCGGTCGGTATCCTGTTTCACTTTGTCCACCGGCTGGCCGGTCGCGTCAGCGATCATGCGGTTAACGCGCTCCAGCGTGCGGATGATCTCTTTCGCTTCGATTTCAATGTCGCTTGCCTGGCCGCGAACGCCGCCCAGCGGTTGATGGATCATAAAGCGGGTGTTCGGCAGCGAATAACGGTGCTCTTTTTTAGCCGCCAGCAGGATGGTGATCCCGGCGCTTGCCACCCAACCGGTGCCAATGATGTGCACTTCCGGGGTGATGAACTTAATCATGTCATGAATGGTATCCGCCGCTTCAACATGACCGCCCTGGCTGTTGAGATAGATCTTAATAGGCGCATCGCTGATACCCTGCAACAGCAGCAACTGAGTGACGACTTTCTCTGTCAGCGCCTGGTTTATCTCACCGGAAATAATGATCGAGCGGGCATCCAGCAGTTTTTGCTGCATCAGCTGCGAGACGTTACCGGTCTCTTTCTCTTTTTTTTCGTCGTCTTCGTTCATAAAATGCATGGGCTTTCTCCCCTTCAGGTTGTGGAGCTAAGCATAGCCCAACGCAGGTTAGGCGGAAATAACAAGATGTTATCTCCGCGCGTTATCGCACTTATCACAGTTCACTGCGGCGTAATCCCAGGTCTTTTAGCTGCTCGTCGCTTAACGCACGCAGCAACCGCCGCGTTTTCACACGTTCATGTAGCCGTTGCAGTTTGCGCCAGAGTAAAACAAACCCAGAAAATGGGCGTTGGGGTCGATTTTCAAAAAATTCCATGCTGCTCTCCTCGCCTGAAAAGAGCTCTATCTTCGCCGCTCTCACCCATGACAATACAGATTCAGAAATCACTTTTCTTTAACATACAGATCGCTTAAAACTACGTCTGAATCGCGAATTTCACGCTAATCTGTACTGGTTTTTAAATCTGTATGGTGAATTTTAAGGATACAGCATGACACGCTACCAACATCTGGCCACGTTGCTGGCAGAACGTATTGAACAGGGACTGTATCGCCACGGCGAGAAACTGCCGTCGGTGCGCAGCCTGAGCCAGGAGCACGGAGTAAGTATCAGCACCGTGCAACAGGCTTACCAGGTGTTGGAAAACCTGCAACTGATAACGCCCCAGCCGCGTTCCGGTTACTTTGTCGCGCCACGCAAGGCAAAGCCGCCCGTGCCGGCGATGTCGCGCCCGGTACAGCGACCGGTGGAGGTCACGCAGTGGGATGAAGTGCTGACGCTGCTGGATGCGCGTACCGATAAAGCAATTGCTGCGTTTGGTGGCGGTGCGCCAGATATCACCCAGCCCACGCTTAAACCGCTGTGGCGCGAGATGAGCCGCATCGCCCAACACCAGGTGATGGATGCGTTAAGCTACGACACGCTGCCAGGCCGCCGTGAACTGCGCGAGCAAATTGCC
Organism: Kosakonia quasisacchari; assembly: GCF_004331415.1. GTDB lineage: Bacteria > Pseudomonadota > Gammaproteobacteria > Enterobacterales > Enterobacteriaceae > Kosakonia > Kosakonia quasisacchari. Next base: position 26,123 of record NZ_SJOP01000023.1, read on the forward strand.
CGGCTGATGCTGGATGGCGGCGCATCGGTCAGCGCCGATGATATTGTCATCGCCAGCGGTTGCCATCCGGCGCTGGCGCTCGCCTTGCTGGCGGTGTGCCAGCCGGGGGATATTGTCGCTGTTGAATCCCCTTCGTATTACGGCACGATGCAGTTGCTGCGTGGTTTAGATATTAAAGCCATTGAGATCCCGACCGATCCCGAAACCGGCATCAGCGTGGAAGCCCTGGAACTGGCGCTGGAACAGTGGCCGATCAAAGGGGTAATTCTGGTGCCGAACTGCAATAACCCGCTCGGGTTTATCATGCCGGATGCGCGGAAAAAGGCCGTGCTGGCACTGGCGCAGCGCCACGACATCGTGATTTTTGAAGACGATATTTACGGCGAGCTGGCCGCAGAATACCCGCGTCCGAGTACCATAAAATCTTATGATATTGATGGCCGCGTGCTGCTGTGCAGCTCTATCACCAAAACCGTGGCACCGGGTCTGCGCGTCGGCTGGATTGCGCCGGGACGTTATCTGGATCGGGTATTACATAAAAAATACGCTGCCATCGGCACCAATGTGCCGGGTACACAACTGGCAGTCGCGGCGTTTATTCGCGACGGGCACTATCATCGGCATGTGCGACGTATGCGCCAGGTTTATCAGCAGCAACTGGAAACTTACACCAGCTGGGTGCGCCAGTATTTTCCCTGTGGCATTTGCGTGACGCGCCCGCAAGGCGGTTATTTACTGTGGGTCGAGTTGCCGGAAACTGTCGATATGGTCTGTGTTTCCCGCGCACTGTGCCGCCTGAAAATCCAGATTGCGCCCGGATCGTTATTTTCAGCGTCTGGCAAGTACCGTAACTGCCTGCGGCTGAATTGCGCCCTGCCGCTGACCGACGCTAATCGCGAAGTTATTAAGCAGTTGGGCGAGGCAATTCATAACGCGCTGGAAGCATGAATTCAGAGCACGCGTTTGCCTGTCAGAATACGACGCGCGCCGAGGTAGTGATCCTGCCAGTAGTCATCAAGAAAATGACTGATACGGATATTCAACCCGGTGCGCGGCGCTTCAATAAAGCGGTTATTCCCCAGGTAGACGCCGACATGATCGACCTGACCGCGTAATTTGCTGCGAAAGAACAACAAATCCCCCTGGCGTAAGTTCGCGGTTCTTACCCGCATCAAACGTTTGTCATGAAACATGCCTTTGGTGGTGCGGGGTAATTTATTATTCAGCACTTTGTTGTAGGCATAAAACACCAGCCCACTACAGTCGAAACCGCGCGTCGGCGAGACACCACCAAAGACATAAGGTTTACCCAACTGTTTTTTAAGGTGATGCACAACTTTGTCAACTTTTGACTTAGGCGTTGCCGCGAGTGTCTCTTCACGGGTGATCTTGCGCTGTTCGGCAAGCATCGTTGGCGCCTGTGTACGGCTAACCGGTTTAGACTGCACACAACCGGTCAGGAACACAGAAAGCAAAATAAGAAAAAAAAGCCCCAAAAACCCGCGGAGCACACTCTGCTTGGGGGCAACGATGGATGATACAGTTAAATATTTCACAACATTAATATTAATAAAAATAAAGGGTTAGAAATTTAAATACTTTTTTCATTCCTTGGCGGAAGAAGAAATGTACTCATTCGTCAAAAACGCCCGTAACTTTTGCACCATCACTTTATTAAGCTGACAAACACGGGCTTCTGTCAGTCCGAGAATTGAGGCAATCTCTTTCAGGCTTAATTCATGGCGGTAATACAGCTCCAGAATCCTCTGTTCACGCGGCGTCAGGTTGGCTATTGCACTTTTTAATGCGCGGCTGTTCAGCACGTCATCCTCAAGCGGGCGGCTTTCCAGCGCGTGGGCGTGGACATCGTTATCCAGGCTCTCCAGCTCACTGGCGGAGTCAAGCAATAAATAGTGCTGGTACTCCTCGGGTGTAATAGAAAGTCGTGCGCTTAATTCATTAAAATTCGGCATATAACCGAGTTCGCGCACCAGCTCACGAATAGCATCGTTGAGTTTGTGCATTTTTTGGCGGCACCGGCGTGGACGCCAGTCCTGCTGGCGTAGCTCGTCAAGTATTGCCCCTCGAATGCGCTGAGCAGCGTAACCAGCAAATTTCGCATCCGGCTGTCCATAACGGCGCAATGAAAAGAGCAATCCGGTCAGCGCGACCTGACACATATCGTCTTTATCCATTACACTGCTGGTCTGCCAGGTGAATTGTTTCATCACTTTATGCACCAGCGGCAAGTAATCGCGGATATAGCGCGCTTCATCAATAAACGTTATCGTTTCAGTGGAAATTACACTCATCATTATTAAACAGCGCACACCAGATTTATTAAATAAAAACAGCCGTATGCTGCCTTTGCATTTTCTGCGTTGCCATTTCTCATTAGTTCAATAGATAAAAGGATTAATTAAATAGACAACAATAAATTAACATCAAACAACTACAACAGTTGGTACGGCACGGTTGCCCGCCTTATCTGGTGCAAAAAGATACACCACATCCCCTATTCTTAATCCCCCGAAAAGCGGCAATTAATGAATTTGCATATAATTCACCTATCGCACAGTAGTATTATTAATATCTCATATGGAATGATTACAGAGGCTAGAAGATTTGCTCACGCGCCTTCATGTTAATTAATTCTCAATTACTTTTAACAACCTTAATAATCGCTTGTTCCAGGATGGAGCTACTCGAAATTCGTCATGAAAAAAAATTGTTGTGCTATTAACAATTGGTTAATTGATTTGCCTTCCGGCTCAATTATTCATTTAGTCACCGAAGAACATAAGCGGCTGGGCGCGTATCAGCTCAAATTGCTGGATCTGCTGCAACAGAACCCGGGTAAGGTTTTTACGCGCGAAGAGTTGACCAGCCAGGTCTGGGAGGGGCGGGTCATCGGCAATAATAGCCTGCCAAATGCAATTCACGCGCTGCGCGCAGCACTGGAAGATGACGGCAAACAGCAACGCATTATTCGTACCGTGCCTAAGCGGGGCTACGTGCTGGATGCAGAATATTGCCAGCAGGTTGAAAGCCCACAGGAAGATATTTCGTTAGACAATGAGAAATCCCTCACAGAGGCGAACGCAACCCATACGCTGCCCTCTTCTGATGTGACTCATAAAACACCTGAACAATCAACGCGCTATCGCCGTGGAATCATCGTCTCGCTATTACTGGTTGTCGCGCTTTTTATCGCCTTTATCGTTTATTTCACAGCCGGTCGCAGTCAGCTCATAAAACCTGAAGAACTGGCGAAAAATGAGTACAGCAATATTCGTCTGTATACGCTCGTTGAGACGGGTGAGCGTCTGCAAGATCAAGCCACCGTCTACAATCGGCTCAAGGACACCTATTACCTTTTAAATGAGCAGATAAAAAAGGAATCTATCAACCTGAGCATCTATTCGCGCAGTGATAACCAAACGCTGAACTTCACCCTGCGCTTACACAGCACCTGTGGGCAGAATATTCTGGCGATGCAGATCTATCACTGGCGGGCAAATTTGGCTTCACTTAATGAATTGATACTTAATGAAACACGGAGAAAACTCGATGAAATGGCACCTTGCAAAACCGCGTAAGTCCGAGGTGCTACTGATGCTCGCAGTACTGATTGTCGCTGCCTGCGGCTATTTTTGGCATCGTTCGCAATCCGCATTAAAACCGGGTAGTAACATGACGCAGCAATTTGGTTTTTACGATTTGCCCCAGCAGCAAAAAGAGCTTTATGACGTCCAGTTCTCCACGGTTGGAGAGACGATTATTAGCCATGTCAGCAGTCCGAATAACCCTCAGTTCAGGTTAAAAGGGAGTTTCGTGCAGAAAAACCAGGCGGGCGAGAAACGCATTTTTACCTACACACCTGTTCATTTTGTACCCTCGCCGGACACCCCATTGCTTGCCAGCAACATCGATTTATTGATGCATTCACAAGTGCGTATGCAACAACTTTGGCCAGATGGCGTGCCGATGGTCACTATGCAAAACGGTATGATCTTTCTCTACCCGCTGGACGATAAGTAGGGAACGGCGTTGGGTTGTTATCACGCCAACTGACCATGCCCGGATTCACCGCCAACCAGCAATGTTTCCCCATTAACAATGGCCAAATATCATTGAGGCTGGCGGCATGTTCTATCGCACGATGGTAAGCATTTAATAACACTGGGTAATAGCTGCCGTTAACGGCATATGCCGCAGCGCTATCCGCGTGATGCACACGCGCAACACCGGGTATCGCCAGCAGCGGCGAGAAATGCTGGTAATGCCCGCCCAGCAGCAAGGCATGCCAGTCCAGCCGATTAAGGCTGGCAAAGATACGATTAACCTGCGCAAACAGCCTTTCATCCTGCACCAGCTGAAACCCGGCATTAAACAGCAGGATATTGCGCCACCCTTGCCGTTGCGCTTCGCTCAATACCATGCACTGTGTCTGTAATTCAGCCAGCCTGCCATCACCCCCCGTCGCTCTGGCAACAGGCCAGAGTTGTTCAGCACTTACACCTGCCTGGCTTAGCACAGCACATTGCGCACCGAGCAATGCTTTCTCCTGCACATCAAAGAGCACCGCTACCTTTGCAAAGCTGCGCCACTGTAAAGTGCAACGCAACGACAGCTGCGGGCTCTGCCAGAGAGGGAAAGTAGCGACGGAATTCAACTTATGCATTGCATCATCCTTGCAGATAACAAGCGTCATAATGGTATGGGTGACTGACCACAGAGTGATAAAGCCGGTGGGTCTTTTAACGCAGACAAGATGAAAAGTCCCATCAATCAATGACATTAAATAATTAAGTCTTAGAAAACATGCCCGTAAGTAAAATCTGTCTGGAATATTTCCGCATGAACGGCGTCACATTTCTGGCGTAATAAGCAGATAAGAATAAATTATTCTTATTAAACATTTCATGAGTAATATATTATTCCTTACTGGGTGCCTGAGCCATTGTGCAGCAGGCAAAGAACAGTGAAACCGAGTTGAGCGAAACGTTGATGAACATTGATCTCTCCAGACTGACTACCGAAGGCCGCAATACCGCCAGCGCTGACATTGACATGCTTGATACCGAAGCGATGTTGAGAGTTATCAACCGTGAAGATCAAAAAGTGGCGTTGGCGGTGGAAAAAACGATCCCGGCTATCACGCTGGCGGTGGACGCCATTGTCGCGGCTTTCCAGAAAGGTGGGCGCTTGATTTACTGCGGCGCAGGCACATCCGGGCGGCTTGGGATCCTTGATGCCAGCGAGTGCCCGCCAACCTATGGTACGCCGCGCGAGCAGGTGGTTGGCTTGATAGCTGGCGGCCATCGTGCCATTTTGCAGGCGGTAGAAAATGCCGAAGACAGCCTGACGCTCGGTGTCGACGATCTTAAGGCACTCAATTTTAATGCGAACGACATCCTGGTCGGTATCGCAGCCAGCGGCCGCACCCCGTATGTCATTGCGGCAATGCAATATGCCCAAAAACTCGGTGCGACCACCGTCGCACTGACCTGTAACGCGGGCAGCGAAATGGCGCAAATCCCCGATATCGCCATCGTGCCGGTAGTAGGTGCGGAAGTTGTCACCGGCTCGTCGCGGATGAAAGCCGGAACGGCGCAGAAACTGGTGCTGAACATGCTGACCACCGGCGCGATGATCCGCAGCGGCAAAGTGTACGGCAACTTAATGGTCGATGTGGAAGCCACCAACCAGAAGCTGGTGCAGCGGCAAATTAACATTGTGATGGAAGCGACCGATTGCGACAGCGCCACCGCAACCCAGGCACTACAGGCTTGTGATGGGCATTGTAAAACCGCCATCGTCATGGTGTTAGGTGGGCTGAGCGCTGAACAGGCAGCACGCCTGTTAGCCGATAACGGTGGGTTTATTCGCCAGGCACTGGCTAACGCGGGAGTCAAATAATGGCCAAAATCAGCGAGCGGTTTATTGCCGCGATCCTGCAACTGGTGGGCGGCAAAGAGAATATTAACACCTGCGGCAACTGCATGACCCGGCTGCGCCTGACGTTAAACAACGATGCGCTGGTGGATAACGCCGGACTCAAAGCGCTGCCCGGTGTTCTCGGCGTGGTAAACAGCGACGATCAGTTGCAAATCATCGTTGGCCCCGGCAAAGCGCAAACGGCGGCAGAAATGATGAGCGCGATGACAGGCGGCGTCAGCGCGTCTGTGGAAACGGCGTCGCTGAAAAGTATCGCCAGCGATACCAAACAGCAGATGAAAGCGAAACAGACCAGCGGGGTGCACCAGTTTCTGGCGAAATTCTCTACTATTTTTACGCCACTGATCCCCGGTTTTATCGCCGCCGGGATGCTGCTCGGCTTCGCCACCCTGATTGAGCAAAGTCTGCTCGTCAATGCCGCCGAAAAAAATGCCACGCTGGTGCATGTTGTTGGGTATATGAAAGTTTTCGGCAAAGGGCTGTTCACTTTCCTGCCGATTTTGATTGGCTACAACGCGCAGAAAGCCTTCGGCGGTAGCGGCGTCAATGGCGCAATCATCGCCGCGCTCTTTGTGCTCGGTTACGATCCGAAAGCGACAGTGGGCTATTTTTCCGGCATCGATAACTTTTTCGGTATGGGCATCGATCCGCGCGGCAACATTATTGGCGTGCTGATCGCAGCGATCGTGGGCGCGTGGATCGAGCGGCAGATCCGTAAATTTATGCCGGATAACCTCGACATGATCCTCACCTCGTTGCTGACGCTACTGATTACCGGCGCGCTCACCTTCACAGTGATTATGCCGATCGGCGTTGAGCTGTTTAAGGGAATGTCATGGTTGTTCCTGCATCTTAACGGCAACCCGTTCGGCTGTGCCGTGCTGGCCGGGCTGTTCCTGATTGCCGTGGTGTTTGGCGTGCATCAGGGTTTTATTCCGGTCTATTTCGCGCTGATGGATGCGCAGGGTTTTAATTCGCTGTTCCCGATTCTGGCGATGGCGGGCGGCGGCCAGGTGGGTGCGGCACTGGCGCTTTACTTCCGCTCGGCGCAAGAGTCGGTTCTGCGTAATCAGATTCGCGGCGCGATCATTCCTGGCCTGCTCGGTGTCGGTGAACCGTTGATATACGCTGTCACCCTGCCGCGTGTAAAACCGTTTGTCACGGCCTGTATCGGCGGCGCCTGCGGCGGTTTCTTTATTGGCACTTTCGCCTGGTTCGGTTTGCCGGTTGGGTTAAATACCGTGTTCGGCCCTTCTGGCCTGGTGGCGCTGCCGTTGATGACCTCCGGGCAGGGGATCTACACGGGAATGGCGGTCTACGCAGCAGGCGTGGTTGTCGCCTATGTGTGCGGTTTTCTCGCCACCTGGTTCTTTGGTCACAAAAACGTGGATTTGAGTTAATACCCGCGTTCACCCGGCGCAAAGCCGGGTGAACATTGTGCATCAGAAGCGGTACGAGAGGCTGCCGACGATGCTACGTTCCGCACCGAAGTAGCAATAAGAGAGTGAATTACACGCCGCGACATAGCGTTTGTCAGTCAGATTATTGACGTTAACCTGCGCACTCACCCCTTTCAGACCCACATTACTCAGGTCATAACCCACCGCCAGATCGACCAGTGTGTAAGATGGCAGCGTGTGCGTGTTCTGGCGATCGGAGGTGATGCCATTGACATAGCGCACGCCGGAACCGACGGTCAGCCCGTTCAGCATCCCCTCTTTTACGTCATAGCTGAGCCACGCGCTGGCCTGGTTACGCGGCGCGTACACCGCGCGGTTGCCTTGCTCCTGCGCACTGCTCTTCTTGTAGCGAATATCGTTGTAGGTATAGGCCGCCTGCAAACGCAGGTTGTCCGTCAGTTGCCCCACGGCTTCCAGCTCCACACCTTCGGATTCGATCTCGCCAATGGAACGGTAGGGATCGGTCGGCTCCACTTTGGTGGCGATGTTCTCCTGGTTGATGCGATACACCGACGCGCTATACATCGTTTGCGAGCCTTCCGGCTGGAATTTCAGCCCCGCTTCCCACTGTTTGCCTTTCATCGGTTGCAGGATCTTGCCGTACTCGTCGGTAAAGCTGGTCGGTGTAAACGCGGTCGAGTAGCTGACATACGGCGCAAAACCGCTATCAAACAGATACATCAGCGCCGCGCGGCTGCTGAAGTGGTTCTTATCCAGCGTATCGCTGGTGTCGTTGATCTTGTTGACGTTAGTGATCTTCACCTGATCGTGACGGCCGCCCAGCGTCAGACGCCATCTGTCCAGTGACATCTGATCCTGCGCGTAGATCCCGGTCTGCTCAAGTTTATGTTTTTCACGGCTGTAAACAGCAATAGACAGCGGATCGGCACCATAAACCGGGTGGAAAGCGTCGATTGCCGGGAAGCTGCCGTAAGAGGCGGTGACGTTATTGCTGCGCCGCTGATAGTCCACACCGAACAACAAGCGATGGTTAATAACGCCGGTATCAATGCTGCCATCAATCTGGTTATCCAGCGTCACCGCTGAGAGCGATTCATCCGAGCCGGAATAACCCCGATTTAGATCGGTATCGTTCAGCCAACCCGCGGCATACACCTGGTTAAGATCGACTTTGGTGCGCAGGTAGCGCAGTTTCTGACGCACCGACCAACCGCTATCAAACGCGTGCTCAAAATTGTAGCCGACCATATTTTCCCGGCGATCGTATTTGTCGTAATCGTCTTCGCCTTCAAAAAATGTGTTTGAGATTTTCTTGCCCGCGTGCGGCACCACGGTGCCTTCATACGGCAGACCGGAGTGGCTGCCGCCTTCCGGATCGCGATGCAGATAGGCCATCAGCTCCAGGCGCGTGTGATCGGTAATACGCCAGGTCAGGCTCGGCGCGATGGCATAACGCTGCTCTTTCAGATGGTCAAACTGCGAATCCGCATAGCGCGTCATACCGGTTAAACGCACCGCCACGCGGTCGTTATCATCCACCGGGCCGGTGACATCAAACGCCGCGCCGCGCTGGTTGTTGTTTCCGGCGAACAGCTTCACTTCACCGCCGGGATCAAACGACGGTTTGCGCGAATTCAGCGCCACAATGCCGCCTGGCGATGAACGTCCATACAGCACCGATGCCGGGCCGCGCACCACTTCCACGCTATCCAGGAACCACGGATCGATGACCAACGAACTGTGAGAGTTGGTGTCGCCCATCATTTTCAGGCCGTCGAGATAGACGTTATCCAGGCTGCCGTCGGAGAAACCGCGCAGCACGATGTAGTCAAAACGGTTGGATGCGCCGATCTGGTTGCTGTAAACGCCCGGCGTGTAACTCACCGCCTGGCGTACGCTGATTGCGCCCTGCTCTTCATACTGCTGGCGGGTGACAATCGATACCGCCTGCGGTGTTTCAATATCCGGCGTCTCCAGCTTGGTCGCGCCGCTTTGCATTTGTGAAGTCACTACCACGGTATCGTTGCGGGCATTTGTTTCTTGTGCCAGCGCCGTTACGCTCATCCCGCCGGTTATGCAGCCAATCATCAGTGCCAGTCGCGTTTTTGCGAACATGAAAATCTCCAGAAGCCATTATTATTGTAAATAAGAATTATTACCCTTTTGAATTCACCAATAGCTATGCGCAGTGATGATTCACGTATGCAAGATGATAAAACCGCGCACACATCGGCAACGCGGGTCTACAGAGGGGAAAATCAGGAAGCGCGGATTTCGCTGGGTGCCATACCATAGCGGCGGCGAAATGCGGTGGAAAAGTTGGTGGCATGCTGATAACCGGACATCCACGCGGCCTGCTGCACGCTGTAGCCTTCCGCCAGATAGCGACGCGCCAGCTCAAGACGGCAGTCGCGCAGGTAATCAAACACAGATTGGCCATACGCCTGGCGGAACTTCACGCGCAGGCTGCTGGCGCTCATTGCCGCCAACTGCGCCAGTGCTGCCAGGGTGTACTCTTTTTCGGGGTGCTGTTCCAGCAAACGGCGCACGTTTTCCAGCCGCTGCTGTGCGCCACATGGGATTGTGCGGCGTCTCTCCTGCCCTTGCATGCGCTGCGACAGCGCATTGCCCAGCAGTTGCAGCATCACCCCTTCCAGCATCAGTTGGCGGGAGAGCGCAGGCAGCGAGGTTTGCTGCGTTTGCTGTAAACCAGACAGTAAAAAGCCCGGCACCTGCCATAAAAAGGTCGGTGCGCCGTGCGCTTCCCACTGTTGCAAAAGTGCGGTGAGGAGCGGCGATTGCCAGCAGCTTGCCGGATCAACGCCAAGTGATAAGGTGCGCAGATGGCAATCCGCCAGATGGCTGGCGTTCATCACCTGGTGTTCGCTCAGGCGCGAGGTAAACGCCATGCCGGAGCGCACAACAAACTCTTCGCCGTTCAGGCGCAGCATCACGCTGCCTTCCAATACCACCAGCATATAGAGCGGGCAACTGTGCAGCGAGGTGGTTTCATAAGGTTGCAAAACGCGAATATCAGAACGGGTAAGGTTAATCCCGGAGGAGAGCGTCATCTCTTCGACGTCGCCCTGAATCACAATGCGTTGCGCTTGACTGGAAAGACCGGTTGCCAGCGAGGGGAAGCGGTAATCAATCCCATAACGCTCGCCAAAACCGATAAAGTCTTCAATTGAAAAGTGTCTTTTTTGCATAGACGGCAGCCATCGCTATCTGTCGAACCCTCACCCATGAGCGGGCGAAACGGCCTACACCTTATCATTCGCCCTGATGCGCTTCAATAATGTTGAGAATTATTCTCACATACGCATTAACGAGGGTGAATACTGTCGGCGTTTCCCAACGCAGCGAGAACCTGCTGGCGCAGCCATTTATGTCCGGGATCGCGGTGCAACCGCTCATGCCAGAGCATCAGCATATCGAAGCCCGGCAGATCAAGAGGCGGATCAACGATCTGCAACGCGCCAGTGGTAGCAACAAGCCGTTCCGGCAGCACAGCGACCAAATCCGTGCGCGCCAATACATCCAGCATAAACAGGAAGTGCGGCACCGAAAGCACCACGTTGCGCTTCAACCCGCGAGCCGCCAGCGCTTCATCCGTTGCCGCCTGAAAACCGCCACCCTCCGGCGAGACAATCACATGCTCCAGTTGACAGAACTGTTTGAGTGATGGTCGGCGTTTAAGCGCCGGATGGTCTAAACGACCGGCAAGTACGTAGCGTTCAGTAAACAACAACCGCTGATGCAGTGACGCCGGTGCGCCGTCACGTAAATGGAAGAACAGATCGATATCGCCCTGCTCGGCCTGGCGCTTAATTTGACCGGGATTAAGTTCAAACACCGCGAGGCGGCTGGCGGGTGAGTCACGGCGCAAAGTATGCAGCAGCGGCAGCAGTACCGCCGATTCGGTATAGTCAGTCGCCGCAATGCGCCAGGTAACACTGGCACGGGCAGGATCAAATGCATTGACCGGCGACACTGCGCGCTCCAGCGCTTCCAGTGCCTGGCGTAACGGTTCGCGCAGTTCATCAGCCCGCATTGTCGGCTGCATACCGCGCGGGCCGGGCAACAGCAATGGATCGTCAAAGATCTCCCGCAACCGCGCCAGTTGTACACTCACCGAAGGCTGGGACAGGTTCAGCCGCTGCGCTGCGCGCGTCACATTGTGCTCGCGGAGCAATACATCGAGCGTCAGGAGCAAATTCAGATCCAGGCGGTTGAGATTAATCATGACTATACCTGTGATATCAGCAATTAATTTCTACTATATCTGCGCTTCGCCTACCCTGCAGCTTCAATCTTATTGCCGGGAGTTGTTATGAATGTATTGATCGTTTATGCCCATCCGCAGCCGCATTCGCTGAATGGCGCGCTGAAAGCGTTCGCCGTGCAGCACCTCGAACAAGCAGGCCATCATGTCGAGGTTTCCGACCTGTACGCCATGAAATGGAAAGCACAGCTCGACGTGGACGACAGCCTTGATGCGCCCGTTGGCGATGTTTTCAACCCGTCGGCAGATTCGAAACATGCATTCGAGCAGGGCAGACAATCTGCGGATATTACTGCCGAACAAGCCAAACTGCGCTGGGCCGACGCGGTGATTTTCCAGTTTCCTCTGTGGTGGTTTTCCATGCCCGCCATCATGAAAGGCTGGATCGACCGCGTTTACGCCTGTGGCTTTGCCTACGGTGTGGGCGAACACAGCGACACGCACTGGGGCGATCGCTACGGCGAAGGCAGCCTGACCGGGAAACGCGCTATGTTGCTGGTCACCGCTGGCGGTTGGGAATCGCACTACAGCCCGCGCGGTATCAACGGACCTATCGACGATATTCTTTTCCCGATCCAGCACGGCATGCTGTTTTACCCGGGTTTTGAGGTGCTGCCGCCACTGGTGATTTACCGCACCAGCCGCGTTGATGAGGCGCGATTTGCTACACACTGTGAAACGCTGGCACAGCGGCTGGATACGTTATGGCAGACGCCACCGCTGCCGTTTCGCCAGCAAAACGGCGGGGATTACACTATCCCGGCACTGACGCTGCGCCCTGACATTGCACCGGGCGAAAGTGGGCTGGCTATTCATCAGCAGAGAAAAGAATAAACGCAAAAAAATAACCGGTGCCAATAAGCGGCACCGGTTTTATATATTTGCAACCTATCACAATGTCTTCAAATTAATATCAAATCTCTCCGCTATTATTTCTCGCTGCAATTCTCCACTCTTTTTCATTATTTCTTCATAATGTCAATTTTTGTAAATTGCAATAATTTACGCAGGAAATGCTTACGCGAAAAACATAACTTCGTTTAATCTATCCGCGGTTGAGAACGATCATTCTCAAAATCAATCAGCCGAGGGTTACCGATGCCGCCGAAAACCGCGCAGGAACAACGCCATCAGCAGCGTAAAGATGAGATTATCGCCGCCGCCCGTCGGCGTTTTCGCGTGAGCGGCTTTCACGCCGCCAGCATGTCGCAAATCGCCCTGGAAGCCCACTTGAGCGTCGGGCAGATCTACCGCTACTTCAGCAGTAAAGACGCCATTATTGAGGAGATTGTTCGCCGTATCATCGACTACCGCATCGCAGAAATGGAAAACAAAGCTGAAACCACGCACCTGCCGGAAGTGCTGGCCTGGCGGCAAACGCTTAGCCCGGATGACGACGCGTTAATGCTGGAGATATCCGCCGAAGCGACGCGCAACCCGCAGGTTCAGGCGATGATGGTCGAAGCCGACGCCCGCATGTTTAACAATGCCTGCAATCATATGCAAAGCCGACATCCACATTTAAGCGCCGAGCATGTGCGCTGCTGCGTGGAACTGCTGGCAGGCCTGATGGAAGGTGCGACATTGCGCCGTTTAACACCGCAAAAATGCGATCCGGCGCAGTTAAAACAGCTGTACCAGGAAATTATCACGATGATATTTCTGCCAAATAAATAACCCTACAAATATTAATCCGCGCTTATTTCTAACCCTTAGGAAATAAGCGCTAACTCGCCTGCTTATTATCCTGTTTTAAAAACGGGCAGGCTTCGCTCATGCCAGGAAAATAGTCATGAAGTTAATAAAAACAACGTTAATGGCCGCATTCGCGCTGGTTGGATGCGATAACGCCACGCCACCTGCACAACACCCAACCCAGCAAGTTGGCGTCGTCACCCTGAAAAGCCAGCCACTCGCCGTGACCAGCATGTTAACCGGGCGCACCGCCGCGTCACTTTCCGCGGAGGTGCGACCGCAAGTTGGCGGCATCATTCAAAAACGCTTGTTTACGGAAGGCGATACGGTAAAGGCCGGGCAGGCGCTTTACCAGATCGATCCTTCCAGCTACCGCGCCGCGTTTGATGAAGCCGACGCCGCGCTGAAACAGGCGCAAGCGCTGGTGACGTCCGATTGCCAGAAAGCCACCCGTTACGCGCAACTGGTGAAAGAAGACGGTGTCTCGCGCCAGGACGCAGAGGATGCACAATCCACCTGCGCGCAGGACAAAGCCAGTGTTAGCGCGAAGAAAGCGGCGCTGGAAAGCGCGCGCATCAACCTGAACTGGACCACTGTCACCTCACCGATCAGTGGACGCATTGGCATCTCATCCGTCACGCCTGGCGCGCTGGTCACGGCGGAACAGACCACCGCGCTGGCAACCGTGCGCGGGCTCGACACCATGTATGTCGATCTCACCCGTTCAAGTGTGGATCTGCTGCGTCTGCGCCAACAAGCACTGGCCAGCGACAGCAATACGCTCGCCGTCACGCTGACGCTGGAAGATGGCAGCACCTACAGCGAAAAAGGCCGACTGGCGCTCACCGAAGTAGCGGTTGATGAGTCCACCGGCTCCGTCACGCTGCGCGCGGTGTTCCCGAACCCGCATCAGCAACTGTTGCCGGGGATGTTTGTGCGCGCCCGTGTGGAAGAAGGGGTGATGGCAAACGCGATCCTCGCGCCACAGCAAGGCATCACACGCGATGCGAAAGGCAATGCCACTGCGCTGGTGGTCAATGCGCAGGATCAGGTTGAGCAGCGCAATATCGAAACCGGCGACACCTATGGCGATAAATGGTTAGTCCTGAAAGGTCTGGAAAACGGCGACAAACTGATCATCGAAGGTACCGACAAAGTCGCCGCAGGATCCGCCGTGAAAGCCGTTGAAATCTCGCAAGACAACGGAGGAAAAGCCTGATGTTCTCCAGCTTCTTTGTGCGCCGCCCGGTTTTTGCCTGGGTAATCGCGATCCTCATCATGATGGCCGGTATTCTGGCGATCCGCACCTTGCCGGTGGCGCAGTACCCGGATGTTGCGCCGCCCGCGATAAAAATCAGCGCTACCTATACCGGCGCATCGGCGCAGACGCTGGAAAACAGCGTTACCCAGGTGATTGAGCAGCAACTTACCGGGCTGGATAACCTGCTCTATTTCACCTCCACCAGCAGCTCCGATGGCCAGGTGGATATTACCGTCACCTTTGAGCAAGGCACCGACCCGGATACCGCGCAGGTGCAGGTGCAAAACAAAGTGCAGCAGGCGGAGTCCCGCTTACCGACAGAAGTCACCCAATCCGGCGTGACGGTAGTGAAATCCCAGAGTAACTTCCTGCTGATCATGGGGCTGTATGATAAAACAGACCGCGCCACCAGTTCCGACATCGCCGACTGGCTGGTCAGTAACATGCAAGATCCGCTGGCGCGTGTGAACGGTGTCGGGAGTTTGCAGGTATTCGGCGCGGAATACGCAATGCGTATCTGGATGGATCCTGACAAACTCGCCTCGTACTCGCTGATGCCGTCCGATGTACAGACCGCGATTGAAGCGCAAAACGTGCAGGTTTCTGCCGGTAAAATCGGTGCGCTGCCCTCTTCCGGCCAGCAGCAACTCACCGCAACGGTGCGTGCCCAGTCGCGCCTGCAAACCGTGGCGCAGTTCCAGGACATTATCATCAAAAGCGAGAGCAACGGTGCTGTCGTACGGGTGAAAGATGTCGCACGCGTTGAAATGGGCAGTGAAGATTATGTCGCGTCGGCAAAGCTGAACGGCCACCCGGCGGCAGGTCTGGCGGTGATGTTGGCACCCGGCGCGAACGCGCTGGAGACCGCAACACGGGTGAAAGATAAAATCGCCGAGTACCGCCACAGCATGCCGCAGGGTTACGATGTGGCATACCCGAAAGACAGCACCGAATTTATTAAGATCTCGATTGAAGACGTGGTGCAAACGCTGATTGAAGCCATCATTCTGGTGGTCTGCGTGATGTACCTGTTTTTGCAAAATCTCCGCGCGACGCTGATCCCGGCGCTGGCGGTGCCGGTGGTGTTGCTGGGGACATTTGGCGTGCTGTCGCTGTTTGGCTACTCGATAAACACGCTGACGCTGTTTGCCATGGTGCTGGCAATCGGCCTGCTGGTGGATGACGCCATTGTGGTGGTGGAGAACGTCGAGCGCATCATGCGCGACGAAGGCCTGCCCGCCCGCGAAGCGACCATCAAATCGATGGGCGAAATCTCCGGCGCGCTGATCGCTATCGCACTGGTGCTCTCCGCCGTCTTCCTGCCGATGGCCTTTTTCGGCGGCTCCACAGGGGTGATTTACCGCCAGTTCTCCGTCACCATTATCTCGGCAATGGCGTTGTCGGTAGTGGTAGCACTGACTTTAACCCCGGCGCTCTGCGGCTCGATAATGCAACACAGCACGCCGCATAAAAAAGGCTTCTTCGGCGCGTTTAACCGCTTTTACACCAACACCGAGCACAAGTATCAGCATGGCGTGTTACGCGTGCTGCGCCGCAATGTCACCGTTATCGGGACTTACGCCGTGCTTTGCGCAGCCATGGCGTTTGTGATGTGGCGACTGCCTGGCAGTTTCCTGCCGACAGAAGACCAGGGCGAAATCATGGTGCAGTTCACCCTGCCTGCCGGGGCGACTGCCACGCGTACCGACGCGGTTGCTAACAAAGTAACGGACTGGTTCCTCAACACGGAAAAAGCCAACACCGAGGCTATCTTCACCGTGACCGGTTTTAGCTTTAGCGGCAGCGGGCAGAACGCCGGGATGGCTTTCGTGTCGCTGAAAAACTGGTCACAACGTAAAGGCGAGGAAAATACCGCTCAGGCGATTGCACAACGCGCCAGCCGCGAGTTAAGCAGCATCCGCGACGCCAACATCTTCGCCATGACGCCGCCTTCGGTGGACGGCCTCGGCCAAAGCAACGGCTTCACTTTCGAATTGCTTGCCAGCGGCAGCACCGACCGCGACCAGTTGCTGAAACTGCGTAACCAGCTGTTGTCGAACGCCAGGCAGAGCAGCGAACTCACCGCTGTGCGCGCCAACGCGCTGCCGGAAACGCCGCAATTGCAGGTTGATATCGACAGCAACAAAGCGGTGGCGCTGGGGCTTTCGCTGAGCGATGTCAGCAACACGCTCTCCAGCGCCTGGGGCGGTACCTACGTCAATGACTTTATCGATCGCGGACGCGTGAAAAAGGTCTATATCCAGGGCGAAAGCGATTCCCGCTCGTCGCCTTCTGACCTGAATAAATGGTTTGTGCGCGGCAGCAATAACGACATGACACCGTTCTCTGCCTTCGCCTCTACCCATTGGGAATACGGCCCGGAAACGCTGGTGCGTTATAACGGTTCTGCGGCTTACGAGATCCAGGGCGAGAATGCCAGCGGCTTCAGCTCCGGCGTGGCGATGACCAGGATGGAAAACCTCGCGAACACCTTACCTGCCGGGACAACCTGGGCGTGGAGCGGCTTGTCATTGCAGGAGAAACTCGCCAGCGGCCAGGCCATGAGTCTGTACGCCATTTCAATCATGGTGGTGTTCCTGTGCCTTGCGGCGCTGTATGAAAGCTGGTCTGTGCCAATTTCGGTGATCCTGGTTATCCCGCTCGGTTTGCTGGGCGCGGCGCTGGCGGCATGGATGCGCGGGTTGAGTAACGACGTTTACTTCCAGGTCGCGCTGCTGACCACCATTGGCCTGTCGTCGAAAAACGCCATTCTGATTGTCGAGTTCGCCGAAGCGGCGGTACACCAGGGCAGCTCTTTGCCGCGTGCTGCATTGCGTGCAGCCCGGACTCGCTTGCGCCCGATCATGATGACGTCACTGGCATTTATCGCCGGGGTCACTCCGTTGGCCGTCGCCACTGGCGCAGGTGCGAACAGCCGCGTCGCTATCGGCACCGGGATCATCGGCGGGACGCTCACCGCGACGCTACTGGCCATCTTCTTTGTTCCCCTGTTCTTTGTGCTGGTGAAAAAACTGTTCACCGGTAAACGCGCACGTCAGGAGTAATCATGTTGCGTATAAGTGTTCTTTTTCTCGCCCTGCTGAGCGCCGGTTGTGTCTCTCTCGACCCGACTTACGAGCGCCCGCAGGCACCCATTCCCGCGTCGTTACCGGGAGCGCAGGGCCAGGCCAAAGCCGTGGCTGCTGACTGGCAGCAGATTGTTAACGACAACCGCCTGAAACAGGTGGTGAGCAATGCGCTGACCCATAACCGCGATGTGCAAAAAGCGATTGCCGACATCGATGCCGCACGTGCGTTGTATGCCGAAGACCGCTCCGCGCTGTTCCCGACGCTGAATGCTGAGCTCAGCAACACCCGCAGTCGCACCGTCGCCAGCGGCTTAACCAGCAGCGCTGAAGCCGATGGCGCGGTCTCCAGCTTCGAGCTGGATCTGTTTGGCCGTAACCAAAGCCTGACTCGCGCAGAGCGTGAAACCTGGCTTGCCAGCGAATACACCGCGCAGAATACGCGTTTGAGCATGGTGGCGGAAATTACCACCGCCTGGGTGACGCTGGCTGCGGATAACAGCAACCTTGAACTTGCGAAGCAGACAATGGAGAGCGCGCAAAACTCGCTAAACATTGTCAAACGCAAACAGCAGATCGGCGTGGCGGCGGCCGGTGATACCGCCGATGCCATGGCGGTGTTCCAGCAGGCGCGCGCCAGCGTCGCCAGCTATCAAACACAGGTGGCGCAGGATAAAAACGCGCTCAATTTACTGGCGGGCGACACGGTGCCTGAGTCGCTGCTACCGGGTACGCTGGAGAGTCTGGCCGACAACAGTATTACGCTAACGCCAGCGGGCGTTTCCTCTACCGTGCTGCTGCGCCGCCCGGATATTCAGGAAGCGGAACATAACCTGAAAAGCGCGAACGCCAATATCGGCGCGGCGCGGGCGAACTTCTTCCCGACCATTTCGCTGACCGCCAGTGCCGGGGTGGGCAGCGACTCGCTCTCCTCTTTGTTTAGCCACGGCTTGCAAGTGTGGTCTTTCGCGCCGTCCATTTCGCTGCCGCTGTTTGCCGGGGGGAAAAATGTCGCGCAGTTGCGCTACGCCGAAGCACAGAAAAAAGGGCTGATCGCGACCTACGAAAAAACCATTCAGAGCGCGTTTAAAGATGTTGCCGATGCGCTGGCGCGGCGCGAAACACTCAACGAGCAACTCGACGCGCAGCGTGAATATGTCGCCGCCGAGCAGAAAGCGCTGGATATCGCCCAGCGCCAGTACAGCGCCGGAACCGGTGATTATTTGTCGGTGTTAACCGCGCAGCGTGCACTGTGGACGGCGAAAACATCGCTGATTTCGCTACAACAAACCGATCTGCAAAACCGCATAACGCTCTGGCAATCGCTGGGCGGCGGCGTTCGCTAATACTTTTGCGCCGGGCTGCCCGGCGCGTTTTCGGAGCTGTTATGTCACGGATCTCTCCCGCTTTTGCCATTGTGCTGGGTATGCTCACGGCCATGGGGCCGATTTGTACCGATCTTTACCTGCCCGCGCTGCCGGACATCAGCCAACAGTTGGGCACATCAACCCCGTTGATTCAGCTTTCACTCACTGCCTCGCTTATCGGCTTAGGGTTGGGGCAGCTTTTTTTCGGGCCGCTCAGCGACCGGATGGGGCGCAAACACCCACTGCTGTTGTCGCTGCTGCTGTTTATCGTTTCCTCAGTGCTGTGCGCCACCACGCAGGATATCTACTGGCTGATTTTCTGGCGTTTTATCCAGGGGATTGCTGGCGCGGGCGGCTCGGTGCTATCCCGTGCCATCGCGCGCGACAAATACCACGGCACGCTGCTCACGCAATTTTTCGCCCTGCTGATGACCATTAACGGCATTGCGCCCATCGTCTCACCGGTGCTCGGCGGGTATATCACCTCAACCCTGCACTGGCGGGCACTGTTCTGGACAATGGCGGCAATCGGTGTGGTACTGCTGCTTTCTGCCATGCTGGTGTTGAAAGAGACATTGCAGGAGAAAAATAGCGGCGGCTCGCTGCTGAAAACCTCCATTACCGTGCTGAAGAACAAGCCGTTTTCCATGTACTGTTTTATCCAGGCGTTTATGCTGGCAGGGCTGTTTTCTTATATCGGATCGTCCTCGTTCGTGCTGCAAAACGAATATGGGTTTACGGCGATGCAATTTAGCCTGCTGTTTGGTTTCAACGGTATTGGCTTGATTGTTTCTGCGCTGATTTTTGCCCGCCTGGCGCGGCGCATCGACGAGCAGAAACTGCTCAACATTGGGTTAGTGCTGGCGGTGATGAGTGCGCTGCTCACCGCCTTTTTTGCGTTAAGCGGCATGATGACGCTGGCGCTGGTGGGGCTGTTTTTCACCGTCGCGCTGAACAGCGGGATTTTGACCCTCGCCGGATCGGCAGCCATGAACAGCGTAGAAGCGCGCGACTCCGGTACGGCCTCGGCGCTGCTGGGCATGCTGATGTTTGTCTTCGGCGGCATCGCCACACCGCTGTCGGGCATCGGCGGTGAAGCGATGTGGAAAATGAGCCTCGCGATTGTGATGGCTTACAGCGCCGCGCTGGTGATTCATTTGTATGGGCGGCGTCATCGCTAGAAGTGCATAAAATCGTTGACTAAATGGCAACCAATACCGTATTGTTGACTTATTGGCAACGGACGCACAAGGTAAAGGAATGCACTTAATATCATTGAAGGCGATTCAGGAAGCAGTCTTACGCTTCCCTCAACACAAAGTTGCGCTACTCACTCTGGCGAAAACCATCGAAAAAGCGTACTGCCCAACGCCAGAGGATCTCAAGAAGTTGTATCCCACACTGGATAACTTCAAATATCTGAGTAAGCATTACATTATTGATATTGCGAATAATAATTTAAGGGTTGTGGCACTGATCTTTTTCGAAAGCCAAAAGTTTTATGTGCGCCATATCTTCACACATAAGGAATACGACCGTTTTACCGAACAGCATCGTACTAAGGGGAAGAAAAAATGATCGTCGCTGATGCATTAAAAGCCACCCATGCGCTCATCGCTGCGGTCCCGCTGCTGGGAGAACATCCGACGGAGAAAGACTATCAGGATGCGCTGGAACTGGTAGAACAGCTGTTAATGGACAATCCCGATAGCCCGCTGGTAGATATCGTTTGTGCGAAAATTAGTGCTTACGAAAATAACCAACCGGAAATTATCGCCTTGCGTGAAGAGATGGCGGCGATGCCGACAGGACTTGCGGTGCTCAGAACACTGATGGATCAGCACCAACTGACGACGTCTGATTTTCAGGAGGAAATTGGCAGCAAATCGATGGTATCCAGAGTCCTCAACGGCGAGCGCCAGCTTAACCTCAACCATATTAAGAAGTTAGCCAAACGTTTTGGCGTATCACCGCTGATGTTTATCTCTTAACCCTTCTTCCCGCCCGGTTTTAACCCACGGTGAAACTCATTAATGCGTTTCACCGTTTTAATTGCCCGCTGCGAGGTCGCTGACGCGACCGACAAGATAATCATCTCCAGACACAGCAGCACGGTGCCGTGCAGCGGGATCTTACCCTTCTCGCCGCCGCGCGGGACATGGATAACTACATCCGCTTGCTGGCTAAAACGCGAATCGACAGCGTTGGTCAACAAAATCACCGGGATGCCCAATCGCCGCGTCTCTTTCAGCGTGGTCAGCCCTTCCCGGTGCGCCGATTTCTGCGCCATCATGATCAGCACATCGCCGCGTTGCAAATTGATAAGCTGTTCAGACAGCGCAATCCCGGTACGGTTGAGGGGGGAGGCGGGTAACCCGATGCGGCTGAACAACCGCGCGGCATACTCTGCCAGAATCCCCGATGCGCCAATGCCGAAAATCGCCACCTGCCGCGCCTCAATCAGCAGCGCGACCGCCTGGGCAATCGCGTAGCGGTTATCCGGCGCGGAGAGGATTTCGCAGGTGTGCTGGTGCCCTTCGAGCACGAAATCAATGCCCGAATTGACGTCGCAAGAGAGCGCATTCACCGTGGTGCTCATCTTTTCCGCCGAGGAGACAGACGGGCCGAACCAGTGCTCCAGCGTCTGCTTCAAATCACGAAGCCCGGCGAAACCCAGCGCCTGAATCGCGCGCACCACCGTGGCGTCGGAGGTTTGCGTCGCCCTGGCTATCTCAATCGCCGTATGCTCCAGCACCACTTCACGGTTTTCATTGATATAGCGCGCCACAACCTGCAATCGCGGCGACAACGTATGCGCCCGCGCCCGAAAGCGCTCTCCATACACATCCACGCGATTTTTCGCTTTTTTTGGGTTCAGCATCGTGCGCCCTTATTTGGCTGCCGATAAAGGTCGACCAGCAATTTGCGACTGCACCTGCGCCACCATCAGGCTCAGCGAGGCAAACGAATTGGAGATCGCCTCTTCGCGCGAAATCAGCACGTAATGCCCGCTGCGGCAGGCCGTGAGGAAATCACACCAGCCCGGCATCACCGCATCCATGGCCGCCATTTCATCCTGCGGTTTACCGCCGGTATCGCCGCGCCAGGTGGCAAAAACGAAATCGGCATCCAGTTCCGGCAACCGCTCGGCGCTGACGTCGATGCGCCCGCCGTCAGGGATACTGTCGATAAGCGGCGGAAAACGGAAACCGGCATCGCGCAGCACGCGCCCCAGCGAGTGGTAACTGTGCAACACGTTGATTTTGCCATTGTTAGCCTGAATGACCGACACGGTTATCTTGTTGGTATCAATGGTTTTTTTCAGTGCGGCGATCTGCTCGTGATAACGGCGCTCAAGGATCGCAAAGCGCGCCTGTGTCCCCGTTAATTGCGCCAGCTTGCGGTAGATCTCCGGCGCACCGCCCTCCAGATGATCGATGCTCACGGTCGGCGCGATTTTCTCTAACTGCTCAACCGGCGTGTTGCGGCTGGGCTCGGTGATGATCAAATCCGGTTTTGCCGCCGCCACCGCTTCAATGTCGATATCCGCTGAACCAATAAATTTAATCGCTGAATTGTCAAAATCGACACCGGTCAACATGCCACTGGAGCGCAGCACATGGGTGCCGTCCGGGCGCGTACGCCCGTGGCTGGCGACCGGCGGTACGCCTAGCTCAATCAACGGAATAGTGATATCGAGATCGTGCAACGACACAATGCGTTTCGGGTGCAATGGCACCGTCACCACGCGCCCGAGATCATCGGTGAAAACCTGTGTCGGTTCTGCGGCACTGACACTCAGACCAACCAGCACCAGCAGCGAAAAAAGTAAGCGCATACAAGACCTTTAAGGGTTATAAACGATCGCGCCGCTGCCACAGCAGCAGCAAGAAAAACGGCCCGCCAATCAGCGAGATAACAATCCCGGCGGGAATTTGCAGTGGCGCAAAAGCCAGCCGTCCAAGCGAATCCGCCAGCAACACCAGCAATCCGCCCAGCATTGCGCTTCCCCACAGCAGCGCCCGCTGGCCACCGCGCAGCAGAAAGCGCGCCATATGCGGAGCAATCAGGCCGACAAAACCGATACTGCCCACGCAGGAAACGCTGGCGGCAGTCAGCAACACTGGCGCGATAAAGCGCAGCAGCTCAAGACGCGCAAGCCGCACACCCAGCCCGGTAGCGGCCTGGTTACCGAGCAACGCGACATCCGCCGCGCGCGCGGTTACCAGCAAAATCAACGTTGCCGGAACCGCCCAGCACAGCGCCACCATCAGCAACGGCCAGGTGGCAACATGCAGGCTGCCTGCCAGCCACATCATCGCGGTCTGCACATCGCGCACATCAGCCGTGGTCATAAACACGCCGATCCCGGCGGCGAAGGTCCAGGAAACACCAATACCAAGCAGCACAAAGCGCGGACGGGACACATCCCGCGCCAGCGCCATCACCAACCCGGCGGCAAACAATCCCCCTGCCATACCGGCCAGCGGTCGCCAGACTAAGCCGACGGCCGGAAAGCACAGCACCAGCGTGAGCACCACCACGCTCGCGCCCTCTTTCACACCAATTAAGCCGGGATCCGCCAGCCCGTTACGGGTGATCGACTGCATCGCCGCGCCCGCCATCCCCAGCATCGCCCCGCACATTAGCGCCATCAGCACGCGCGGCAGGCGAATGTCCCACACCACGTACTG
The DNA here is from genome assembly GCF_004331415.1 of Kosakonia quasisacchari. Taxonomy (GTDB): domain Bacteria; phylum Pseudomonadota; class Gammaproteobacteria; order Enterobacterales; family Enterobacteriaceae; genus Kosakonia; species Kosakonia quasisacchari. The sequence goes on from NZ_SJOP01000023.1 coordinate 49,893, forward strand.
CTGATCGGCGCTCAGCACCTGTGGCAAAAATAACGCGCGGCCAATAGAAGATGCCGGAACCGGCAACGAACCCTGTGTCACGCCCGTCAGCAGTAACGCCAGCGCCAGCAGCGCGAGGGCCATGATCCACATCAGTGCATGCGGGCGCAGCAGGCGGGAAAAACCACCCACCCGCAAACGGCGTAATCCGGCGCGCGGCAACAGGTCGCTCATTTGAAAAACCTCGCCGCCAGCGCAATAAACAGTGGCGCACCCACCAGCGCGGTCATCACGCCGGTGGCCAGTTCCTGCGGCGCCAGCAGTATGCGGGCGGCAATATCCGCCACCAGTAACAACAGCGCGCCGCCCAGCGCCGAGAGTGGCACAACAACACGTAAATCATCCCCGGCGAGACGGCGCACCATATGCGGCACCACCAGGCCAATAAAACCAATCGGTCCGGCCACCGACACCGCCGCACCGCACAGCAGAGCAATCGCCACCAGTGACAACACGCGCGTTCGCATCAGCGACACACCTAAACCCCGCGCCATGTTGTCGCCCAGCGTCAGCATGTTCAACGCCGGAGCGAGCCACAACGCCATCGCAAAACCGATAACGGCAGCCATCGCCGCATGCTGGATCTGCGCCCAGCTCAACCCTGCGAGATCGCCCGCCAGCCAGGTGCGCATACTCAGCAGCGTTTGCTCATCAAGGATCAGGATCGCGGCGGTGATTGAAGAAGCAAACGTCGAGACTGCCACGCCGCACAGCGTCACTTTCATCGGCGTAAAACCCGAACGCCCCGCCGCGGAAAGCGCCATAACCAGCGAAAAGAGCAGCGCCGCGCCGCCTGCGGCAATCAACGGACGGCTGAATGCGCCACCGCCGAGGCTAATGCCGAGCGCTGTGCAAGCCACGACCGCCAGCGCAGCACCGGAATTCAGCCCCAGAATATGCGGCTCACCTAAGGGGTTGCGGATGACCGATTGCAACAATGCTCCGGCCACGCCGAGCGCCGCGCCGGTGAACAGCGCCGCCACCAGGCGCAGCAAACGCAGGCTGATAATGACGCGGTGATCGAAGTTACGCGGATCGAAATCCAGCAGCGCGTGGATGACCGTTGGCGGTGCGATATAGCGCGCACCAAGGCCGAGATGAGCGACAGATGCCGCCAGCACTAATAACACCAGTACAAGCGAGGCCATACCAACGCGCCCGGCACGACAGCGGGCAGAGAGGACCATGCTACTCATGCGCCCGTTCCACCCGGTTTCCGAAACGGCATAAAAAAGGGTTTTCCGGTCAGCGGGTTAATCGACATCTGCACGTCAACATCAAACACGCTTTTAATCATTTCCGACGTGCAGGCCTCACCTTCGTGAATCACACCTTGTAAGCGCCCGTGCTTGAGGAACACCAGCGTGTCGCCGTAATTAACAGCGAAATTAAGATCGTGCAACACCACAACCACGGTGCGTCCGTGATCGCGGGTCAGTGAATGCAGCAGTTCAAGGATCTCCACCTGGTAGCGCAGATCGAGAAAAGTTGTCGGTTCATCAAGCAGGATCACCGGCGTTTGCTGCGCCAGCGCCATTGCTATCCAGCAGCGTTGGCGCTGGCCACCAGAGAGGCTGTCTACCGTCTGGTGAGCGAATTCAGCGGTGCCGGTCAGATTCAGTGCGTCAATTACCGCCTGTTCATCCTCTTCCGACCACTGGCGCATAAAGCTCTGCCACGGAAAACGCCCGCGCGACACCAGTTCAAAGACGGTGAGCCCTTCCGGCACAATCGGCGATTGCGGCAAAATACCTAACTGGCGAGAAATCGCTTTGGTGGGTTGTTGATGAATGGCTTTGCCATCCAGCAGCACGCTGCCGCCCAGCGGTTTGAGCATACGGGCGATAGTGCCGAGCAGCGTGGATTTACCGGAGCCGTTAGCACCGACCAGCACGGTCATTTTCTCTGGCGGGATCGAAAGCGTAATGTTGTCGACAATCACCTTGCTGTGGTAGCCCGCCGACAGGCTTTCCAGCACAATCCCTTGCCCTTCGGCTTGATTTTCCACTTGCTGTGGCATGTTGACTCCTGCGCCGCACGTTCGTGGAGAGACCTGCGCACTAAATCATCAAATAAAAATAAATCTCATTATCTTTTCGATATTGCTGTTTGCCGCTGTAGTAGTCAAGTGCCGTCGCAAGTGAAATAAACAACCCTTTATTTTGTGTTTCTACAAAAAAACACCCTTACAATAAGTTAAAATAAATTATTCATTTTCAAACAATTAACCAGAATTCCTCGCAGCTTACCGAGTCACTTTTCAAGCCTGAATTCGCTGTAGCAAATTTCTTTCATTTTCCGTTTACTACTACAAAGCCTCATGATTGAATGATTCTCAATTACATATCCGACGCTGAAAATTGCAGCCAACGGGTAGAGTCGCGCAATCGGGCAATTAAAGATAAAAACGTTCACTCCTGCGTTGTTCAGGGTCTTTCGGGAAAAGTAGATTAAATGGCTGAGTTAACTCGTTGTATTTCCGGGCTGAAAGGGCGCGCGCTGTTTTCTGCGCTCTTTTTAGGGTCGGCTTTCACACCGTTCACACACGCGGCAGACAAGCCGGAACAAAGCAAAGATGGCGATACCATCACCGTGCTGGCGGGTGCCTCTTCCGCCGATAAACAGGCAACATCCGGCTACCAGCCGATCAGCTCTTCCACCGCAACGCTGACATCCATGCCGCTGCTGGATATTCCGCAGGTGGTCAACACGGTGAGCGATAAAGTGCTGGAAGATCAGCACGCCACCAGCCTTGATGAAGCGCTGTATAACGTCAGCAACGTGGTACAAACCAACACGCTCGGCGGCACGCAGGATGCGTTCGTGCGCCGGGGATTTGGTGCCAACCGCGACGGCTCAATCATGACCAACGGTCTGCGCACGGTGGTGCCGCGCAGCTTTAATGCCGACGTGTCGCGCGTTGAAGTGCTGAAAGGCCCGGCGTCCACGCTGTACGGCATTCTCGATCCCGGCGGGCTTATCAATGTGGTCACGAAACGCCCGGAAACCCAATTTGGTGGTTCCGTTTCTGCCACATCCTCAAGCTTTGGTGGCGGAACGGGTCAGTTTGATGTCACCGGCCCGATTGAAGGCACCCGGCTGGCGTATCGCCTGATTGGCGAGTATCAACATGAAGATTACTGGCGTAATTTTGGCAAAGAAAAAAGCACCTTTATTTCACCGTCGCTGACGTGGTTTGGTGATAACGCCACCGTTAACGTGCTCTACTCCCACCGCGATTACCAGACACCGTTCGATCGCGGCACAATCTTCGATCTCACCACCAAACAGCCGGTAAATGTCGACAGAAAAACCCGCTTCGATGAACCGTTTAACATTACCGACGGCGAATCCGACATCGCGCAGTTAAACGCCGAATACCGCTTTAACAGCGAATGGACCGGGAAAGTGGAGTATGGCTTCAGCCAGGATAAATACAACGATAACCAGTCGCGCGTGATGGCTTACGATGCCGCCACCGGCAACCTGACGCGCCGTGTGGATGCAACGCAAGGTTCCACGCAGCACATGCACACCACGCGTGCTGACTTGCAGGGTAATGTAAACATTGGCGGTTTTTATAATGAGATCCTAACCGGCGTTTCGTATGAATATTACGATCTGCTGCGTACTGACATGATCCGCTGTAAAAACGTCAAAGATTTCAATATTTACAACCCACGTTATGGCAATGCCAGCAAGTGTACTTCCGTCTCCGCCTCCGACAGCGATCAAACCATCAAGCAGGAAAGCTACTCGGTTTATGCGCAGGACGCGTTATACCTGACCGATAAATGGATCGCCGTTGCCGGGATGCGTTACCAGTATTACACCCAGTACGCCGGGAAAGGCCGCCCGTTTAACGTCAACACCGATAGCAGCGACGAAAAATGGACACCGAAATTTGGCCTGGTCTACAAACTCACGCCATCGGTTTCTCTTTTCGGTAATGTGGCGAAAGCCTTTATGCCGCAATCGTCTATCGCCAGTTATATCGGCGACTTACCGCCGGAAACCTCTACATCTTACGAAGTGGGTGCGAAATTCGACCTTTTCGACGGCGTTACCGCCAATATTACGGCATTTGATATTCACAAACGTAACGTGCTGTATAACGAAATCGTCGGCGACGACACCGTGGCAAAAACCGCCGGACGCGTGCGATCACAAGGTGTGGAGATGGATCTCGCCGGTTCATTGACGCCGAACATGAACGTGATTGCCAGCTACAGCTACACCGCGGCAAAAGTGCTGGAAGATCCCGATTATGCGGGTAAACCACTGCCGAACGTGCCGCGCCACACCGGCTCTCTGTTCCTGACATACGACATTCATAACGCCTTTGCCGGTAATACGTTAACCCTCGGCGGCGGCGGTCACGGCGTTAGCCGCCGCTCAGCCACCAACGGCGCGGATTACTACCTGCCGGGCTACGCGGTTGCCGATGCGTTCGCCGCTTACAAAATGAAGCTGCAATACCCGGTAACGTTGCAGATAAACCTGAAAAATATCTTCGACAAGACCTACTACACCTCGTCAATTGCCACCAACAACCTGGGCAACCAGATTGGCGATCCGCGCGAAGTGCAGTTCACTGTCAAAATGGATTTCTAATCTCCCCCGTGAAAAGGTGAGAAATTTGCCCCGCAGGACGCGGGGCTTTTTTATCCGTAACGCCCCAATTTCCTGCCAGCGCCTCACGGTGAACACCTGTTCACTAAACAGTCATTTGCGCGCCATCCTATTGCAGCATTTTTTTCACAGACTCTCTGGCTTTCGAACCCCGTAAATTCGCTTTCAGGCACTTATGAGAAAATACTGGCTTCCCTGGCTGATTCTGTCGCCTTCACTGTTGTTTCTGGCGCTGTTTACTTACTTTCCACTATTACGCTCGGTGTACGACAGTTTGTTCGACACCCGTATGGCGAGCCAGGATGCGCCATATGTCGGGCTGGGAAATTTCGCCCGTCTGCTGGATGACAGCGTGTTCTGGCAATCGCTGTTCAATAACCTGGTTTATCTCCTGCTGACGGTGATCCCGGGCGTCACGCTGGCGCTGCTGCTGGCAGTGGCATTGTGGGAAAACCACCGCATCAATCGCTGGCTGCGCACCGCCTTTTTCTTTCCGATGATAATCCCGATGGTCAGCGCCGCCGCGCTGTGGCTGTTTATCTTTATGCCCGGCCTCGGCATGCTCGATCATTACATGGCGCAACTCTTTGGCCCGATGAACAACAACTGGCTGGGGCGCAGTAACAGTGCGCTGTTTGCGCTGGCGTTGATTGGTGTCTGGAAATTCGCAGGCTATTACATGCTGTTCTTTCTTGCCGGATTGCAGGGTATTCCCGCGTCGACGCGCGAAGCGGCGGTGATGGAAGGCGCAACCGCCACACAGGTGTTCTTCAAGGTGACGCTGCCGCTGCTGCGCCCGACCATCAGTTTTGTCGTAACCACCGCGCTTATCTACTCCATTACCCAGATCGACCATGTGGCGGTGATGACGCGCGGCGGCCCGGACAACGCCACCACTGTGCTGCTCTATTACATTCAAAACCTCGCCTGGGATACCCACGATCTGGGCAAAGCCTCCGCGGCCACCTTTCTTACCCTGGTCGGGCTGTTCGTCTTCTCGCTGGTCAACCTGAAACTGCTGGAAAGAGGAGCGCATTATGAGCGTTGATGTTTCCCCTGCCATTAACCGCAGCACGTCCATACCGCGCCCGTTGTGGTTGCGTCTGCGTCACTCCCGCCTGTTGACCCTGGCGGTGCTGATGGTTTGCCTGGCGCTGCTGTGGGTGAGCCCGTTTATCTGGATGCTTTCGTCTGCTTTTAGCGCCACCACTTTTGGTGAAGGGATGGCGTCGATTCTGCCGCGCTTCCCGCTCACGCTGGATAACTTCCGCGACGCGTGGGACAGCGCCAACTGGCTGAACCTGTACGCCAACACGCTGATTTTCGCCTTCGGCACTTTCTTCGTACAGCTTTTCACCATCACTACCGCCGGTTACGTCTTTGCCTGCCACGAATTTCGCGGCAAGAAAACGCTGTTCATCCTGTTCCTGGTGCAACTGATGATCATGCCGGTGGTGATGATGATCCCCAACATGCTGACGCTCAAAACCTTCGGCCTGCTCAACACGTTGACCGGCGTGATGATGCCCTACTTCACTTCGGCGTTCGGCGTGTTCCTGATGCGTCAGGCATTTCTCGCCATCCCGAAAGAGATCGAAGAGGCGGCGCTGATGGAGGGTTGCCGCTGGTGGCAGGTGCTGTTCCGCGTGATGTTGCCGATGTCGTGGCCATCGGTGCTGGCCTTCGCCACCGTCAGCATTACCTACCACTGGAACGAGTATTTATGGCCGCTGATGATGCTCAACGACCCGGACAAACAGGTGCTGACAGTCGGGCTGGTGTCATTCGCCATGGGCGCGGAGTCCGGCGGCCAGTGGGGCATGATCAGTGCCGGGACGTTGATGGTCTGCCTGCCGCTGATGGTCGCATTTATCGCTTTTCAGAAGCAGTTTCTCCGGAGCTTTGGCTTTTCCGGGATTAAATAAGGAGTTGAGTGATGTTTTTAGCGCAAATTTCAGATACCCATTTTCGCAGCCAGAACGAGAAGCTGTACGGCTTTATTGATATCAACGCCGGGAATGCCGATGTCGTGTGTCAACTTAACGCGCTGCGTGAACGCCCGGATGCGGTCGTGCTAAGCGGCGATATTGTTAACTGCGGTCGCCCGGAAGAGTACCGCGTGGCGCGCCAGATCCTCGGCAGCCTCGACTATCCGTTGTTTGTCATTCCTGGCAACCACGACGATAAAGCCCACTTCCTTGAATACTTACACCCGCTGTGCCCGCATCTGGGCAACGATCCGCAGAACATGCGTTATGCGATTGATGACTTCGCCACTCGCCTGCTGTTCATTGATTCAAGCCTTGCCGGGGAATCGAAAGGCTGGCTGACCAACGACACGCTGAGCTGGCTGGAAGCGCAGCTTAGCAACAGCAAAGACAAACCGACCGCGATATTTATGCACCACCCGCCGCTGCCGCTCGGTAACGCGCAGATGGATCGCATCGCCTGCGAAAATGGTCATCTGTTGCTAAAACTGGTGGAACGCTTCCCGGCGCTAACGCGCATTTTCTGCGGTCACAACCACAGCCTGACCATGACACAGTATCGCCAGGCGACGATTGCCACTATCCCGGCGACGGTGCACCAAGTGCCGTACTGCCACGAAGATACGCGCCCGTACTACGACATGTCACCGCCGTCATGCCTGATGCATCGCCAGATTGGCGAACAGTGGGTTAGCTACCTGCATCCGCTGTCGCATTACGCGGGCCCGTGGTTATACAACGAAAGCATCAGTTGCCCGGTGGATGAGCGTTAAGCCCATGTTAAGACTGCAAAACATAAGCAAACAGTTCGATGGCAAACCGGCGCTCAACGCCCTGTCACTGGATATCCACGATGGTGAATTTGTGGTGCTGGTTGGCCCTTCCGGCTGTGGTAAAAGTACGCTGCTGCGGCTGATTGCCGGGCTGGAGAACGTCAGCGACGGCGTGATACTGCTCGACAGCGATGACATCACCACGCGTTCACCGCGCGAGCGCAATTTCGCGATGATCTTCCAGAACTATGCGTTATTTCCGCACCTTTCCGTACGCGATAACATCACCTTCGGCATGAAAGTACGCCACGAAGAGAAAGCCAGCTGGCAGCCGCGCCTCGACCACGTGGCGCAGATGTTACAACTCGACGCGCTACTGGAAAGAAAACCGGCCAAGCTCTCCGGCGGCCAGCGCCAGCGCGTGGCGATGGCACGCGCCATTGTGCGTAACCCGAAGCTGTTTTTAATGGACGAGCCGCTCTCCAACCTTGATGCGCGCCTGCGTACTGAGGTGCGCGACAGCATTATGGCGATGCACCAGCAGCTCAAAACCAGCACCATTTATGTCACCCACGATCAGACCGAAGCCATGTCGATGGCCGATCGCATTGTGGTGATGAATGGTGGCCACGTGCAGCAAGTGGGCCGCCCGGAGCACTTGTATGCGCACCCGGCGAACCTGTTTGTCGCCGGGTTTATCGGCTCTCCGGCGATGAATTTGTTATCGCTACCGTGCGCCAATGGCAACGTGCTGTTGGACGAGCAACACCTGCCGTTACCGGCCCATGCGCGCAATGCCACCGACGTGTGGTTGGGCATTCGCCCGGAACACATTACCGATACGCCGGAAACCGGCCAGGTGGTGCTGCCCGCCAGCGTCATTCAGCGGGAACTGATGGGCGCGGACTACCAGCTGCACGTCAGCACGCCCATTGGCAACCTGCGTTATATCCGCCGTCACAGAGGCGATGTGCCCAACAAAGGGGACACTCTCCGCGTCGGTTTTTCACCCCTTGATAGCCATCTTTTTGATGCACAAACCTTGCTTAACTTACACCAGGAGAAAGACCATGCATAAGCCTCTGCCAAAGACGCTGCGAGTGCTTACTTACGCCATTACCCTTGCCATTAGCGGCACTGCGATGGCGCAGGAGAAGATTGATTTCATGTTTCCGGCCCCGGTGGACGGCAAACTGACGATGGAGATGACGCGCGTTATCAAAGCGTTTAACGACTCGCAAAAAGACGTGGAAGTGCGCGGGATTTTCACCGGCAGTTATGACACCACCAAAATGAAAGCCGAATCCGCACAGAAAGCGGGCCAGCCGCCTGCACTGGTGATCATGTCCGCCAACTTCACCACCGACCTGGCGCTGAAAGATGAAATCCTGCCGATGGACGAGCTGTTCAAATATGGCGACAAAAAAGCGGGAGATTTCCTGCAAACCGCGTTCTGGCCTGCCATGCACAAAAACGCGCAGGTAATGGGCGTGACGTATGCCATTCCGTTCCACAACTCGACGCCGATTCTCTATTACAACAAAACGATGTTCGACCAGGCGGGTATCAAACAACCACCGCAGAACTGGAAAGAGCTGCTCGACGACGCGAAAAAACTCACTGATCAGAGTAAAGGTCAGTGGGGCATTATGCTGCCCTCGACCAACGACGATTACGGCGGCTGGATTTTCTCTTCGCTGGTGCGCGCCAATGGCGGCAACTACTTCAACGAAAACTATCCCGGCGAAGTCTATTACAACGCGCCAACCACCATCGGCGCGCTGCGCTTCTGGCAGGATTTGATTTACAAAGACAAAGTGATGCCCTCCGGCGTGCTGAACTCCAAGCAGATCAGCGCCGCGTTCTTCTCTGGCAAGCTGGGCATGGCGATGCTGAGCACCGGTGCGCTGGGCTTTATGCGTGAGAACACCAAAGATTTCGAGCTGGGTGTGGCGATGATGCCCGCCCAGGAGCAGCGCGCCGTGCCGATTGGCGGTGCCAGCCTGGTGAGCTTTAAGGGCATCAACGATGCACAGAAAAAAGCGGCTTATCAGTTCCTGACTTATCTCGTCAGCCCGGAAGTGAACGGTGCCTGGAGCCGCTTCACCGGTTATTTCTCACCGCGTAAAGCTGCTTACGACACGGCAGAAATGAAGGACTATCTGAAACAGGATCCGCGGGCGGCAATCGCGCTGGATCAGTTGCAATATGCCCATCCGTGGTACTCCACTTACGAAACGGTCGCGGTGCGTAAAGCGATGGAAAACCAGCTCGCTGCGGTGGTGAACGACGAGAAAGTCACCCCGGAAGCCGCCGCCGAAGCGGCGCAGAAAGAAGCCGATACCTTGATGAAGCCATACGTCGAGAAAACGGCACTGCAAGCCGTGAAATAAGCCATTCAGCCCCGCAAGGACGCGGGGTACTTCTCCTTTTTAGCGATGATTCCCTTTGCCTTTCCAGTATTATCTAAACGCCAGCAAAGAGGCTCGCGCGTTTGCGTGATAGGTTTGTCGCAAAAATGCGTCGGGTATAAAACCCACCGGGATAAACAGATTAGCCAGCGCAATCGGCAAAACCAGTGAACCAGCCCCAGTGAGCATTTACTCACACGCCAGCGCTTGAAAATACGGCAACGGCTGGCGCGCTCTCCTTACTCTTCCCGCGAAAGTATCTTCGCCAGATATTCATCCAACTGATGGCGCTGCAAATAATCGGTGACGTCGCGTTCCCAGCTTTTGCCATCGCCCAGCACCGCGCGGCTGTGCGTCGGGGCGTAAAGATAACGGGTGTCATACAGGTTCAGCAGCGACTGGTTCATTGCATCAATATTGGCACCGGTTTTTTTGCACTTCCCCTGCTGGAGAGCCAGCGAATGCAGCACCCGCTCCCGCGTCTCTTCATTGGGCGTATAGCTGTGTTCACTAAGCTCGCTGAGCACCAGAAACTGCGGTTGAATACCTTCCGCCAGCGCCGCCTGCAAACGATCGTGTCCGTCGAGGATCACAAACGACGCCAGCCCGGCAATAAACCACACCAGAATCGGCGGCAACTCGCCCTCGCGGCACTTCTTGCGCCACCATTTCACGCGCCCGCTGAGAGGATCCACCGGGTAACGCGCCAGCAGCAGGTGACCGTTCCACCACCAGTCGACAAACGTGACCTTCTCCGGGTTTTGCAGATCGGGAAAATCCTCACTCCACAGCGACCAGTTGACACTGATTTGCGCGCTGCTGGCAGGTGTATGGAATTGCCACTGCTCAAACGGTAGCGGTTTATTGAGGACATACGGCGCAGTAGGTTTGACCTGCTCCATCGGGCGCAGCAACCAGCGGCGCGGTGCCAGCAGCGGGGTTGGCGCGTCCATCAACTGGCGGGCAAAATAGCGGCACCAGTGGCTGGTCCAGTTATCTTCGCCCGCGCGTTTGGCGCTTTCCACATCGGCCGATGAGATTGCTGGCAACAACAATTCCTGGCAAGGATGTTCAGCGTTGAACACCAGCCAGACACCCGAATGATCGTTCAGCATGGTGGCCCAAAACAGCGTCTTACCATTAACCTGCAACGCCATGCGTCCGTTGTGCCCGCTGAGTATTTCCATCGCCTGACCATCGCCTTCGCGCACTATCAGCTCCAGCCCCTGCCAGCTCTCATTGCGATCGCGAAGATCCTTCCACCAGTAATCTGTCATGCCATCCTCCCTGCGAAGTGAACGAAAAGTGTAAAACAACATGCCGCCCACAATAACCATGAAAACAATCTGGCTTTATGAGCGGATGAACAGTTTCCCGCCAGGCGTTTCTGTATATTTATCGTTCAACTCACTGACAAGGAGCACATCATGTCTCACCCTGAACCCCACTGCCACTCCTGCGGAATGCCGCTATCCGCACCGGAGTCCCGTGGCCCCAACGATAAATATTGTGTCTGGTGTACCGACAGCGAAGGCCAGTTGAAATCCTGGGATGAGGCCGTTTCCGGCCTTGCGCAGTATCTGGATTCCTGGCAGCACGTCGGCAACGAAGAAGCGCGTAAACGCGCTGTTCGCTACCTGACGTCAATGCCCGCCTGGGCTGACAGAGCCTGATAACTCTCCCTTACTTTGCCGGGTCTGTTGCCCCGGCAAATTCAGCCGGATAAGGATCGACCGGTTTAAGGTCGGCCTGAGGTTTGCGCAGCGCCGCCTCCCAACCGCCAGTTTCATCGTTGAGATTGATATCCCGGCTGAACTGATCAAAGTCGCAGGCATCGAGCTTCGCTTCAAAATTCCGTTTGTGCTGGATGAATGCGGCGAGCTGATCCTGATCCAGCGACTGCGCGAGGTAAGGATAGTGAATGCGCAGTTCCGTCGTCCCGTGCTCTTTTAGCAGGTGGTTGACGCGACCAAACAGCCGATCGACGCGTCCCACGCGCTGCTCGTTGTCGCCCGGTGTCCAGGCAATCCCGTAGTGATGCACCTGGTTGCACTGCAAATGCAGGTTCACCCCTTCCTGGAACACAGACGTTGCCACCAGCACGTTGGGATAAAAGGGGCTGTTGAACCCGAGGATCAAGCGTTGCCGGTTATCGGTTTGACCGCTGGCGTACCACGCCGGGCTTGAGAGGTTGGTCAGTTCCCGCCACGGCGTTTCCCAGTCGGCCAACGGGTGATCGGTGATTTTTTCACACATCGCCTCGAAGGTTTCAATGCCATTGATAAAATAGCGCAGCAGTAACGATCCCGGCAGTTTAGCGGCAATGCTGGCGGTAAAATCGCGGTAACGCTTTTGCACATCCGAGGTGGTGCTCTGGCGGCTAAAGCGGATAAACCAGCAGTAGAGCTCAATCATCACCGGGCTGGCGAAGACGTAGCCCGTTTTCAGGTAGTTAGCGAGGTTTTCCACAATCGCCGGATTGCTTGCCTGCCAGTGGCGAAGCTGCTGCTGGCAATGCGCGGGCAGCAGCGGAAACATCATCCCCCAGGCCGTTTGCAGCGGTTGCTCATAACGGTTCTCTTGCATCTTTTCGCTACGCGCAAGACGCTGCGCAGCAGGCCACGTTTGCAGGCGAACGTCGCGCGCCACATCGCCAAAGTTATCGCGCTGGCGATCGGTGAGCCGGTAATAGGTGGCATATTGCGCACAGCGATAATCCGCCGCAGGCTCCAGAAACAGGGAAAACAGGCTTTCAGCCCGACGAAAACGCTGGCTGACGTTGGTGCAATCGGTTCGCTTCTCACCGCTTCTTTTCACCACAAACAGATCGGCGATTTTCGATGAGAGCTTCAGCTCACTTTGCTTGCGCTCGTTGCTCTCCTCATCTTCGTTACTCTCGGCTTCGTCATCCAGGAACTCGGACGCCTCTTGCAACACATGCGCCGCCTGGGTTAAGCGATTGAAATACTTACGCGACCAGCCGCTTTTGCGCCATGCTTTTAGCGTCTCATCCGGCGATTCAACGCCCCACGCAGAGATTATCTCCTGCGCCATCAGTTCGTCATATTCGGCGTTGATGCGCTGAGTAATTTCTCGCACCGAGGGGATGCGACGCACAAACACCAGATGTTTATCGCGATACAGCGGGCGTGGCGCAGTAAACAACTGCTCAGGCACGCACTGCTTAACCAGCGCGCCATATTTCGGGTGATCCGGAAAACGGTGGTAGATATCCTGAAACGCTTGCGTCAGCTCCGCCAGCAAGCGGCTATCCGGCGCCTGATGAAAGGCGTCTCTCGCCATATCGTCCGAATTCTCTTCACCGCTTTCGTTGTCCTCTTTCGCCACAATGCCCGTCGATTCAAACCCTTCGAGATAGCCATACTGGAACTGGCGGCGCTCACCTTTCGCGCCCAGCGTCTTTACCAGCTCGCGCTGGTAGAGGGCGAAAAAGAGCTCCGCATCCGGGTTGTCGGTAAAATCCGCCGCCGTCGCCTGCTCATGGCGGTAGTTATATTTATTGTTGGTCACGCCCTTTCCCTGCATTTGTCGCAGGCGGCGAATGGCAAAGGTTTTTAACAGCGTTTTCGCATCGCCGTCGGGGCTAATCGTGTCAGGATCGACGAAGTAACGCAAAATATCGGCGACGTTGCGTGAGGAAGAGTGATTCGGTGTCGCGGTGAGTAACAACGTTCGTTGCCCTAAGCGGTTATCGTCCTCGCCAAAAAAACGCTTCGCCGCCGCCGCGCGCTGGGATTTGCCATCACGGTTACGGAAGTAGTGCGCCTCATCAATGATGATGAGATCAAACCCCTGCTCGCCCAGCATCGATTTAATTTGCGCATGGATTTTCGCGGCTTCATGCGCCGCGCATGCTTGCATATTGCTGCTATTTTTCTCCTCCGCCGGGACCAGCCCGCTGAGCGAGTGGATGGTGGTCAGGTAAAAATTCCCCGGTGATTCGCGGAGATCCGCTTGAAGCTCGGCGAGCCTTGTGAAAATGCGCGCCTCATGCACCGGCTCCCTTTGGACATTGCAAATCTTCGGATTTTTAGCGCGATAGTGATGTTGCAAAAAGGTTTTGTATTCCCTTTTCCAGTGCAGGCAAATGTCTTTATTGGGCGCGAGGATAAGGATTTTCGCGTCGGGCTTTTTATGCCAGAGCTGGAGCACCACGCCAATCGCCTGGTAGGTTTTGCCCATCCCCACTTCATCAGCAAGTAGCGCCAGCTGGCGTTTTGCGAGGATATTCCACAGCCCGGCGACACCTTCGGCCTGACGTGCGGCCATAGAAGCTTCCTGGGCATTGTATTGCCAGTCGTCTTGCGACGCGTCAAAACTCATCTTTTCCGCCACCGCCTGCGGGGTAATGGCTTTCCAGTTATCAGGCTTCATATCCACACCTTTGCTTTATCGCATCGAGGTACTGCTGGCGCTGTTTTCCCTTTACCGGTAATGGCGGAATGTCGATGACAAGCTTCGGCCACGCGTGGGCGGCGAGGCTCTTTTTGCGGTAGCGTTTTTTCGCCAGTTGGCAAAGGCTTTGCACCTCGTGGGCCATAAACCAGCCAAACAGCGTTCCCGGTTGCGCGGCGAGGTTTTCGCGCACTTTTTCCACCAGCTCGAGCAAACAGCCAGGGCACGTGAACAACCAGTAGTGCAGCGAGGCATCATCGTTCAGGGTTTCGAGTTGTTCGCGGCGTTTTTCCAGCGCGTAGAAAAGGCGGAAATAGCTGGTGGCGCTGGTCTGTATCGGCGGCTTTTCCTCCGGCGGCGCATCTTCTGCCGAATCGCCATCGCGCAGCGTTTCACGCAGTTGCACCGCGTCGTTGTCCTGCGGATCGACATCACTGATATAGCTATTGAGAAGATCGTGCAGCGTGTCAAAACCGTTCACCCGGCGGAACGCCTGTCCCACTTCGTGAATAACGCCTTGCCAGTCCGCCTCACCGGGGCGGATGACGGTGTAAAAGTGCTGGGTTAACACCTCATCCGGCTGTTCGGCGACGAGATCGCGCAGCGCAATCAGCGACTTACCACGCCAGCCCAGCGGAATCACCTGCGCGATGCCCGGCAAGCGAAGCGCATACTGCGCGGTGGGTTTGCCGTCAAACCATTCGCCGGATACGGTGTATTTGCCCGAGCGCCAGTCAAATTGCACCTGTAAATCAAAGGGTAACTGATCGGGAATGTGCAAGCCCTCGGCTTCCAGCAACTCGGCGCTGGCGTAAGCGAATGCCTTTTCATCCAGCACCGCGCCGACGATTTTTGTTTTCGGCGAGACGCGATGCACAATACCCGCTTCAATGTTCCAGTGCGTCTCGTCTGTGTTATCCACGTTGACGCTGCTACAGCCCGGCGCGGTGAAATTCCACGAGCCGATCGCCAGTGTTGCTGAGCTTTTCCCCGTCGCCAGCCAGACTTTGGCGTGAGTGAGTTCCGAGCGCTCATCACGCTCCACGGGATTTTTACACAGGCGTAACTGACCGGATTGGCGCAATACATCCGTACCTTCCCCGCCTGGTGTGCGCAAAAACCGCCCGTGCGCCAGATCGGGCACCAGATCGACGCGCAGCGCCGGGTTACCAAAAGCATGGGATAAAGAGCCGATAAAACCCGCTAAATCTGCCGCCAGGTAAGGCGACCAGACGGAGAGCTTTTTGATGGTGTCGCCGTTCGCCAGCGCTTTCAGCAGCGTTTTACCGGAAAGGGAATGAATAAAATCCCAGTCAGGATCGTCATGGGAAAATTTCCGCCGCACCGGGAACGCGTCATCGACAGCCATGTTCGGGTCTACCTGCGTAAAAAAGGACTTAATCTGCTGATACTGCTTGTTGGTGCTGACGCGGCGAAAATCCACCGCTTCCTGGTTTCGCCCCCAGCCGCTGAGCGTCAGGTTCGCGCTGCCCGCGCCCAGGATCATGTTGCCGTGCACATCCTCGAGATAAATCACTTTGGGGTGAAAAAGGCTGTTTTGGGCATCCAGATGCGGAGCAATTTGGCGCACGGAAACCGGCAGAATGGTGATCGACGTGCGCTTGTGCTGCTCCTGGGTTATCAGACGCTTGTCGCAGTAGATGCGGAAATCGATCTTTTTGCGGGTGAGATCGAATTGCAGGCGTTCAAATTCGCTGCGGTTTTTTGGCGGCTCTTCCATGCCCAGCACCGCCGGCAGCAGGTGCGTTTCGATAAAACCAATATTGATATTAAAGCTGGTCAGCCAGACCCGTTTTATCTCGCCAAGCGTGGCCAGTTGCGCTTTGAATTCGCTGATTAACTTCACTGTTCGACTCCCCACAATCCTTGCAGCATATGGCGGAACTGCGGGATGTAATAATCGTTAACCCAGCCGTCATTCTGGCAATCGGCGCGCAGTGTGCGCACAGGAACCTGCAACGTTAGTGTTTCACCAGTAAGCGTTATCCACGGTAACTGCCCGCGGCTTTGCATCACGTATTCATGATATTTCAGTAATTCAATGGTTTGCGCAGCAACAGAAGGGGCTTGTGCGACATTCAGCAACCGTTCAAGGCGGGTATGCGCCGTACCGGAAAGCGCAGGCAGCAGCGTCTTATCGTTTATCACCTGTTCAGCTCGTTTCGGCAGCGTTTCATCGTCCTGCCCGCGCTGCGCCCAGAACTGGCGAATATCCTCTAATGTCTGTTTTTTACGCTGCAATATCCCGGCAAATAACAGATCAATCGCCGCCAGATAAGGTTCAACATGCACGATATGGCGCAACAACTGGCGATCGGCGTCGTTATGGCTAAGACGCAGCGCCCGGTGATAAATATCTGCCGCAGGCAGCTTTTCCGGCGCCTGTTCAAGGGTGGTATACAGCGCGCCGGAAGCGCCTTCGCGTAAACGGGTCATCGCCAGCCAGAAATCTTTGGCGTAACGGCCAACATATTGCGACGAGCGAAATGCCTGCACATACGCGCGGGTAATTTTGTTATCAATATCGGCAAAGCGCAGCGTGAGCCCTTGCTGAAGCCGCACGCCAAGCTGCGTTTTCAGACAGGCGCATAACAGGCGAAAAAGCGTTTTTAGCTGCGGTGTTTGTAAAATAAAGTGCCCGGCCTGTTGCCATGCGGATATGCCTTCTGCCAACTGATAATGATATTTTTGATCGAAGAAATGCATATTCATCATCGGCGTTTTATAACGCCCGTTGGTGCCGAGAAATAATTGCTGGGTCAGCAGTTGGCTGTCCGATCCGTGGCCGAAAATAAGCCGCGGGTTATTATCGGATTTCGCGAATTTGTCGCGGGCTTTAACGATGCCCAGCACGCCGGTGGTGACGACACCTTTTTTGCTCTGGCTATCGCACATCGACAAGGTGTAAATATTCTCTAAGAAAATCAAACAGGCGTGCGTCAGTTTCACATCGTTTTTGCCGCCATAGATTTTTTGTAATGCCTCGCCGAGCTGCGTTTTATCATCACTGAGAACGCTGCGAATAACATAATGGTGAAGCAGATTGAGTGTGTAGTGACGAACATCATTGGCTACTGAACTAATACGGTTGCGAAAAATCTGCTGCCCGAAAGAGGACCAGACAATTAATTGACCAAGAGGGTCAATATTCAATTCACCGCTGAGTGACTCGTCATATTCCGTAATAAAACGCTGAAGATTCATTAAAATTTTATTTAAGGAAAAACAGGCAGTTATTATCCTCTTTTTACCGGATCCGTGAAATCCTCATCTTTGGTACTTTACAGGCAGGCGGGCGATCCTCAACGTCTTACACGGGTCTGCCTGCAAATTTAATCTTTATAAAATCAATCAGTAAAACGCAGTTGCACATTAATTTTATAAATTTAGCTTGAAATAAAATAGCGCACTATTTAAATTGCACTTCACAGCCGAACACAACGGCCTCTAGCACAACCAACTAAATAGCGCGCGATACAATCGCAAGGGAGATAAGATGTCACGTTCATTACTGATTGCCATGAGTTTAGTTGCCTCCAGCGTTTCCACCGCCTGGGCCGCCGATGCGCCAACACCGACAGCGGGTGTAGCAAAATTTCTTTCCGCGCTGAACAGCAGCGGCGGTAAACCGATTGAACAACTTTCCCCGCACGATGCCCGCCAGGTGCTGATTGGCGCACAGCAGGGCGCGAAACTGCCTCCAGCCGATGTCTCAGAAAAAACTATCACCGTTAACGGCCAGCCGCTGAAACTGACTATCGTAAAACCACAAGGTGCAACCGGAACCTTGCCGGTGTTTATGTTCTTCCACGGCGGTGGCTGGGTGCTGGGCGACTATCCAACTCATGAACGTTTGGTGCGCGATCTGGTGAATGGATCCGGCGCGGCGGCGGTGTTTGTCAACTACACGCCATCGCCGGAAGCGCACTTTCCGGTGGCGATTAATCAGGCGTATGAAGCGACCCGCTGGGTTGCCGAGCACGGCAAAGAAATTGGCGTTGATGGTTCACGCCTGGCGCTGGCCGGTAACAGCGTGGGCGGCAATATGGTCGCCGCCGTTGCCTTGCAGGCCAAAGAGCGCCACACACCAGCGATTCGTTACCAGGTGATGTTCTGGCCAGTCACCGATGCGCGCTTTGAAACCGGCTCCTATAACCAGTTTTCCAACGGCTATTTCCTCAGCAAAAACATGATGAAATGGTTCTGGGACAACTACACCACCAAAGAGAGCGACCGCCGCAACATCCTCGCTTCCCCGCTGGAAGCCAGCAGCGCACAGTTGAAAGGCTTGCCGCCAACGCTGATTCAAACCGCCGAGCTGGATGTGCTGCGCGATGAAGGTGAAGCGTTTGGTCGTAAGCTGGATGCCGCAGGCGTGCCGGTGACGGTCACCCGCTATAACGGCATGATCCACGACTACGGTCTGCTAAACGCGTTGAGTGAAGAGCCAACTGTGCGCACCGCGTTATCGCAGGCCGCTCACGAACTGCGTACCCATCTGCAATAAGCCCCAGGAACCTACCCTACGCGGTGGGTTCTTTTATTTTGGCCTGCTTCGCCTCGTCATACGCCATCTGCGCGGCCACCACCGCATCCATATTGTGCTCCACCCAGTGCGTTAGCACGGAAACGGTTTCTGTCAGCGTCCGGCCAAGCGGCGTCAGGCTGTATTCTACCGACACCGGCACGGTGTAAAACACCTGACGGGCGATAATGCCGTCACGCTCAAGTTTACGCAGCGTCTGGGTTAACACCTTTTGGGTGATCATGCGGATATCGCGTTTCAGGCCATTAAAGCGCACTGGGCCATTTTCCAGCCGCGCCAGCACCAGCAGCGCCCATTTGTCCGCCAGTCGCGCCAGCATATCGCGCGTCGGGCAGCGGTTATCGTAGATATCGTAAGGAATGGACGGCTTAATCATAACGACAAACTCTCGTAGTAGGTTTCCTTGAGGAAACGTAGTGCCCTTTGGGTGCCTTCTTCCGCAACCGGAACGGGATGTGTATAACTCAAAGCCTAAGTTTCTATTTGATACCAAGGTGCCAGAAATGGCAAAAGGTCTCCTGCGAAATAGTTAAGGGATAAAAGGATGATTACTCGGCTGAACAATGCATTTCTCAGTCTCACCACACACCCGGAATTTGGCAAGCTGCTGTTACGCCTGACATTTGGTGTGCTGATGCTGTTCCACGGCGTGGCTAAAGTGCAACATGGCATCGGCTGGATTTCCGGCATGCTGGTGGCGCAGGGCTTGCCGGGCTTTATTGCTTACGGCGTATTCATTGGCGAAATCATTACGCCAGTGCTGATTATTATTGGTCTGTTTACTCGCCAGGCGGCATTTATTTACGCCTTCAATATTCTGGTCGCCACGTTGCTGGTCGGCATGGGGAAATTCTTTACCCTGACCGATGTTGGCGCATGGGGCCTGGAAAGCGAAGCGCTCTATTTCCTGGGTGGTTTAAGCATTATGTTTCTGGGCGCGGGGAAATACACCCTGTTTGCCGGGAAAGAAAAATAATGGCGATCGTGCAAATTGGTTTGCACGACATCTCTCTTCGATAGGGGAAAACTATGTCTACTGTTGTGATCTATTATTCCGGCTACGGCCATACCAAAGCGGTGGCGGAAAAAGTGGCCGAAGGCGCCAACGCACAGCTTATCGTCATTGATAACAAAGGCGATATTCAGGAGAGCGACTGGCAGGTGCTGAATGACGCAAAAGCGATCATTTTCGGCGCACCAACCTATATGGGCAGCGTGCCGTGGCAATTTAAAAAATTCGCCGACGCCAGCTCAAAAGCATGGTTCACCCGCGCCTGGCAGGACAAAGTTTTCGCCGGTTTTAGCAACAGCGCCAGCCTGAACGGCGACAAACAAGTGTCGCTGCAATACCTGCAAACGCTGGCCTCACAGCACGGCGGCATCTGGGTAAGCCTCGGTCTGCTGCCCGCTAACACACTGGCCGCAACACGCCAGGACATCAACAACCTCGGCGGCTCCGTTGGTCTGCTGGTGCAGTCTCCATCCGACGCGGGCGCAGACCAAATCGCCTCTGGCGATCTGGATACCGCAGTGAAATTCGGCCAACGCGTCGCGGATATCGCTCGCCGGTTTAACTGAGTTTTCCAGTAATTAAATAAGCGAAAGCCAGGGAAACCTGGCTTTTTTTATAGGTGTTTACAGCATCTTTTTAACGTTCTGTCGAAATGCTCAAGGCAGCAAACTCCCCCTGCAACCACTGTTTAAACTGCTGCACATCTTGCCGCTCCGCTTTCTCGCGGCTGGTCACAAAGTAATAATTCCCGCCGGGTAATTTGCCGGGTAACGCGGCGCGCAGCAGCTTCTGCGCCAGCGCATTCTGGATCAGCAACTCGCTGGCGAGCAGCACGCCCTGTCCGGCTATCGCCGCCTGAATCGCGTGCGTCTCATCATCAAATCGAATGCCGGATTGCACCGGTAAATCTACCGGGCCAAACGCCGCTTGCCAGTGCTTCCAGTCCGGTTCCGGCGTCGGTACATGGCGGTTTTCGATATGAAACAGCGTTAAACCCACCAGATCTTGCGGGCGCTTCAGCGCAAGTTGCGGGCTGGCAACCAATACAAAGCGATCGCGATACAACAACGTGTTATCCAGCGTGTCATCGGCCTGCATGCTGTAACGGATCGCGCAGTCTGCCATTGCACCGCGCACATCCACCAAGTCGGTGCTGCTGTGCAGACGCAGTTCCAGTTCAGGATGCTGTTGATGCAGTGAAGGAAGGCGCGGCACCAGCCAGTTGGTCAGGAAGTTGGAGGTGGTGCTTAAGGTCAAAGCTCCCGGCTGACTGGCGCTGTCGATGGCGTCCACCGCTTCGCGTAGCGTGGCAAACATATTTCCCGACGCGCGAAACAGGATCTCTCCGGCAGCCGTTAACGTGACACTGCGCGCCGAACGGTTAAACAGCCGTTGATTCAAAGACGCTTCCAGCACACGGATCTGATGACTGATTGCCGTTGGCGTCACGCCAATCTCTTCCGCCGCCGCTTTAAAACTGGCATGGCGGGCAACGGCATCAAAAGCGCGAATAGCGGAAAGTGGCGGTAAACGGCGTGTACGCATAGCTGAATTTAACTCATCTTTTGCTGAAAAATATGACTTTACCTGACCTACAAAGCAGAGCGTAGCCTGTTATTCAACGGGAATAACCATGAATGCTATTCATCTTTCGCAGATTAACAGGAAAACCTCATGACGCAACTCAACACACTGACTGCGCGCACTTCAACGCGCTATGTTGCGCTACTGGCCCCCGGCATCGCCCAGGCGCTGATCGCGCTGGATTACGCCATTGTCTACGTTGCACTGCCGACGCTGGCGCACGATTTACAGCTCTCGCTTAGCGCGATGCAGTGGGTGGTGTCGCTATACGGCCTGACCTTCGCCGCGCTGCTGTTGCTCGGCGGAAACCTGTGCGATCGCTTTGGCGCACGGCGCATTTTCAGCATCGGTATGACGCTGTTTTTACTGGCATCCACCCTCGGCGGGCTGGCACACAGTGGCGAACTGTTGCTGATTGCCCGCGCCGGGCAAGGCATCGCCGCCGCGCTGCTGCAACCGGCAGTGCTGGCGCTGATCGGGCAGCGCTTTCACGGAGAGTCGCACCACCGCGCACTGGCAATCTGGAGCGCGATTGGCGCATTCGGGCTGGTGGCAGGCGTGGCGCTCGGCGGCGTACTGACAACGCTAAGCTGGCGGGCAATCTTCTTTATCAACCTGCCGCCAGGCTTGCTGGCGCTGTGGTGGGTGAAGCGCGATTTTCAACATCTGATCCCGCAAAGTGAAACGCAACGCTCCGGCATTGGCGCGCTGGTTGGCTGCACGGCCGCCGGCGCGCTGGTATGGGCGTTAATGCGCTATGGCGAAACGGGCGCAGCAGATTTTGTCGCCAACCGGTTGGCGGCGGCGATGTTGCTGCTGTTTATTTTGCATGAACGCTTTGCCCCGCAACCGCTGTTATCACGCGCCTTGCGCAATCTGCCAGGCTTACAAAGTGGCTGGCTGAGCAGCGCCTGTTATATGGCGAGCGTCGGTAGCCAGTTCTACACCATGACACTGTTGTGGCAACAGACATTACAGCTCGATGCCGTCACCACCGGTCTGCTGTTTACGCCGCTGGCGCTGCTGATTGTCACGGGCAACGCACTCTACACCCGGCTAACAGCGCGTTATGCCAGCGCAAAAGTGCTGATGGCGGGATTTGCCAGCGCTGCGCTTGGCCTGTGGCTGCTTGCCATTTCGCTGGAAGCGCCGCTCTCACCCGCGTTTATGCTCGGCATTGCACTGAGCGGTATTGGCCACGGCCTGATTTACCCAGCAATGTTTGCCGTGGGACTAACGGCAGTGCCAGCGCACCAGCAGGGTCGCGCCAGTGCACTGATGATTACCAGCCAGTACATCGCCGGGGCGATGATGCTCGCGATCATTTCCGTGCTGCTGGGCGCGAAGCCGGATTTAACCGCGTGGTCAACCGTGTTTCATCTGCTGTGCGGCGCAGCAGTGGCGGGAATATTGATCGCACTCTGCGCACGAGAGCACCGTTAGCGCAGTTACGGCTTACTCCACTTCTCGCAAAATGCTTCGATGTGCCCATCCTGAAAATCAGCCAGCCGCTCGATGATGGTTTCCAGCGGCCAGTCCCACCAGGCAATCTGCTGCAACCGATGGCCGATGTGCGGCGAGAAGCGCAAGCGGATTGTTTTTGCCGGGACGCCGCCGACGATGGTGTAAGGAGGGACATTTTTACTCACCACCGCACCGGCGGCGATCACCGCGCCGTCACCCACGGTGACGCCAGGTAACACAATGGCCGCATGGCCGATCCAAACATCATTGCCAATGATGACGCTGTCGCCACGGCGGCGCACAAAAAAGTCGTGATCGCGCGTGGCGCTGGCAGAGTAGTACTCCGGGCAATAGGTGATGCGATGTTGGGACGGGCGCTCCATCGGATGATTGGGCGCGCCGATACGCACGTTGTTGGCAATCGCCACAAATTTACCGATCTGCGCATCGGCGACGGTGCAATATTCCCCCAGATAGGAGAAATCCCCCAGCGAGGCGTATTCCATCAGGCTGTTGGCCAGCACTTCACACTGCTGGCCAATTTTGCATTCGCGTATGCGCACGCTGGGGTCTATCCAGGTTTCGGCGAGTTTTACGAGCTTCATCGGTGGTTTTCCTCATGACAGATCGCGCTACTGTATGCCGGTTCTGTGTAGGGAAAATGACGGGGAAACTGGACACATTTAACGGCGTTACGATGTGGTGGTGGTGAAATGCAGAGAGAGGGATTTTGGGTCAGGGTCACTCTCAGAGTATTATAAAGCCCCCTCTTATTGGTCTCTCGCTGTTTATTTGGTAAGTAAATATAGTGATAGTTCCCTTGAAGACTGGAATATATATTTGAAGAGTCAGTGAATTGCCATGGGATAATCCAGACACTTTCGAACCATTAATAATATTGGTTTCGCTTTCCACTCTTGCATGGCATAACAGTATCTACGTTTACTCATTATTTATTGTGACTTATTTCAAGTCACATAATTAGCACACTACTGTTGACTACCACATGGGGCCTTATACGCATTTCTATTCTGGTAAGAAATTCTCCATGGTGGCTTTCAACATATAAATACTCTCCCGATTTGTCATTTCTTATCGAAAATGAGCTCACGCCCTCAATATAGCTGTGGGCATTTTCGTGCTGACCACTTCTAAGATTATATTGAATCCAACCGGCAATGATACTGTATGAAAATTTAACGCAACAGCCATAGCCGTCACTATATTCATATAAAAAGCTACCAGCATCTTTATCCAAGCAAACAGGAGTACTCTCAAAAAAAGCCAGAAGCTCTAATTCATCAGGACTACTTTCAATAAACATTATTTCTTAACTCCATTTTTGGAAATGATAATGATAAATTTTCGGATTCATTCCCAATCATAAATATTTTCTGGCATAGTGTTGCTTTATCAGAAGGCCCAATGAAAAAAGTCTCTGAGCAGGCAAACCATTCATTTTTTCTCTATGTTCACCTAAAGCAAAACCTGATGGGATCGTTTTGACGTATTGCTTATGGAGATACTTTTAAAAAACATCCTTTCAAGACGGGTGCAATGGCTTAGCCGCGATCAACAACCGACTTTATCGATTCAACTTTAAACTCTTCGGAGTAACGTTTACTGCTCACAGACACCTCTCTTTAAGTCATCTGAAATGACACTGAGGTGTCTGTTAAACCAATGGCGATTCAGAATGGGCAGAGATGCATACGTTAAAACTGTAATTTATCAAGCCGGGAAAGCCCACCTGGATAATAGTAAAAACCTCCATAATAATTTGAGATTCTTTTAAAGAGTAGCGATTTCTTACCTTTCCTTTCGGATCAAAGAATCATACTCACCAAAATCGGGGAATGTATCATAATTCCCTGCCACATCGACCATTGTTTGACTCTCTTCTAGTTTATAGGGATGGAACTGTTCTTCTCTTACTACAGTGCTACCATCTTCGTTAAAAATATATGTTGTACCATGCAACACATTCAATATACCTGCACCTTCTCCATCACGCTCAGCAAACTCTCGATAAATAGCCATTGATAAAAACAAACGATCGTCATCAATTATTTTAAAATTATATAGCAAATACTCTTGTAAGTTTTCATTTAGAAAACTTACCCCAACCCATCCTTTGTTTTTCATTACTTCAATAAAACATGATGGTGTAGAATCTGAACCAATGAGTGCGGTATAAGACTCACCAGCAATATGTTTTTTATATGCTTTCTTTTCTAACCATATATCTATTGGTTTGTTTTTTGCCCTAAACCATGATTTACAATAAAACACATCTTGCTTCATTGATAAACTTTCCCATTTGTATCACGTATTACCACTCCAGCCTTATCTGCTGCGTTCAAAACCGCTTGTGGAATGGGTTTTACCTGAGGAGGAACTTCTAAAATATTAGTCCCACGCAGCGTATCACCAGCCAATGCCCCACTTGATGGGACTTTAGCAATGGTCGCGCCTACAGGATACTTATTCACAGCTTCCCGAATGTAACTGGTCGCCGTCGCCTCTTTGATATCAGCAAATTGTGTGAACTTACGTGACACTATCTCACCTGTAGTTGGGTTATACGAATCTAGACGATAATAACCGTTTCCGTTGGGTTTGTTCACATACAGTTCTTTGTATGGATAATTTTTATACTGCTCTAAGTTAAACTTATTACCAGCCTGAAGATCCTGCAACCATACAGGCTTCGCAGAATTCACCGTTGCGCCAACGCCCCCGGGGGTTGTAACTTCAGGAGTTGCCGAACTATTACCCGTTGTTGGGTTTTTCGAACCTCTAGCGCCTTTAGCCCCGCCAATTAACAATGGCAGAGTCGCCGCCATGGCCTGTGCAACTTCCTTATTAGCCCCCATGGCTTCAAACCGTTCAGTCCAGCCAGAATTCGCTAAAATGCCCTGGGCTTCAATGCCTTGGGCATACATAGGTGTCAGAGCATCCCTGAAATCATCGGGTAACGTGCCATCCGCAGCCATATGTTTGATCATTGCGTCGAATGCTGGCCACTGCTCAACCAGATAGCCAAACTTCTCCTTGCATTGCTTTGGAGCCGTTGTGCAAAGGGTTGCTATATCGACCTGCTGCTCTGCATTGAGCGTGATCATGTCTCTAATAACGGCTTCGCAACTAGCTCCCTGGCAGGTTCTGGCTCTCTCGGCAAACCCACTCAGTTGATTGGTACTCAGCACATTATTCTCAACAGTTGTCTTACCCGCTTGTGCCGCAGTTATCACACTCGCACTGTTATCTCCCACCAGTCCGCCAGCAAGCCCCGAAGCCAGTGTCGCCAGCGCTGACACTGTTTGTTTCTCTTCCTCACTCAGTTCAGATGTGTTTTTACCAAAACCATCCTTCGCGATCCTACCGGCAAGCTCGCCCACCGCAGCTCCGGTCGCTGCTGAGGCCGCGTCTTTACCTATTGCCGCAGCAAGTGCGGCGTTCACAACTGCATGAGCCAGCACTCGTCCCTTAATATCCTTTTCCGGGATCGCACTGGCGATAGCATTGGCAATATATGGCGCGGCACCTCCAGCTATCGCGGCTTTAATATCTCCGCCAGCCAGCGCCTGCATGACCGCCGTTGCTGCCGTGATCGCACGTTGGGTGCTTTGCCCTGTCCCCATACCCGATTTGGTAAATTCATCGTTATAGAACGTCTGATACATCTGGTCCTGGATGGTTTTATCCGTGACCTCTTTTTTGTCCTTCTCCAGCTCTTTGATAGCTGCGACACGGTCGCCATCCGTCGCTGTTGCCATTCGTTCGTTGGCTTTTTTCGTCGCTGTAATATTCCCTTCTGTCCGCACAATATCCGCGACCTGCGTGCCGATCTCGCCGATCATCTGTGCGGTCTGCAGACGCCGCTGCTCTTTTTCCTTGTCGAAGATCGGGTCGATGCTGCCGTTGGCATGCTCGGTATCGCGGCTCAGCGTGGCGACATCCTGCTGCTGGCCAGCCTTGTCGCGGATCACAATCGTGCCGTCGGCCACCGCCGACTGCGTGGTGCCTTCGGCGTGCCCCTTACCGTTCATGCCCGCCAGCATGACATTGGCCATATTCCCGAGCACATTGCCGACCATACTGCCGCTGGTGCTGAACCCGGCACCCTGGTGTTCCGTTTTGAAATCCGCTTTGTTGTTGATATCAGCGAAGCCCAGCGTGCCAGTATCGAGCCGGTTTTTGTCGGCGTCCGCCCGGCTGGCAAGCACTGCGCCGTCCAGTTGCGTGTGGTTGCCCACCGTGACATCAAAGCCACCCTTGCCCGCGAAGATCCCCGTCTGCTCCTGCACCGAGTCGTAATTGCTCTTCATTTTGTCGCGACTGTAGCTGAAGCTGCCGCCCAGCCCACCACCACCAAAGGTGTAACTCAGCCCGGCGCTGACGCTCTGCTGTTTGCTGTTGTAGTTATTGCTGTCCTGCAGACTGCTCAGCGTCAGGTCGCGCCCGACCCCGGCTGTGACTTTATCGCCATTAACCTGCGCACCCTGCAGCAACGTATCGCGACCGCTCTTCAGGGAGACGTTCTGCCCGGCATCCAGCGTGGTCTCATTCCATGTTGTACCGTTGCCTTTCTCGTTCCCCTTCGACGCGTTCCCACTGGCCGACACCATAAACCCGGCACCATCTTTACCAGCGACAATCCCGACACCAATCGAGCCACCCTTGCTGGAGTTGCTGCCGGTGGTTTTCTGCGTATCCACCGCGCCCGTCAGGGTGATGTCCCGTGCCGCGTCCAGCGTGAGATCTTTTCCGGCTTTCAGCTGGCTGCCCGCAATCGTAATATCACCGCTGTTGGCGGCATTGCCTTTGCCGGTGGCGGAGATGGTGAGATCGTTACCTGCATTAAGCGTGCTGCCGGTGGTGGTGTCCTGCTCGGAATGCGACGTGGATTTCGACGACTGCCCGCCGATAGAAACCATCACGCCAAAGGAGCCGTTCTTGGTTGCATCATCAGAGCCGGATTTCGCCGCCGCCAGACGTGAAGCCTGCGAGGCCTGAATCCCGGAGAGCACCGCTTTGGTGCCCTGCAATGCCGCGAGGCGACCGTCGCTCTGATCTTTTGCCGCCATCGCCGTGGAGGCAGCCGTATTCACCACATCGCCCACCGCGCCGGAGAGCGCCAGCGTCAGCCCACTGCTTTTCTGCTCGAATTTCTGATCGGTGGTGCGTTTGTCGTGACCCGGATCGACCACCACGCTGTCGCCGCTCAGGGCGAGATCGTTTTTGGCGATAAGGTCGGAACCGCCAACATGCAGTTGGTTTCCAGCAGTAACAGTGACATCGCCGCCGTTACTGCCCACGGTGCTCATGCTCTGGCTCTGCGTGGTGCCTTTCTCTTTCAGATCCTGTTTGGTTTTGCTGGAACCGATGGTGAAACCGATCCCACCGGAGCTCATCAGGCCGCTCTTTTTCTTCTCCTTAAACTGCCAGTTCGAGTCGGTGTTGGTGGCGGCTGTAATATCCACGTTATGCGCCGCACTGAGCGCCACATCGCCATCGCCCACCACGGATGAACCTTTCACCAGCAGGTCATGGCCGGATTTCACCGTCACGTTATCGCCGCTCAGCAGCGTGCCAGCTTCCCGCGTGGCGCTCTGCTCGGAGATGGTGTGCGTTTTGGTTTTACTGAGGAAGCCGCTTTTGGTTTTGGTCTCTTCTTTGTAGTGATAATCGCTTTCGGTGGCGGTGGTCAGGTTGACGTCGCGTCCGGCCTGCACGCCGATATCGCCTTTCGCATTGACCTGCGCCGCTTCGGCGTTCATATCGCGTCCGGCGATAATCGTGGTTCCCGTGCCGCTGGCGATTTCGGTGCCCTGCTGGCGCACCTGCTCGTTAATCACCGTTTTCTTGCTGGCTTTGTAGCTGTCGCCCTGAGTGGTGGCTTCGGCCAGCAGATTGACATCGCGCCCCGCCTGCATGCCGACCTGTTGTTCAGCCGCCAGCCCGGCGGCGTGTGAATTGATGTCCTGGCCTGCGGTGAGTATCAGGTTATTGCCCGCGCTGACGGTGGTGCGATCAAGCCCGGTGCTGTGGTTTTCGCTTTTGCCGTTGCGGGTGTTATTGCGGGTCTGCTGCGCGTCGAGGTTCAGATCGTTGCCCGCCGACAGCTTCGCGTTTTTCCCGGCGCTGACATCGCTGGCGCTGAGCGTCAGGTCGTTGCCCGCCTGCATGGCAAGATTGCCACCGGCCGTGATACCGCTTCCCTGATACGACACCTGCTCGCGGCTGGTGGCCGTCTGACGGAGATAACCCGCATTAAAACCGGACTGGCTGTACGCGTCATTTTTCTCGATCGCGTTAACGGCGATATTGCCACCGGCATCCATCAGCACATCGCCGCCCGCTTTCAGCGTGGCGCCGGTCAGGGTGATATCTTTACCCGCTGCCAGCGACAGGCCATCGCTGGCGGTAATGCTGGCGATACTGCCAAGCGTGGTGTCTTTGAGGCTGACCGAGCCATATTTGCTTTTCGCATCCAGCGCGAACTGATCGGCCAGCGTGACGTTATTAATGCTGCCGTCGAGACTCTCCAGCGCCACGGTTTTGCCGCTGATGGTGGAACTGAGGTTGCTGATATCGCCAATGGCACTGAGACTGACATTGCCGCCCGCTTTCATCAGCGCATCGTTGCTGTTGGTGATCTGCCCGGCGCTCTCCACGCTGAGGTTGTTTCGCGCCAGCAGCGTGCCGCCGGTGTTGGTGACATTGCCCCCTTCGAGGCTGACATTGTTCCCGGCAATCACACTGCCGTTATTGACCGTGACATCTTTCGGCGACAGGTAGACTTTCGGGATCATCACCGTTTCGCCATTGATGGTGGCGCTTTCCCACCACAGGATGCTGTGGTCGAGCGCGGCGATTTGATCGGCATTGAGCGCCACACCAAACTGCAGCCCCAGCGACTGCTGGGCGTTAGCGGCGTTATCCATCATGTAACGCATCTGGTCCAGATCGGAGCCGATACCGTTCAGGTAGCGGTTACCGGTCTGGTTGAGCACGACGTTACTCACATAGCGCGTGTCAAACGCCGCATCGCCGAGGAAGCGGTAATCATGATCCGGGTTGAGTTTGATGCGATCCAGCATGTAGGCCGAGCCGAGGAACTGCTTCTCATCGGTATAGGTGCTGCTGGTTTCACGCGGGGCGGCAGACGGCGTGACGCCGAGCAATTTGTTCAGATCGCCAAACAGCGCCGGATCAAGCTGGCCAAGCCCGTCGAGTTTCGGGTTAACGGTGATGAGGTACGGGCTTTTCGGGTTAGCCGACACCACAAAGTAGCCGCTGTTGCCGGACGGCAGCGGGTACGCGCTGGTATCAACGGATTTCCCCTGATGCGCGTCGAGTGTGCCAGTGCTGGTGTTTTTCAGCACCGCACTGGTGACGCCCGCGCTCGCCAGACTGCCCGCGCTGCCAAGGCTGGCGCTGCCTTTCTGCTGGCTGCCGATGTTTGCCAGCGCGGCTCCATTTGCGCTGGCATTATCCAGTGCGCCGCCGCCGTTAATCTGCTGCAGGGCGTTGTGCAGTTGATCCTGCCACTGCGGGGAGTTGACGGTCACCGGCCCTGCGGCAAGCGTCTGTTTTGCCACGCTACCGCCAATGCTCTGGTTGCTCAGGGTATTCAGTGACGGCGCGGTGATGGTGCCGCTGACGCCACCGGCATTTGCGGTCGTACTGGTGTTGCTGATATTACTGCTGAAGTTTGCGCTGACATTGCCACCGGCCTGGATAACGGCGCGGTAGTTCTGGCCATTTGTCGCTTCGGTTGTCTGCCCGGTTAACTCGTAAAGGAAATAACCATTACGCGATGGGGCGATGTATTCCTTAGTCGACCTTGATGAATCCGTCGTGTACGAATATTTGTACGTGAAATATGTCGCAGCAGTTCCATCCTGATAGCTCTGGTTATTGAGATTAGTGCCATATAACGCGATATTACGGGCACCCAGAATATTACTCGCCTGATTATCCAGTACGTCGGCATACAGAGAAATATCTCGCCCGGAGGTGATGCTACCTGCACCACCACTGGCACTGACAGAAGTATGCGCAATGGATGAAGCTACTTTTTGGATTTGCTCGTCAACGTCAGGAACATACTGCGAGTTATAGTATGTGACATCGATCTGGCAGGTACAGTTGTGATATTCGTGTGTTTCCCACTTTTTGATAGTCAGGCCATCAACCGGAAAATCCTGAATACTCAAATATAACTTATCTTTACCAACTCCTGTCTGGGTTGCTGGCTCCGTCCAGCCAGTGACATTCAACCCATCCCGCTGATTCAGCAGGTGCCCGGTATTAATGGTGATATCACCGTTGCGGGTCTCAATATTGCCAGAGGTGTTCACCACCTCGGTGTTGGCATTGCCCGCCGCGTCGCGCTGCAGCCTCAGGTTGTTGCCCGCCAGCATATCGCCGCGCTGGTTGGTGATGCTGCCGGCGTACAGCGCCAGGTTATTCGCCGCGTACAGCAGCGCAGTGTTCACGATACTGCCCGGTGCGCTGAGCGTCAGGCTGCCGAGCGTTCCGGCAAAACCGTTCGCCGTGATGTTGCCCCGGCTCGCGAGCGTCACATCGCCGCCGCCCTGCAGCGAACTGTTGCCGTTCAGCACAATGGCGCTGCCGCTTAGCGTACTCGCGCCGCTGCCGGTGGTGATTTGCCCGTTGTTGGTCAGTTGCCCGCCCGCACTCAGGTTCACCGCCTGGCCCTGCATCACGCTCTGGTTATCTATCGCACCGTTACTGGTGATACTCAGGGTTTTCCCCGCCGCCAGCGCAGTTTTACCGGTAAACGCATCAGCCAGTTGCAGCGTCAGGTTGCCGAGCGCCACGATTTGCCCCAGCGCATCAAGCCCGGTCGCCCCCACAAACAGGTCACCGCCACTGAAGAGCTTCCCGCCGACGGACTGGTTCACCTGCGCGGCGTTTACCGTCAGCTGGCGGCTGCCCAGCAGCGTGCCGTTGTTGGTGAACTGACGGTAATTCAGTGTCAGGTCATTCGCCTGGGTGGTGCCCTGGTTCGTGAAGGTGTCACCGGTGAGTGTCATCCGGTCAGCC
>NZ_SJOP01000024.1 GCF_004331415.1 Kosakonia quasisacchari
GCGCAAAACAGCCCTAAGGCACCAGTTTTTCGAGCTTTTTGAAACCATAGCGCTGCAAAACGGGCAACAATTGCGCAGTCTCTGGGGTTAACGCCATGCAATAAGCAATATTCTCATCAGAAGATTTCGCATCCGGCGCTTCGTGTTCAAGCAACCAGGCAGTACGTCGCGCAATTGCCGCGCCTGAATCGATCAAACGCGTCCCTTCCGGCAACACTTGCAACAACTCTTCTTGCAGTAAAGGAAAGTGCGTACATCCCAGTACCACCGTATCCGGTGGCTCTTTCATGCGCAGCCATGGGCGAAGGATATGTCGCAGCTCATCCAGCGAGACCGTTTCACCATGCAATTTCGCTTCCGCCAATACAACCAGCTCCGCCGAACCCAGCATTTCAATCCGGCACTCATTCGCGAAACGCGAAATCAGCTCATGTGTATAAGGGCGCTTCACCGTACCCCGCGTTGCCAGCAGCCCTACCACACCGTTTGCTGTTAGACGCGCGGCGGGTTTGATGGCCGGCACCACTCCAACAACAGGGAAGGAAAACTTATCCCGCAGCGCGGGCAACGAGACGGTGCTCGCCGTATTACAGGCAATAACGGCCAGCGCGAGGGGGTATTGGGCCTGAACGGCGGTAACGATCTCGACAACACGCTCAACAATAAACGCTTCGCTTTTCTCGCCATAGGGGAAAGCGACATTGTCAAACGCGTAGATGTAATGCAGATCCGGCAGGAGATGCCGGATCTCATCATAAACGGATAACCCACCGACGCCGGAGTCAAACACCAGCACGGTGGGACGCGCGTCAGAAGGTGTAGCTGCCAGACAAGGTGTATTCCCGTCCTGCAGTTTGGTAGCCATATGCTGTCTCGTACTCTTTATCGAACAGGTTGGCGATTTTACCACGAACTGTTAAATGAGAGGTCACAGGATATGAGGCAGAAAAATCAACCGTACTATAACTTGGCAAAATACGTTGCTCAGGATTATAGGTTGAAGTGCGGTTGTCATAGCGCTTACCGAAGTACTCCCAGGCCAGATCCATATCGACGTTGAATACGGACCAGTCAAGCTGGTATTTCGCCTGGCGCTTCGCACGACGCGGCAGCACTTCATTGGTTTCATCATCACGCGGGTCAATATATTGCAGCGTCACGCGATGCGAGAAAATGCCGGTATCGACGCTTCCCGTCCACTCAAGGCCTTTAATGGTGGCTGAGTTGATGTTGTAGTAAGCCGTATCGCTGTAGGTGATCAGGTTTTCAATCTCATAGCGATAGGCAGACAAACGCCAGTCCAGCGGGCCGGTTAAGCCTTCAATACCCGCTTCCCACTGTTTGGACTCTTCCGGCTTCAGATTCGGGTTAGAAGCGATACCAAAACGCTTCGCGCCAAACTGCTGACCTAAAGAAGGTGCCAGGAAGCCGGTGCCGTAAGAAACGGTCAGACGGTAATTCTCAACGAATTCCCAGCCTGCAGCGGTCTGCCAGGTGCCATGCCAGCCGAATTCATCATCTTTATCTTCACGGCCCGAGGCTTCCAGCGTGACATCGCCAAACTGCTGCATCCCGTTCAGGTACAAGCCCGTGTTCTCACGGTCATAGGCATCGCGCGTCGTTTTATTCGATGAAACCAGGCGCTCCTGCTTCCAGTCGACGCCCGCGCCAACAGAACCTTTGCCCACATCAACGTTGTTGCCCCACTGAATGTATCGCTGTTCCATATCATCCAGCGTGGTGCCATCGTTATAACGGCCATAAATGCTGCTGTAGTTGTAGTCTTTGCTTTTCTGGTAGCTGGCCAGCAGTTGGGACGAGTAGATCCCCTGCGCGAAATTCAGCCCGGTATCCCAACCCTGTACAAACAGTTGTCGCTCATCTGCGCTGTAGTCTGCTGAGAACGGCGCGCTGCCGAGGTCATAATCCACGTTGTTGCTAAAGTTGTAGCCGCGAAAGAAGCCGTCAAAGCTGTCGTTGAACTTGTGTTGCAGGCTGCCCCAGAACGTTTTGTTGCGGTAACCATCGCGGTCTTCGTCATGATCCCAGGTTGAATCCGGCTGCACGTTAAAACCGCGCGTGCTGGTATAAGAACCCGCAGCCGTCGCCACGGTGTCACCAAAGCGCTGACGCAGCGTGCCGTCATACGTCTGGTAGCCCTTCGAGCCAACGCCAGCATTGATTTGCGATTTCTCATTGCCGGTCATGGTAATGACGTTAACCACGCCGCCAATCGCCCCGGAGCCATACACGGCAGAGCGCGGCCCGCGAATATATTCAACGCGTTGCACTAAAGAGAGCGGGATTTGATTCAGCTCGGGATCATTGGAAATCCCGGAGCGCGCAACCGGTACGCCATCAATCAGCAGCAGCAAGTGTTTCGCTTCTGTACCGCGCACATATACTGAGGCGGTTTGACCTAACCCGCCATTTTGCGCGATATCAACCCCAGGCAGGCGACGCAGCACATCAACCAATGAGCGCGACTGCCAGCGATCGATGTCCTCACGTGTAACCACTTCAGTCGGTGCAAGCACCGTCTTAGCCGGTTGTTGAAAACGATTTGCTGTCACCACCAAATTGTCTGAGCTGCTATCTTGCGCCCAGCCGGAAAAAGCTGTGACGGAGAGCGCCGTCAGCAGCGAAGCTTTTTTAATCATTGTGAAAGCATCCACAAAAGAGTAAGGATGCCGCAGGTTCCATCAATAGCACGCGATGATGTCAACCAGATGCGACGTATACCGGCAGGTCTTCGGGCTTGGAGGTACATCAAGAAAGCGACTTCCCACCCAACAGGCAGTGTCTGCTCTCTCACCTTGATCCTTACCGCTGCGCGTCAGCCCCAGATTCTCACTGGATTCCCTTTTAACTCACAGGACCGGAACAGGGATGCTACATTCTGTAACATATGGATGTCCAGACTGCTAACGGACTATTTAGCTCACATCCGGGGCTGGACATCGCCTGAGCAATGCCTACAATCCCCGCGTTATTCTTAATCACTCAGGAAGCATGATGACCCCCGAACACCTGCCGACAGAACAGTACGAAGCCCAGCTGGCCGAAAAAGTGGTGCGTCTGCAATCGATGATGACGCCTTTTTCCGCGCCGCTTCCGGAGGTGTTCCGCTCACCGGTCAGCCATTACCGTATGCGCGCCGAGTTCCGTATCTGGCACGACGGTGACGATCTCTACCACATTATTTTCGATCAGCAGACTAAGTCCCGCATCCGGGTCGACAGCTTCCCGGCGGCGAGCGAACTGATTAACCAATTAATGACGGTAATGATCGAGGCGATACGCGGGAATAAAACGCTGCGCCATAAGCTGTTCCAGATTGACTACCTGAGCACCATGAGCAACCAGGCGATTGTCACTCTGCTCTACCACAAAAAGCTGGATGACGAATGGCAAACAGAAGCGATGCAGTTGCGCGACGCGCTGCGCGCGCAGAACCTGAATGTGCAATTGATTGGCCGCGCGACCAAAACCAAAATCGAGCTGGATCAAGATTTTGTCGACGAGCGTCTGCCAGTCGGTGGCAGAGAAATGATCTACCGTCAGGTGGAGAACAGCTTTACACAGCCTAACGCGGCTATGAACATTCAGATGCTGGAATGGGCACTGGATGTCACGCGTCACTCCACTGGCGATCTGCTGGAGTTGTACTGCGGCAACGGCAATTTCTCGCTGGCGCTGGCGCGCAATTTCGATCGTGTGCTGGCCACCGAGATCGCCAAGCCATCCGTGGCGGCAGCGCAATACAATATCGCGGCTAACCACATCGATAACGTGCAAATTATCCGCATGTCCGCCGAAGAATTTACTCAGGCGATGAATGGCGTGCGCGCATTTAACCGTCTGCAAGGTATCGATCTTGCGAGCTACCAGTGCGAAACGATTTTCGTCGATCCGCCGCGCAGCGGGCTGGATGCGGAAACCGAGAAAATGGTGCAGGCTTATCCGCGTATTTTGTATATCTCTTGCAACCCGGAAACGCTGTGTAAAAACCTGCAAACGTTGAGCCAGACACACGATATTTCACGTCTGGCGCTGTTCGATCAATTCCCCTATACGCACCACATGGAGTGCGGCGTACTGCTTACGCGTAAAAACAAATAACGTCATTCACGCCATATAAAATACTGCGACTCCATTTAACGGTTGGCCTGTGAACCAGGCCAACAGAATAATAGCGGTGAGATGTAAATTATTGCTGCCCGCAAATATTATTTTATCAGACAAGTTACTATTAAGGATCGTGATCGCGTTAACATTATTTCGCGACAACTTGTGAATTTTCTGAGGTTATATTTATATCACTGAGGGTGTTTTGTCATGATATAAAAATCTCAGCCCTGAACGAAACAGGGCTGGAATGTAATGCGTTTTAAGGGTTATTTATCGGCAATAAAATGGTCGTCATCGCCCACCGGAATATAAACGCGTACCCACTCTTTACCGTCGACGATATCCCAGCTGTGACCTTCGCCCGCCGTGTCTGCCGCAAGCAGAACAGTGCCGGGTTCGATGATGAAGGTTGAGCCATCGCTAACCTTGAACTTCAGTTTGCCTTTCATCGTCACCACGTATTGCTTCTTCGGTGCCGGATGCACCCCTTTCTGCCACTCTTCGAACGTATTACTAAAATAGAGATTTTGCGAAGAGAGCTTTGCCAGCGAGGGAACCGAACCTTTGATAAAAGCAGAGTGGTTATCTTGCGTATTAATGAGCTTTACCGCCGGAATACGATGTTCGCTCCCGTTCGTTTTTGGGGTATCCGCGAATCCGGCTACCGAAATAACGAAACCGGCAGTGGCTAACAGAAGTTGTGTTATTTTTTTCATGAGGATGTCCAGAGTTAATTTTAGCCTGCAGCCTGGATCAAGAGATCGTCAAGCAACGGAATAAAATGCCGAAGCAGTACATCAGATGAAATGTGTTTTGCCGTAGATTTTTTTAATTAATAAATTATTAATTAACTCTGGCAGGGCTTTATTTTGGATGGGAACAACCCAAGGATTTATACTTTTCAACTTTCAATTCATTGAGGATGAAAACGCCCTCCCGGCGAGAGGGCGTTTAACACTTACTCGGAGGCTTCGTGTTTGCGGCCGCGCAGACGAAAACCAATCCAGAAAACCAGCACCACCGACAACACGGCAGGCAGGAAGTTAGAACCGATATCCGGATACTCCGCGCGTACCACTGTGCTGTAAAGCAGCACACCGAGGATAAAACACGCGGCGGCAAGGCCTGGCAGCCCCACCGGCATAGTGCGGTTTTGATAGCGCTGATGCAGGCAGTGCACCGTTAGCACCAGCGAAATAATCGGGAATATGGAAAACGGTACAATAGAACTGAACACGGCAGAAAACGTGCCGTTAATCGATAAGCCAGCGATCAGCGCCAGCAACAACGTACCTTTATCTTGACCAGACTGTTTCATTACTCATCCTTCACTCGTCGGTTGATGCGCCAGTTTTTCCTGTTCACGGCGATACCAGTAATACGCGCCTTTTGAAATCATGCGCAATTGTAGTACCAGTCGCTCTTCTAATTGCCTGCGTTGTTCCGCCCCCACATCCAGCGCTTCAGCACCGGCGTTGAAAACAATTGTCACCATCGCTTCGGCTTGCGCTTCGGTGAACGCTCGCGGCATATGGTTTTCGAGTTCAAGGTAGTCGGCAAGTTCCGCAATAAAATGTTGGATCTCCCGTGCCACCGCCGCTCGGAAGGCCGCAGACGTTCCAGAACGTTCCCGCAGCAGGAGCTGAAAAGCATTGGGGTTATTGCCGATAAATTCCATAAATGTGGAAACTGATGTGCGGATCACGCTACCGCCTTTAGCAATACGCTGGCGCGCCTGACGCATCAGTTGGCGCAGCATTAACCCGCTTTCATCCACCATGGTCAGCCCGAGCTCGTCCACATCCCGGAAATGACGATAAAAAGACGTTGGCGCAATACCCGCCTCACGGGCGACTTCCCGCAGGCTCAGGCTGGCGAAGCTACGCTCCGCGCTGAGTTGGCTAAATGCGGCTTCGATCAGTGAACGCCGCGTTCTCTCTTTTTGTTGCGCTCTTACACCCATCACGATGTTTGAATCCTTCCAGGGGCCCGCTGGCACTATACCAGAGAATAAATCCGATTCGATTGTACTGGATTGTGACTGATTGTTTACGCGCAGTTTCTTCTTTTTCGTAGCAAAAGAGCACAACGATAATTGGGTTACCGCCGCTTTGATGTTAGTCTTATGTTGCTTTTATGTATAAGAACAGGTAAGCCTTACCATGTCACATTCCTACGATTATGATGCAATAGTAATAGGCTCCGGCCCCGGCGGCGAAGGCGCAGCCATGGGCCTGGTTAAACAAGGAGCACGGGTCGCGGTTGTTGAGCGTTACCATAATGTCGGCGGCGGCTGTACGCATTGGGGCACCATCCCCTCAAAAGCGTTGCGCCACGCCGTTAGCCGTATTATCGAATTCAACCAAAACCCGCTCTACAGTGACCATACTCGCCTTCTCCGCTCCTCTTTCGCCGATATCCTGAACCATGCTGAAAGCGTGATTAATCAGCAAACGCGCATGCGTCAGGGCTTTTATGAGCGTAACCGTTGCGAAATCTTAGAAGGCAATGCCCATTTTATTGATGACCACACACTGGCGCTGGAGTGTCACGACGGGACCGTCGAAACCATCACTGCCGAAAAATTCGTTATCGCCTGCGGCTCACGTCCCTATCGCCCTGCTGATGTCGATTTCGCCCATCCGCGCGTCTACGACAGCGACTCAATCCTTGATATGCACCACGAACCCCGCCATGTGATCATCTATGGAGCAGGGGTGATCGGTTGCGAATACGCATCGATCTTCCGTGGTATGAACGTCAAAGTGGATCTGATCAACACCCGCGATCGCCTGTTGGCGTTCCTTGATCAGGAGATGTCGGACTCACTCTCTTATCACTTCTGGAATAGCGGTGTCGTTATCCGCCATAACGAAGAGTATGAGCGTATTGAGCCGCTGGACGACGGGGTGATTATGCACCTGAAATCCGGCAAAAAACTGAAAGCCGACTGCCTGCTCTATGCCAATGGCCGTACCGGTAACACCGACAGCCTGCAACTGGCGAACATTGGCCTTGAAGCAGATGGGCGCGGTCAGTTGAAAGTTAACAGCATGTACCAGACCGCACTGCCGCACGTCTATGCAGTGGGTGATGTGATTGGTTACCCAAGCCTGGCATCAGCGGCTTACGATCAGGGCCGCATTGCCGCACAAGCAATGATCAAAGGCGAAGCCACAGCGCATCTGATTGAAGATATTCCGACCGGGATTTATACCATTCCGGAGATCAGTTCCGTGGGCAAAACCGAACAGCAGCTCACCGCTATGAAAGTGCCGTATGAAGTGGGTCGCGCGCAGTTTAAGCACCTGGCGCGGGCGCAGATTGTTGGTATGAATGTCGGTACGCTGAAGATTCTGT
Organism: Kosakonia quasisacchari; assembly: GCF_004331415.1. GTDB lineage: Bacteria > Pseudomonadota > Gammaproteobacteria > Enterobacterales > Enterobacteriaceae > Kosakonia > Kosakonia quasisacchari. The sequence goes on from NZ_SJOP01000024.1 coordinate 7,492, forward strand.
TCCACCGCGAAACCAAAGAGATTTTGGGGATCCACTGCTTTGGCGAGCGCGCGGCCGAAATTATTCATATCGGCCAGGCGATTATGGAGCAGAAAGGCGGCGGTAACACCATTGAGTACTTCGTTAACACCACCTTTAACTACCCAACCATGGCGGAAGCCTATCGGGTAGCGGCGCTAAATGGCTTAAACCGCCTGTTTTAACGCCGTGTCGAAATGGCCATCCATTGCACCACGGATGGCCTCTGCCAGCTGCTCATAGCGGTTGCGCAGCGGCGAGCCTGGGCGATACACCAGCCCAACCGTGCGTTTCGGCTCAGGTTTGATACACGGCAGATACACCACGCCATCGCGTTTACGCTCGCGCGGAACGGAAAGCGCAGGCAGCAGCGTGATGCCACTCCCGGCAGCCACCATATTGCGCAGCGTTTCCAGGCTGGTTGCGCGGAAATGCGTATCTTCGTCCGCACCCGCTTCGAAGCAGAAACCCATCGCCTGGTCACGCAGGCAGTGCCCGTCTTCCAGCATCAGCAGCTTTTCGCCCGCCAGGTCGCCCATCGGCACGCATTCACGGTTCGCCCACGGGTGATCTTCATAAATCGCCAGCATCATCGGCTCATCGTACAGCGGCACCTCAATAAAGGCTTCGCTCTCTTTCACCAGCGCCAGGATCGCACAGTCGAGCTTGCCACTGTCCAGCTGTGCCAACAGTTGATGCGTCTGCGCTTCATGCAGATACATTTCCAGTTTCGGGAAGGTCTGGTGCAGCAGCGGAATGATATGCGGCAGCAGGTAAGGTCCAACGGTTGGGATCAAACCAATATGCAGCGGGCCGGACATCGCTTCCCCCTGCTGGCTTGCCATTTCCTTCAGCACTTTGACCTCGCGCAGCACGGTGCGCGCCTGATCCACCAGCAACAAACCCGCCTGGGTGAACAGCACTTTGCGGCTGGTACGCTCCAGCAGCATCACACCAAGTTCATCTTCCAGTTTACGGATCTGCCCACTCAGCGTGGGCTGGCTGACGTGGCAGGAATCGGCTGCACGGCGAAAATGGCGGTGTTCGGCTAACGCCACCAGGTACTCAAGATCACGAATATTCATTATTCATCCTCCGTCGCCACGATAGTTCATGGCGATAGATAGCATAGCAATGAACGATTATCCCTATCAAGCATTCTGTTCAATAATTGGCACCAGAAACGAAGCGGTGCCTCACTTACCCCGTGATGAGACAACTTACTCTGCTTCTCTCTGAACAACTAAAGCCAACGTGAACGTTTTGCGGACCTGAGAGTCCGCTTTTTTTTTTGCATAAAAAAGCCCGGCGTAAAGCCAGGCTCCTGTTTGCAAACAGCGCCGCGCTTATACCAATCGCGCCTTCGCATCCGCAATCGCCTGCGCTACCTGCACCGGTGACACACCGCCTTTCGCCGCGCGTTTATCAAGGCAGGATTGCAGGGACAGAATCGGGTAAACATCGTCGCCAATCACATCGCTGAATTTTTGCAGATCGGCAAGCGGCAGATCTTCCAGCGGCTTGCCCTGCCGAATCGCTTCTACCACTGCTTCCCCAACAATATGATGTGCTTCGCGAAACGGTACGCCTTTCGCGACAAGGTAATCCGCCAACTCAGTGGCATTGGCGTAACCCTGCTGCGCCGCTTCCTGGCAGCGCGGGCGTTTCACTTGAATGCCATCCAGCACCAGCGCCGCCATATGCAAGCAGGCAAGCCAGGTATCGAGCGCATCGAACAACCCTTCTTTGTCTTCCTGCATGTCTTTGTTGTACGCCAGCGGCAAACCTTTTAGCGTCATCATCATGCCGGTAAGCGCGCCCTGCACACGGCCGCACTTACCGCGGATCAGCTCCAGCGCATCCGGGTTTTTCTTTTGCGGCATCAGCGAAGAACCCGAGGTCACGCGGTCAGAAAGCTCAACAAACGCCGCTTCGCCGGAGTTAAAGAAAATCAGGTCTTCGGCAAAGCGCGACAGATGCACCATGCCGATTGAAGCGTCAGAGAGCAGTTCCAGCACGTGGTCGCGGTCGGACACACTGTCCAGGCTATTGCGGGTTGCCGAGGCAAAACCCAGCCAGCCGGCTAACTGCTCACGGTCGATTTCATAAGCCGTTCCCGCCAGCGCGCCGCTGCCCAGCGGGCTGACATCCAGGCGTTTCAGCGTATCCTGCAAGCGGCTTTCATCCCGCGCCAGCATCTCGACGTAGGCCAGCGACCAGTGCGCGAACGTCACCGGCTGCGCGCGTTGCAGGTGCGTGTAACCGGGCATGACTGCGTCCTGGTTATTTTCCGCCGTCACCACCAGCGCGCTCTGCAACTGGCGATTCGCCAGCAGCAATTCACTGATGGTGTCTTTACACCACAGCTTCAGATCGGTAGCGACCTGGTCATTACGGCTGCGCCCGGTGTGCAGTTTTTTGCCCAGTTGGCCAACCTTATCAATAAGCTTACCTTCCACCCAGCTGTGAATATCTTCCGCATCGCTTTGCAGGATCTGTTGCGGGTTGGCGCGAACCTCTTCCAGCAGATTGTTCAGCGCCTCTTCAAGTTGCTGCTGCTCAGCCGCTGTCAGTACGCCAACGGTTACCAACGCTTTGGACCAGGCCACAGAGCCAACGATATCCTGCTCCGCCAGGCGATAGTCAAAGCGCAAAGAGTCGTTGAACTGTTTGAACCGTTGATCCGCCGCCTGAGTAAAACGCCCGCCCCAAAGTGCCATAGTTTGCTTCCTTCTCTTTATTCGTTTTGCCGGACGGCGCTGCGCCAGCCCGGCCTATATAAATTGTTGTGTCGTTACGCCAGAATACGGGTGCCAATTGGCGTGCCGTTAAACAGCGCGGGGAGCTGCTCGGCATGACGCCAGGAAGCGATATCTACCGGCCGGCCCAGCGTACGCGCCGCATCCAGCGCTGCATTTACCTTCACGATCATGCCATCGGTGATGATGCCCTGTGCAATCAATTGCTCCGCTTTCGCCGCTGTCATCTCGGCAATACGCTGGCCTTTACCATCCAAAATACCGCTGACATCAGACAGCAGGATCAGATCCGCACCCAGCGTTGCGGCCAGCGCAGTTGCCGCCTGATCGGCGTTCACGTTCATCAGCTCACCTTCATCAGTGACGCCGATGGAGCTGATCACCGGTAAGAAACCGCCATCAAGCAGTGCATTAATCAGTTTCGGTGAACCCGGCTGAGCCAGGCCCACATGCCCAAGCTCTTCATCCAACTGTGTCACTTTCACGCTGTCACCATCGCCAAGAAACAAGCCAACAGAGGCAATATGGTGTTTCTTCGCCCACGCTAGCAGGGTTTTGTTGGCCGTACCGGCCAGCGCACCGGTGATGATGTCAATCTGATCCGCCGGGGTCACGCGCAGGCCGTTTTTCTTCTTCACCGGCAGATTAAGCTGTTTCATCAGCTCATCCACCACGCAGCCGCCGCCGTGGACAATCACTAACGGGCGCTGATGAGATTCACGATATTGCACCAGTGCCGTAAACAAACGCTCCAGCGCTTCCTCGCTATCCAGCAGTACGCCACCGAGCTTAATAATTAATGGATTCATCATCACGCCTGTTCAATTAAATAAGGGACTGGGTTTCAGCATAGCCAAAACGAATATTCGCGCACTGTACTGCCTGCGCCGCCGCGCCTTTCAGCAGGTTATCTTCCGTGGCGACGACAATCAGGTGCTCATCTTGTACCGCAAAACCGATATCGCAAAATGGCAGGCCAACCACGTTTTTCAACGCCGGAACACCTTTGTCGTACAAACGCACCAGCGGTTTATCGCCATACGCCTGTTTGAACACATCTGCGACCTGCGCGTGGGTCACGCCCGGTTGCAAACGGCAAGTAATGGTTTCGAGGATCCCACGCGGGAAGCTCGCCAGGTGCGGTGTGAAAATCACATTCGCGCCAAGATGTGTGGCGATTTCCGGATGGTGGCGATGGTTGAAAACGCCGTAAGGTTGCAGGCTCACTTCGCAGAAACTGTTAGAAAGCGCCGCTTTGCGCCCCGCGCCACTTACGCCGCTGGTTGCGTTGATCACCGGCCACTGGTTCAGATCCAGCAGCCCGGCGTCGATCAGCGGTTTTAACGACAGTTGCGCCGCCGTCGGGTAGCAACCCGGCACGGCAATTAACTGCGCTTCTTTCAATTTGTCATGGTTCCACTCCGCCAGCCCATACACCGCCTGTGCCAGCAGATCGGCGTGCTGATGGGTGAAACCGTAGAATTTTTCGTAAAACGCGGGATCGTTAACGCGGAAGGCGCCCGAGAGATCGAACACCACACATCCCGCCGCCAGGCAGGTTGGTGCCAGATCGTGGCTGACTTCATGGGCGGTCGCGAGGAAAACAATATCCACGCCATCCAGGAAATCGCCAATATCGGACATCGGCTGTAACGGGAGATCAACAATGCCTTTCAACTGCGGATGTAAATCAGAGATACATTTTCCTGCATCATTACTTTGCGCAGAAACCGTCAAAGCGGTTATGTTCATATGAGGATGGCGATTTACATAGGTCACTAGCTCTGCACCAGCATAACCGCTGGCACCCACAATTAATGTGTTCAACATTGGGGCGGTTTACCTTCTTACGTCATGTGTGCCAGGGAAAGACTCGGCATCAATCCCGCGTCGCTGAGCAAAGTCGCCGCATGGGTTCCCTTACGCTCAACATTATTGTATTTTTATTCACATTTAGTGCATGAATATTGATACTATCACGAACTCAGGTATGTCAACAATGAAAATGAATTTGCCACCATTTATCGAGATCTACCGCGCCCTGATAGCCACACCGTCGATCAGCGCGACGGAAGAAGCGCTGGATCAGAGTAATGCGTCTTTAATCAATTTGCTGGCAGGATGGTTTGGCGACCTCGGTTTCACGGTTGAAGTGCAGCCGGTCCCCGGCACCCGCAATAAATTCAATATGCTCGCCAGTGCCGGAACCGGTGCGGGCGGCCTGTTACTGACCGGTCACACCGACACGGTGCCGTTTGATGACGGGCGTTGGACGCGCGACCCGTTCACGCTGACCGAGCATGAAAACAAACTCTACGGCCTGGGCACTGCTGACATGAAAGGCTTTTTCGCCTTTATTCTTGATGCGCTGCGTGACGTCGATGTGACAAAACTGAGCAAGCCGTTGTATGTACTCGCCACCGCCGATGAAGAAACCAGCATGGCCGGTGCGCGCTATTTCTCCGAGAACACGCAGTTGCGCCCGGACTGCGCCATTATTGGCGAACCGACCTCGCTGCAACCGGTGCGTGCGCATAAAGGCCATATCTCCAATGCGATTCGCATTCTTGGTCAATCGGGCCACTCCAGCGATCCGGCGCGCGGCGTCAACGCCATCGAACTGATGCACGATGCCATCGGTCATATTTTGCAACTGCGCGACAGCCTGAAAGAGCGTTATCACTATGACGCGTTCACCGTGCCGTATCCCACGTTAAACCTTGGGCATATTCACGGTGGTGATGCGGCAAACCGTATCTGCGCCTGTTGCGAACTGTATATGGATATTCGCCCGCTGCCGGGCATGACGCTTAACGATCTCAATGGGCTGTTAAATGATGCGCTGGAGCCGGTAAGTTCCCGCTGGCCGGGTCGTTTGACCATTTCCGAACTGCACCCGCCGATTCCGGGATACGAATGCCCGCCGGATCACCAACTGGTAGAAGTGGTAGAAAAACTGCTCGGCGTCGAAACCGAAGTGGTGAACTACTGCACCGAAGCGCCTTTTATTCAGACGCTTTGCCCGACGCTGGTGCTGGGGCCAGGGTCTATCAACCAGGCACACCAGCCGGATGAATACCTGGAAACCCGCTTTATTAAACCCACGCGCGAACTTATCACCCAGGTTGTTCATCATTTCTGCTGGCACTGACGTGATTTTCGCTTTTTTACCCCCTCGTATGAGGGGGTTTTTATGTGCGGAAAAGCGTGACAATTGTCACGATCCCATAAGCAATACTTATTGGACACGATGCGAATTAAATTTCGTAAATTGTCGGCATTTATTCGTTTGCTGAAGCGATTTCGCAACAATTGACGCGGTGGGTTTTACGTGGCTTTATAAAAGACGGTGTCTTATATCTGCTCAATGACAGGTATAACAAAATAAAATGAGATGGGGTGTCTGGGGTAACATGAACGAACAATATTCCGCTTTGCGTAGTAATGTCAGTATGCTCGGCAAACTGCTGGGAGATACCATCAAGGATGCACTGGGCGAGAACATTCTCGACCGGGTAGAAACAATCCGTAAGCTGTCCAAATCTTCTCGCGCCGGTAATGAAGCCAACCGTCAGGAGCTGCTCACCACCTTGCAGAATCTGTCCAATGACGAACTGCTGCCGGTGGCGCGCGCGTTTAGCCAGTTTCTGAACCTTGCTAACACCGCTGAGCAATACCATAGCATTTCAGCGAAAGGTGAAGCGGCCAGCAACCCGGAAGTGATTGCCCAGACCATCAGAAAGCTGAAAGACCAGCCTCATCTCAACGAAACCACCATTATTAAAGCGATTGAATCGCTGTCGCTAGAGCTGGTGCTGACTGCGCACCCGACCGAAATCACTCGCCGTACGCTGATCCACAAAATGGTGGAAGTGAATAACTGCTTAAAGCAGTTGGATAACAGCGATATTGCCGATTATGAACGCCACCAGCTGATGCGCCGACTGCGCCAGTTGATCGCCCAGTCCTGGCATACCGACGAAATCCGCAGAAACCGCCCAAGCCCGGTAGATGAAGCCAAATGGGGCTTTGCGGTAGTGGAAAACAGCCTGTGGGAAGGCGTGCCAAACTATCTGCGCGAGCTGAACGAACAGCTGGAAGAGAACCTCAATTACAAACTGCCAGTGGATTTTGTTCCGGTGCGCTTTACCTCGTGGATGGGCGGCGACCGTGACGGCAACCCGAACGTTACCGCCGATATCACCCGCCATGTCCTGCTGCTCAGCCGCTGGAAAGCAACCGATCTGTTCCTGAAAGATGTTCAGTTGCTGATTTCCGAACTGTCGATGGTGGAGTGTACCGACGAGCTGCGGGAACTGGCGGGCGCGGAAGGCGCGCGCGAACCGTATCGCTACCTGATGAAGAAGCTGCGCGGCGATCTGATGGCAACCCAGGCCTGGCTGGAAGCACGCCTGAAAGGCCAGAAATTACCGAAACCTGCCGGGCTGCTGACGCAAAATGAGCAGCTGTGGGAACCGCTCTACGCCTGTTATAAATCGTTGCAGGCCTGCGGCATGGGCATTATCGCCAACGGTGAACTGCTCGATACATTACGCCGCGTGAAGAGTTTCGGCGTGCCGCTGGTGCGTATCGACATTCGCCAGGAGAGCACCCGTCATACGGAAGCGCTGGGCGAACTGACGCGTTATCTGGGCATTGGCGACTACGAAAGCTGGTCTGAAGCCGATAAACAGGCATTCCTGATCCGTGAACTGAATTCCAAACGTCCGCTGTTGCCGCGCCAGTGGGAACCAAGTGAAGAGACGCGCGAAGTGCTGGACACCTGCCGGGTGATCGCCGAAGCGCCGCGCGGATCCATCGCCGCGTATGTGATCTCAATGGCGAAGACGCCGTCCGATGTACTGGCGGTTCACCTGCTACTGAAAGAAGCCGGTATCGGCTTTGCTCTGCCGGTCGCACCACTGTTTGAAACCCTTGATGACCTGAATAACGCCGATGATGTAATGACCCAGTTACTGAATATCGACTGGTATCGCGGCTTTATTCAGGGCAAACAGATGGTCATGATTGGCTACTCCGACTCGGCGAAAGACGCGGGTGTGATGGCAGCCTCCTGGGCGCAATATCAGGCGCAGGATGCGTTAATCAAAACCTGCGAGAAAGCCGGTATTGAGCTGACACTGTTCCACGGTCGCGGCGGCTCTATTGGCCGTGGTGGCGCACCGGCCCACGCCGCGCTGCTCTCGCAACCGCCAGGCAGCCTGAAAGGCGGCTTACGCGTTACCGAACAAGGCGAAATGATTCGCTTCAAATACGGTCTGCCGGAAGTCACCATCAGCAGCTTGTCGCTCTATACCAGCGCCATCATGGAAGCCAACCTGCTGCCGCCGCCGGAGCCCAAAACCGAATGGCGCCATATTATGGACGAGCTGTCGGATATCTCCTGCGATATGTACCGTGGCTATGTGCGTGAAAACAAAGATTTCGTACCGTACTTCCGTTCCGCCACGCCGGAGCAGGAACTGGGCAAACTGCCGCTGGGTTCTCGTCCGGCGAAACGTCGCCCGACCGGCGGTGTTGAATCGCTGCGCGCGATCCCGTGGATCTTCGCCTGGACGCAAAACCGCCTGATGCTGCCAGCCTGGCTGGGCGCGGGTGCGGCGTTGCAGAAAGTGGTGGAAGATGGCAAACAGAGCGAACTGGAAGCCATGTGCCGCGACTGGCCATTCTTCTCCACCCGCCTTGGCATGCTGGAAATGGTGTTCTCCAAAGCCGACCTGTGGCTGGCGGAATATTACGATCAGCGCCTGGTGAAACCTGAGTTGTGGGCGCTGGGTAGCGAACTGCGCAAGCTGCTGGAAGCGGATATCAACGTGGTGCTGGCCATCGCCAACGATTCGCACTTAATGGCAGATCTGCCGTGGATCGCCGAATCTATCCAGCTGCGTAATATCTATACCGATCCGCTGAACGTGTTGCAGGCCGAGTTGCTGCACCGCTCGCGCCTCGCGGAAGAAGAAGGCAAAGAGCCGGATCACCGCGTTGAGCAAGCGCTGATGGTCACGATCGCCGGGGTGGCGGCGGGTATGCGTAATACCGGCTAATTTATCTGTTCTCGCAAAAGGCCACACAGGTTGTGGCCTTTTTTGATCCTGCCAGTTAAGGTTGTCCCTTCGCCAGCAACCAAAGGGACACCATGAGTCTCGATGTCAGCCATCTTATCTCGCGCCTGATAAACGGCCCGGCTCCGCTACGGCAGATATGCTTTGCGGGCGCGGCCGGAACCGCACCTGCACAGGCCTGCCAGGTGGATTTTCCTCGCCTGGAGATAGTGCTGGAGGGAACGGTGACCGACACGGGGATTAACGGCGAAACCACGCGGATGTCGCAGCACGACGTACTATACGTTCCTGCGGGCAGCTGGAATCACCCGCAATGGCAACTACCGGCCACCACCTTAAGCGTGCTGTTTGGCAAGCAACAGCTCAGTTTTAACGTCACGCAGTGGGATGGTGCCATGCTGCAAAACATGGCGAAACAACATGTTGCGCGCCGCGGCCCGCGTGTCGGCTCCTTCCTGCTACAGACGCTGCATGAAATGCAGATGCAGCCGCACGAACAGCAAACCGCGCGCCTGATCGTCACTACTCTGCTCAGCCATTGTCATGACTTGCTCGGCAGCCAGATCCAAACCGCGTCGCGCAGTCAGGCGCTGTTCGAAGCTGTTCGTGACTATATCGACGAAAATTATGCTTTGCCGCTCACGCGCGAATCGGTGGCGCAGGCGTTTTATATCTCACCCAATTACCTGTCGCACCTGTTTCAGAAAACCGGTTCTGTCGGTTTCAATGAATATCTTACTCATACCCGGCTGGAGCACGCCAAAACGCTGCTCAAAGGGTACGATTTAAAAGTGAAAGAAGTAGCGCACAGTTGCGGGTTTGTTGACAGCAACTACTTCTGCCGCCTGTTTCGTAAAAATACGGAACGCTCCCCCTCGGAATATCGCCAGCAATATCACAGCCATCTCAGCGAAAAATCCCCGCTGGACGAATAACGCCAAAACTGGATTTTTGTACGTTAAAAATTCCCCGTTTGTTTCAACTGCTCTGTACAACACCTTTTTTCATCAGCAATCACGTAACTTGTGAGCTAGCTCGCACTTTGCTCTCTCGATCACATTTGTCCAGTATTTGGCAGATTTGTTATATGGCGGGTACACAACCCGCGCTCTTATGCTGTGTGCAGAAACGCTCTATGAGGAAGCATGATGGAACTGTATCTGGACACCGCAAACGTCGCGGAAGTGGAGCGCCTGGCGCGGATTTACCCGCTGGCGGGTGTAACCACCAATCCAAGCATTATCGCTGCCGGTAAAGACTCCCTCTGGGATGTATTGCCACGCCTGCAACGCGTTATTGGCCCACAGGGAACGCTGTTTGCCCAGGTAATGAGCCGCGAAGCCGATGGCATGGTGGCGGAGGCCAAACGCCTCAATAACGCCGTACCGGATATCGTGGTTAAAATCCCGGTGACAGCTGAGGGTCTCGCCGCCATCAAGCAATTGAAAAAAGAGGGCATTGTCACGCTGGGCACGGCAGTTTACAGCGCCACGCAAGGGCTGCTTGCCGCACTGGCGGGCGCGAAATATGTCGCTCCTTATGTTAACCGCGTCGATGCGCAGGGCGGAGACGGGATCCGCATGGTGCAGGAGTTGCAAACCCTGCTGCAACTGCATGCGCCGGAAAGCAAAGTGCTGGCCGCGAGTTTTAAAACGCCACGCCAGGCACTGGAGTGTTTGCTGGTCGGATGCGAAGCGATCACGCTCCCATTAGATGTAGCGCAACAAATGCTCAACACGCCCGCAGTAGAGTCAGCCATTGAGAAGTTTGAACAGGACTGGAAAACAGCTTTTGGCAACCTCAACCTGTAAGGAGGCAGTATATGGACCGCATCATCCAGTCGCCGGGCAAGTATATCCAGGGTGCAGACGTTATCACCCGCCTCGGTGACTATCTCAAACCGCTGGCCGATCGCTGGCTGGTGGTCGGTGACAAATTTGTTCTCGGTTTTGCGCAGGAAACGCTGCAAAAAAGTCTGGTGGATGCCGGGCTGACCTGTGAAATCGCGCCGTTCGGCGGTGAATGTTCACAAAATGAAATTGACCGACTGCGCGGTGTAGCAGAAAGCGCCCGCTGTGGTGCGGTGCTCGGCATCGGCGGCGGCAAAACGCTGGATACCGCTAAAGCGCTGGCGCATTTCATGCAGTTGCCGGTAGCGATCGCCCCGACTATTGCGTCTACCGATGCGCCCTGTAGCGCGCTGTCGGTTATCTACACCGACAGCGGCGAGTTCGATCGCTATTTGCTGCTACCTAATAACCCGGATCGGGTAATTGTCGATACCAAAATCGTCGCCGGTGCGCCAGCGCGTTTGCTGGCGGCCGGGATTGGCGATGCGCTCTCTACCTGGTTTGAAGCGCGTGCTTGTTCACGCAGTGGCGCAAAAACGATGGCGGGAGGTCAGTGTACCCAATCCGCCCTCGCGCTGGCGGAGCTGTGTTACAACACGCTGCTTGAAGAGGGTGAAAAAGCGATGTTCGCCGCCGAGCAGCATGTTGTGACGCCTGCGCTGGAGCGCGTGGTGGAAGCCAATACCTACCTGAGCGGCGTCGGCTTTGAGAGCGGTGGTCTGGCGGCGGCACACGCCATTCATAACGGCATCACGGCGATCCCGGAGGCACATCATTACTATCACGGCGAAAAAGTGGCATTTGGCACCTTAACCCAGTTAGTGCTGGAAAATGCACCGCTGGAAGAGATCGAAACGGTCGCGGCGCTGTGCCATACCGTCGGCTTACCGATTACGCTGGCGCAGCTGGATATCAAAACCGATATTCCAGCAAAAATGCGCATCGTGGCACAGGCTGCCTGTGCACAAGGGGAAACCATTCATAATATGCCGGGCGGTGCGACACCGGATCAGGTCTATGCCGCGCTGCTGGTTGCCGACCAGTACGGGAAACGGTTCCTGGAGGAGTGGGAATAGCATTCGATTTTATAGAAAGCGGCATTGATTACGCGTACCAAAACCCTTAAAAGAAGTCTCGGCCAGTCCTGTGAGAGGTAAATTCAAAGACAATGCAGAGCCAAAATCTGTTGATAACCAGCCCACAGGACGTGGTTTTCAGTTAGCCATAAAAAAGCCGGATCGCGATCCGGCTTTTCTTTTTTACACCGCCGGACGAACGCCCAGCGTGTGGCAAATGGCGTAACTCATTTCGGCGCGGTTCAGCGTATAGAAGTGGAAATCTTTCACCCCTTCGCGGCTTAAAATTTTCACCATATCCATGGCGATATTTGCGCCCACCAGTTTGCGGGTTTCCGCGTCGTCATCCAGGCCGTCGAACATTTGCGACATCCACGCCGGAATACGCACATTGGTCATATCGGCAAATTTTTTCGCCTGCTTAAAATTCGAAACCGGCAGGATACCCGGCACGATCTCAACATCAATACCGGTTGCCGCACAGCGATCGCGAAAACGCAGGTAGCTTTCCACATCGAAAAAGAACTGGGTAATCGCGCGGCTCGCGCCCGCATCTACTTTCCGCTTCAGGTTCAACAGATCGGCCTGCGCGCTTTTCGCTTCCGGGTGAACTTCCGGGTAAGCGGCGACGGAGATATCAAAATCCGCGACCTCTTTTAACAACGTCACCAGATCGGCAGCGTACATGTCCGGCTTGCCGCCGCCCGGTGGTAAATCACCGCGTAATGCCACAATGTGGCGAATGCCGTTGTTCCAGTAATCCTGCGCGATAGTGCGCAACTCGTCACGCGTGGCATCGATGCAGGTCAAATGCGGCACCGCTTCCAGCCCGGTGCGGTCTTTGATGCCTTTAATGATGCTGTGTGTGCGATCGCGCTCGCCCGAGTTTGCACCATAAGTCACCGAAACAAATTTCGGCTTCAGGCTGCTTAAACGATCGATGGAGTGCCATAAGGTCTGTTCCATTTCACTGGTGCGCGGCGGGAAAAATTCAAAGGAAACATTAATCTGGCCGTGAACTTCCGCCAGGCTCTGGTTCAGGGCTTCCCGCTGGTTGGCGTGAAAAAAGCTCATACCTTACCTCATCAATCACATGTCATTGTCTATTGTCTTGTGAACTTCTATACGTTTAGACGTCCAGATGTAAAAATGACGGAAAACGATCGGGGCGTCAACAGGAAAATCACCATTCTGTGTGAGGAATGTTCAGCGAAGATGAAAAAAGTTCATGATGCAGTAGAAGCATCCTCTCCCTGTTCAGAGAGAGGATAAGAGAAAGGGACTACAGTAACTGTGCGAGGCGATTGATATCCGACTGGATAGCACCGGCGGTCACATCACGACCCGCACCCGGCCCGCGGATCACCAGCGGGTTATCGCGGTACCAGCGGCTTTCAATGGCGAAGACATTATCCCCCGGTAAAACCGCCGCCAGCGGGTGTTCCGCCCGAACGGCCTCAACGCCGACGCGCGCTTTACCGTTGGCATCGAAACGAGCCACATAACGCAGCACCAGCCCCATTTCACGGGCAGCTTCCAGGCGTTGCACCATCTGGTCATTCAGCTCGTCACCGTTTTCAAAGAAGTGATCGACCGATCCCTCTTCGCAACCCGCAGGTACTAAAGACTCCACGCGCACCTGGTCTGGTTCGATATCGTAACCCGCCTCGCGGGCGAGGATCACCAGCTTGCGCATCACATCTTTGCCGGAAAGATCAACGCGTGGATCCGGCTCGGTCAACCCTTGCTGCCAGGCCTGATCCACTAAATCGGTAAACGGCACGGAACCGTCGAATTGCAGGAACAGCCAGGAGAGCGTACCGGAGAAAATCCCGCTGATCGCCAGAATCGCATCACCGCTTTCACGCAGGTCGCGCACGGTATGATTCACCGGCAGACCTGCACCAACAGTCGCGTTATACAACCAGCGGCGTCCGGTTTTTTCGAACGCATCGTGGATCTGACGATACTTATCGGTCGTGCTGGCTCCGGCCAGTTTGTTGGCGCTGATCACATGGAAGCCGTGGCTGGCGAAATCCAGATACTGCTCCGCTAGCTGCGAGCTTGCGGTAACGTCCAGCACCACCAGATCGTCGTACGGATGGGCGCGCATCCACAAAAACAGCGACTCCTCATCCTGCTCTACTGCTTCATCGTTAAAGAACGCCAGCGCGCGGCTGGCATCCAGTCCGTCATAACTCAGCAAACTGCGGCGGCTATCCACCACGCCCGCCAGCACAAATTCAAAACCGGTACGCGCCGACAACGCGCTCTGCTCGCGCGAGAACAACTCCAGCCAGCGGGAACCAATATTGCCTTTGCCAAACAGCACCAGACCAATGCGTTTTTCTGCGCGGAACAGCGATTGATGCAGCCCCTGAATCAGGCTTTCCGTTGGGCCAACGCGCAGAACGGCAACCAGGCTAATGCCTTCGTCAGATTGCCAGATAAACTCCACCGGCTGGCCTTTAAGCTGCTGCCAGAAACGGTGACTGTGCAACGGGTTACGACACACGCCCGCTCCCACCATTGCTACCAGCGCCAGCCCCTGGCGCAAACGCAATTCACCCGGCAAACCGGCTTCATCAAGCAGTTTAAAGACGCTATCGACAACTTCTGAGGTGTAGCACAGTTGCAATAAGTTGCGGTCAGCATGGGCGCCAACCGCCAGTGGGCGCACCTGCGCGCGCTTAAGAATCAGATCAATCTCTTTGTGCGCCAGCTTAAAGTCCTGCCCGGACGGCACCAGAAATTCAATCAGGCAAACGTCATCATGGCTGGTGACAATCCGCGCCCCGGTGCCGGAAGCCAGCACACGTTCAATGCGTGTCGACCCCTGTTCCGGGTTGTAACTACAGCGCAATTGCAGATCGATATTACTGCCGGAGACGGGCTGCAATGTACGCGCATGCAACACCGGTGCCGCCAGACGCGCCAGCTCGCTGGCTTCATCAAGGCGTAGCAGCGGCAGCAGACAAGCATCTTTGACTTTACGCGGGTCCGCGCTGTAAACGCCCGCCACATCACTCCAGATGGTTACGCGGGAGACATCGCCCAGCGCGCCTATTTGCGTTGCCGAGTAATCCGAGCCGTTACGCCCCAACAGCACGGTTTCGCCAGCTTCGTTGCGGCTGATAAAGCCGGTCACGACGATACGTTTACCCGGATACTGCGCCAGTTGTTGTTGCAGCAGAGGATAAGACGCGCCTTCATTCACCTGCGGTTGCGCCGAGCGTTCTGCACGCAGGAAATCGCGGGCATCCAGCCAAGCGGCATCCAGACCCTGCTGATTCAGCAAGGCAGACATTAAACGCGCCGACCAGATTTCACCATGGCCGACCACTTCGGCGTAAACCGCGTCGGTGATGCCGCCATCCAGCAGCACCGCGAGGTGTTCAAGATCGTGAATAAACTCGCTGGTCAGACCGTCGGCAATCGCTGCGGGCAACAGCCCGTTGATTAAATCAGTCTGGTAACGACGCAGCGATTGTTGAACCTGATGCGCAGAAAGCCTGTCAGTCTGGCTCAACTTCAGCCAGCTGATCAGCTGGTTGGTGGTGCTGCCTGCGGCCGAGACAACCATCATGTCGCCCGGTTGTGAATACTCCGCCATGATCCCTGCGACGCGCAGGTAACATTTCACATCCGCCAGACTACTCCCACCAAATTTGTGCAGCTGACGAGCCTTCGTCCCTGCCTGCGCAATCACACTCATGTTTACCCCTCAGCTGCGACCCGGAAGCCATTTTCCAGATCGGCAATTAGATCTTCACTGTCTTCAATACCGGCTGAGATACGCAATAGCGTCTCAGAAATTCCCGCTGCGGCGCGCGCTTCGGGCGCCATGCCTGCGTGAGTCATTGTCGCGGCGTGGGAGATTAAGCTTTCAACCCCGCCTAATGATTCCGCCAGCGTAAACAACGATAGACCACTTAAGAAACGACGCAGCGTTTGTTCGTCGCCATCCAGCTCAAAACTTAACATTGCGCCAAAGCCTTTTTGTTGACGCGCAGCAATCTCATGCCCCTGATTATGCGGCAGAGATGGGTGGTACAGCTTTTTCACCAACGGCTGTTTTTGCAGGAAATCGACAATCGCTTGTGCGTTACGCTGCGCCACTTCCATGCGCGGCGACAACGTACGCAGACCACGCAACAGCAGATAACTGTCGAAGGCGCTGCCGGTGACGCCAATATTATTCGCCCACCATGCCAGTTCGGTGACAGTAGCCTCATCTTTCGCAATCACCACGCCCGCTACCACATCGGAATGGCCGTTGAGGTATTTGGTGCAGGAGTGCAGCACCAAATCCGCGCCCAGCGCTAACGGGTTCTGCAATGCCGGGCTCAGGAACGTGTTATCCACCACGCTGATTGCGCCAGCTTCACGCGCAAGCTGGCAGATTTTCGCGATATCCACCACGCGCAACAACGGGTTGCTTGGGCTTTCGACCAGCACCAGCTTCGGTTGTTCCGCTAACGCCGCTTTCAATGCCTGCTCATCGCCCTGGTCAACAAATTTCACCCGGTAGCAACCGCGTTTCGCCAGGCTATCGAACAGGCGATAGCTGCCGCCATAGCAGTCGTGCGGTGCTACCAGCAGGTCGCCAGGTTTGAGAAACACGGTCGTCACCAGGTGAATCGCCGACATGCCGGTATTGGTCAATACCGCGCCCGCACCACCTTCCAGTTCCGCCAACGCGCGCTGAACCACATCACGCGTTGGATTGCCGCGACGCGAGTAGTCATGCGCGCGAGGTTCGTTAAAGCCGGTGAAATTATAGGTACTGGAGAGATGAATCGGCGGGACAACGCAACCGTACTGCTCGTCATCGTTCAATCCGCTACGCACTGCGATGGTGGCCTGTTTACGCGTCATGGTGAAGGCTTCCTGGCTTAATGGATGAAAAGTCTCACGACAGAGTAAACACTGCGGCAATAGACGTCAATACATCTGGACATCTAAACTTCTTTGCGTATAGATTGAGCAAAAGCGCAATAGCCGTTAAAATTATACGCTTTAGTACCGGTAGCGGAGCGATACACCGTGTCACCATGGTGACTCTACGGTAAACTACGCGGAATTACGGCCCGGCGGTGCCCGGGTTTAGACTAATGACTGAGAGGATTAAAGGTATCTCATGGCTGAATGGAGCGGCGAATATATCAGCCCATACGCTGAGCACGGCAAGAAGAGTGAACAAGTAAAAAAAATTACGGTTTCCATTCCTCTTAAGGTGTTAAAAATCCTCACCGATGAACGTACCCGTCGTCAGGTGAACAACTTGCGTCACGCCACCAACAGCGAGCTGCTGTGTGAAGCGTTTTTGCATGCGTTTACCGGTCAACCCTTGCCGAACGATGAAGACCTGCGCAAAGAGCGCAGCGACGAAATCCCGGAAGAGGCGAAAGTGATTATGCGTGAACTGGGCATCGACCCGGATACGTGGGAATACTGATCGCAACAAAAAGGGCGGAAGATATCTTCCGCCCTTTTTGTTTATCTCATCGGCTCGCTCAGAAGCGCGTGACTTCCGGGTGCACTTCCGCCAGTGAGAGCAGGTAAGACATAAATACGTTTTTCACAGCCGTTAGCAAATCGCTCATTTCTTTCGCTCAGGTTCACAGGAGTGGATGGCGAAAAGAATATGCGCGTTTTTTAGTCAGAGCAATATTTTTGTGATATTCATCACAAAAATTCACCCTTTCGGCAAAACGCAGAGACAAAAAAAGCGCCTTTCGGCGCTTTTTTCTTTGGCAACTTATTTGCTGCCCGGGATGCTGAAGCGTTTGTTGAAACGGTCAACACGGCCACCAGTTGCAACATCACGCTGCTTGCCGGTGAAGAACGGGTGGCATTGACCACACACGTCCAGGTTCAGATCGCGACCCAGAGTTGAGTGGGTTTTGATTACGTTACCGCAAGAGCAAGTTGCAGTAATCGCTACATAATTCGGGTGAATACCTTTTTTCATGGGAAACCTCAGTTTAAGGCCGCGTCGCTCTTCCAGCCCTAACGCCAGACACCACGCGAGTTAATATGTAAGTGTATCTTTGGCACGTTCAAAACGCATCAAAGGCGGCGAATCATACAGAAATTAGCCAGCACATGCAAACTGATCCGCTCGCCCGTAGCAACAATGTGTATACTATCCCGCCAGTTTTCAAGTCAGGATGATGAGATGCCCGTCGCCCGCGTTGCGCTATCTGTACCTTTGCCCCGCACGTTCGATTACCTGTTGCCGGATGAGATGTCCGCGCGCGCGGGCTGTCGCGTGCGTGTGCCGTTTGGTAACCAGCATCGCATCGGCATTGTGATGGCAGTGGGCGACGAAAGCGAGTTGCCGCTGGCCGATCTCAAAAGCGTGGAAGAGGTGCTCGACAGCGAACCGGTTTTTTCCCCGGCGGTCTGGCGGCTATTGCTCTGGGCGGCGGAGTATTACCACCATCCGATCGGTGATGTGTTGTTCAACGCCCTTCCCGTTCTGCTGCGCCAGACTAAACCCGCCAGCGCGGAGTTTCAGGGCTACTGGTTCGCCACCGAGCAGGGCCAGGCAATGGACATCAACCGCGTAAAGTCAGCTAAGCAGCAGCAAGCACTCTCGGCGCTGCGTAAAGGCAAAATCTGGCAGCATCAACTGGCAGCGCTGGATCTGAAAAGCGTTACCCTGCAAGCGTTGCGCGCCAAAGGGCTGGCGGAGATGAACAGCGAAACGCCAACCTTTAACGACTGGCGCACAACATTTTCCGTTAGCGGTGACCGGTTGCGTCTGAACACAGAGCAAGCCACTGCGGTCGGCGCTATCCACAGCGCAGCGGATCGCTTTTCCGCCTGGTTGCTGGCAGGCGTGACCGGCTCCGGCAAAACAGAAGTCTATTTAAGCGTGCTGGAAAACGTGCTGGCGCAGGGAAAGCAGGCGCTGGTGATGGTGCCGGAAATTGGTCTGACACCGCAAACCATTGCCCGCTTTCGCGAGCGTTTTAATGCGCCGGTCGAGGTGCTGCACTCGGGGCTGAATGACAGCGAGCGCCTGATAACATGGCAAAAAGCAAAGAACGGCGAAGCGGCGATTGTGATCGGCACGCGCTCATCGCTGTTTACCCCGTTTAAGAACCTTGGCGTGATTGTCATCGACGAAGAGCACGACAGCTCCTATAAACAGCAGGAAGGCTGGCGTTATCACGCCCGCGATCTGGCGGTTTATCGCGCTCACAGTGAGCAGATCCCGATTATTCTTGGTTCGGCGACACCCGCGCTGGAAACCCTGCATAACGTGCGGTCGCGCAAATATCACCTGCTGCGCCTGACCCGTCGCGCAGGCCACGCGCGCCCGGCAATGCAACATGTTCTGGATCTGAAAGGCCAGCCGTTACAGGCCGGTCTGGCTCCGGCGCTGATCAACCGTATGCGCCAGCATCTGCAAGCAGGAAACCAGGTTATTTTGTTCCTTAACCGCCGCGGTTTTTCGCCTGCCTTGCTGTGTCATGACTGTGGCTGGATAGCGGAATGCCCGCGCTGTGATCACTATTACACCTTCCATCAGGCGCAGCAGCATCTACGCTGTCACCACTGTGACAGCCAGCGCCCGGTACCGCGCCAGTGTCCGTCCTGCGGTTCTACACATTTATTGCCCGTTGGTCTTGGCACCGAACAGTTGGAACACGCGTTGACGCCGATGTTTCCCGGTGTGCCGCTATCACGTATTGATCGCGACACCACCAGCCGCAAAGGCGCGCTGGAGCAGCATCTTGCAGAAGTGCATCGTGGCGGTGCGCGCATTCTGATTGGCACACAAATGCTGGCAAAAGGCCACCACTTCCCGGATGTTACGCTGGTTGCGCTGCTGGATGTCGACGGCGCGTTGTTCTCGGCAGATTTCCG
Source organism: Kosakonia quasisacchari (assembly GCF_004331415.1). Lineage (GTDB taxonomy): Bacteria > Pseudomonadota > Gammaproteobacteria > Enterobacterales > Enterobacteriaceae > Kosakonia > Kosakonia quasisacchari. The sequence goes on from NZ_SJOP01000024.1 coordinate 27,159, forward strand.
TGCTGCTGAGCGTTTCGCCCAGCTTTATACCCAAGTTTCCGGTCGTGCCGGGCGCGCAGGCAAACAGGGTGAAGTGGTACTGCAAACGCACCACCCGGAACATCCGCTTCTGCAAACGCTGCTGCATAAAGGTTATGACACCTTCGCGGAACAGGCGCTGGCGGAGCGGCAAACCATGCAATTGCCGCCGTGGACCAGCCATGTGTTGATCCGCGCTGAAGATCAGAACAACCAGCACGCGCCGCTGTTTCTACAACAGCTTAAAAATCTGCTGCAAGCCAGCCCACTGGCAGACAACCAGCTATGGGTTTTAGGCCCGGTTCCGGCGCTGGCGGCCAAACGCGCCGGGCGCTACCGCTGGCAGTTGCTGCTACAACACCCTTCCCGTATTCGCCTGCAGCATATCGTCACCGGCGCGCTGGCCCTGATTAACACCCTGCCGGACGCGCGGCGAGTGAAATGGGTGCTGGATGTCGACCCGATTGAAAGTTAAGGCTGCGAGCCGGCATATAAAATTCAACTTTCATCACACTTTTCATGAAAATTCTGTAACCGGTGCGCTTAACTATCTGATAAAAATGTGACAACGCCTGCGCCGTGCATGCGAGGAGAACAAGGTGAAACCCAAAAATCAGGTTGCGGCAGCGACCATGAAAGATGTTGCCATGAAAGCAAAGGTTTCGACGGCAACCGTGTCACGTGCATTAATGAACCCGGAAAAAGTGTCACAGGCTACCCGCAATCGGGTGGAACAAGCGGCAATGGAAGTGGGTTATTTGCCTCAGTCGATGGGACGCAACGTCAAACGCAATGAATCGCGCACTCTGCTGGTAATTGTGCCGGATATTTGCGATCCCTTTTTCAGCGAGATTATTCGCGGCATTGAAGTGACTGCCGCGGAACACGGCTATCTGGTGCTGATTGGCGACTGCGCCCATCAAAATCAGCAGGAAAAAACCTTTATCGACCTGATTATCACCAAGCAAATCGATGGCATGCTGCTGCTCGGCTCGCGTTTGCCGTTTGACGCCAGCATTGAAGAGCAACGCAATTTACCGCCAATGGTGATGGCTAATGAATTCGCACCGGAGCTGGAATTGCCGACGGTGCATATCGATAACCTGACCGCTGCATTTAACGCCGTCAACTTTTTGCAGGAACAAGGGCACCAGCGGATCGGTTGTATCGCCGGTCCGGAAGAGATGCCGCTGTGCCATTACCGCTTGCAGGGGTATGTGCAGGCGTTGCGCCGTTCTGGTGTGACCGTTGATCCGCATTACATCACGCGTGGCGATTTCACGTTTGAGGCAGGCGCACGGGCGTTGGATCAATTGTTGATGCTACCGAGGCCACCGACTGCCGTGTTCTGCCATAGCGATGTGATGGCGCTCGGCGCGCTGTCGCAAGCTAAACGCCGGGGTTTGAAAGTACCGGACGACTTGTCGATCATCGGCTTTGATAACATTTCACTGGCTGAATTCTGCGACCCGCCGCTGACCACCGTTTCGCAACCGCGTTATGAAATTGGTCGCGAAGCCATGTTATTACTGCTGGAGCAGTTGCAGGGGCATAGCGTAAACAGCGGTTCACGCTTGTTGGACTGTGAATTAATCCTGCGCGGTAGCACCCGGGCGCTGAAGTAAAGCCGCGGGCTTTCAGACGCCCTCTTCTGGTCAAAACCCCGTCGCTTAAGTAACATGGCGGGCTGATAAACGAAATAAATACAGCGAAACGATAGTGGCACAACGAGATTATGTACGCCGCAGCCAGTCGGCCCCTGCGCGGCGAAAGACGAGTAACTCAAGGAAAAAACAGCGCAGCAAGTCTGCGGTCTCTCCAGCTATGGTCGCCATTGCGGCCGCCGTGCTGGTCGCCTTTATCGGTGGTTTGTACTTTATTACGCACCACAAAAAAGAAGAATCCGAGTCACTGCAAAACCAGAAAATGACCGGCAACGGCCTGCCACCGAAACCAGAAGAGCGCTGGCGCTACATTAAAGAGCTGGAAAGCCGCCAGCCTGGCGTACGTGCGCCAACCGAGCCAACGGCCGGTGGTGAAGTGCAAAAACCGGAGCAACTGACCGATGAGCAGCGTCAATTGTTAGCGCAAATGCAAGCTGACATGCGCCAGCAACCGACACAGCTCAACGAAGTGCCGTGGAACGAACAGACGCCGGAGCAGCGCCAGCAAACACTGCAACGCCAGCGCCAGGCGCAGCAGCAAGTGCAGATGCAACAGCAACAGCAGTGGACGCAGTCGCAGCCTGTACAGGCACAGCCGCCGCGCACGCAGCCGCGCGTGACGGAACAACCGGTGCAGCAGGCGCGTACCACGCAAACAACGCCGCCGCCGCGCCAGACGCAACCCACTACGCAGCAAAAACCGGCGGCCACCTCGCAACCGTATCAGGATCTGCTGCAAACGCCGCCGCATACCGCCGCAACGCCGCCGAAAACGCAACAAGCCGCGCCGGTAACGCGTGAAGTGGAAGCACCAAAAGCGCAACCGCAAACGGCAGAGAAGAAAGACGATCGCCGCTGGCTTATCCAGTGCGGTTCGTTTAAAGGCCAGGATCAGGCAGAAACGGTACGCGCACAGTTGGCATTCGAAGGTTTCGACTCACGTATTACCAGCAACAATGGCTGGAATCGCGTGGTGATGGGCCCAGTGAAAGGCAAAGAGAGCGCCGATGCCACCATTAGCCGCCTGAAAATGGCTGGTCACGCAAACTGCATCCGTCTCGCCGCCGGGGGTTGAAACCCCTAAAACACCCCCCATTTATAATTGCATTCTGCCCCGTACACCGTGCGGGGCGCTGTATTGTGCATTTGTAACCAAGGGGTCTGCTCGTGACAACAATCGTAAGCGTACGCCGTAACGGCCATGTCGTTATCGCTGGTGATGGCCAGGCCACACTGGGCAACACCGTAATGAAAGGCAACGTGAAAAAAGTTCGCCGCCTGTATAACGACAAAGTCATTGCAGGCTTTGCCGGCGGCACGGCCGACGCCTTCACTCTGTTTGAATTATTCGAACGTAAACTGGAAATGCACCAGGGTCATCTGGTGAAAGCGGCTGTCGAGCTGGCAAAGGACTGGCGCACCGATCGCATGCTGCGCAAGCTGGAAGCACTGTTGGCGGTTGCCGACGAAACCGCGTCGCTGATCATCACCGGTAACGGCGATGTGATCCAGCCGGAAAATGACCTGATCGCCATCGGTTCCGGCGGGCCATACGCCCAGGCCGCTGCCCGCGCGTTGCTGGAGAACACCGAGCTTGGCGCACGCGAAATTGCTGAGAAGGCGTTGGGGATTGCAGGCGATATCTGTATCTACACCAACCACTTCCATACCATCGAAGAATTAGCCTATAAAGCGTAAGGATCTCCCATGTCTGAAATGACCCCACGCGAAATTGTCAGCGAACTGGACAAACACATTATCGGCCAGGACGCGGCAAAACGTTCTGTGGCGATTGCCCTGCGTAACCGCTGGCGCCGCATGCAGCTTGATGAAGAGTTGCGCCATGAAGTTACGCCGAAAAACATTCTGATGATCGGGCCAACCGGCGTCGGTAAAACCGAAATTGCCCGCCGTCTGGCAAAACTGGCCAACGCGCCGTTTATCAAAGTTGAAGCGACCAAGTTCACCGAAGTCGGCTACGTTGGGAAAGAAGTGGATTCTATCATCCGCGATCTGACCGATGCGGCAGTGAAAATGGTGCGCAGTCAGTCGATCGAGAAAAACCGTTACCGCGCGGAAGAGATGGCGGAAGAGCGTATTCTCGACGTATTGATCCCACCGGCGAAAAACAACTGGGGTCAGCCGGAACAAGCCGCTGAGCCTTCCGCTGCGCGCCAATCTTTCCGCAAAAAACTGCGTGAAGGACAGCTCGACGACAAAGAGATTGAAATTGATCTCGCTGCCGCGCCGATGGGTGTAGAAATTATGGCGCCTCCGGGCATGGAAGAGATGACCAATCAGCTCCAGTCCATGTTCCAGAACCTGGGCGGCCAGAAGCAAAAGCCGCGTAAGCTGAAAATCAAAGACGCAATGAAGCTGCTGATTGAAGAAGAAGCGGCGAAGTTGGTGAACCCGGAAGAGCTGAAACAGGAAGCTATCGAAGCCGTTGAGCAGCACGGGATCGTGTTTATCGACGAGATCGACAAAATCTGTAAACGCGGCAACACTTCTGGTCCTGATGTTTCTCGCGAAGGCGTGCAGCGCGATCTGCTGCCGCTGGTGGAAGGCTGTACCGTGTCGACCAAACACGGGATGGTGAAAACCGATCACGTTCTGTTTATTGCTTCTGGTGCGTTCCAGATTGCCAGCCCGTCGGATTTGATCCCGGAACTGCAAGGCCGTTTGCCAATCCGTGTTGAGTTGAAAGCGCTAACCACGCAAGATTTCGAACGCATCCTGACCGAGCCAAACGCGTCTATCACCGTACAGTACAAAGCGCTGATGGCGACCGAAGGCGTAAATATTGATTTCACCGACGACGGCATCAAACGCATTGCTCAAGCCGCATGGCAGGTGAACGAAACCACGGAGAACATCGGTGCGCGTCGTTTGCATACTGTGCTGGAACGTCTGATGGAAGATATCTCTTATGACGCCAGCGATCTGGGCGGTGAGACGATTATCATTGATGCAGACTATGTGAGTAAGCATCTTGATGCTTTAGTGGCAGATGAAGATCTGAGCCGTTTTATCTTATAATCCCGGTCACAACGTTTTCATCACACTCGATGGGGGCTTATGCCCCCATTTTTGTTGGCTGACCTTATGAACGAAACGCAATCTCTGAGTCTCACCCAGGCATGGCTGGAAAGCCTGCGACCGAAAACATTACCGCTGGCTTTCGCCGCGATTGTCGTTGGCACAGTGCTGGCCTGGTGGCAGGGCTACTTTGATCCGCTGGTGGCGGTGCTCGCGCTTATCACCGCAGGATTGCTGCAAATCCTCTCCAACCTCGCCAATGATTACGGCGATGCGGTCAAAGGCAGCGATAAACCGGATCGCATTGGTCCGTTGCGCGGCATGCAGAAAGGGGCGATTTCCCTTGCGCAGATGAAGCGCGCGCTGATGATTGTCATCGTGCTGAGCTGTATCTCCGGGCTGCTGCTGGTAACCGCGGCGACACAAACAATGGCGGATTTCATCGGCTTCCTTGCGCTCGGCGGGCTGTCGATTATTGCCGCCATCACTTACACCATCGGCAAACGTCCGTATGGTTATCTTGGTCTTGGCGATATCTCCGTGCTGATTTTCTTCGGCTGGATAAGTGTAATGGGCAGTTGGTATTTGCAGACACATATGCTGATCCCGGCCGTCATTTTACCCGCGACCGCCTGTGGCCTGCTGGCGACGGCAGTATTGAATATCAATAATCTGCGCGATATCGAAAGCGACCGCGAAAACGGCAAAAATACGCTGGTCGTGCGATTAGGGCCGATTAATGCACGCCGTTACCACGCCGGTCTGCTGGTTGGCGCGCTGTTATGCCTTGCGCTGTTTAACCTGTTTTCGCTGCAAAGCCTGTGGGGCTGGCTGTTTGTGCTGGCTGCGCCGCTGCTTATCAAACAGGCACGCTTTGTGCTGCGCGAGCTTGACCCGCGCGCCATGCCGCCGATGCTGGAACGCACGGTAAAAGGTGCACTGTTAACTAATCTATTGTTTGTATTAGGAATAATCATCAGTCAAACGCATTTTTAACTGATAAATGTCAACGAACAATTGATGATTTTGCCAACAGCGCGTGATGCGCGATATACTGACGGTTCTCGCAGCAACTGAACGCTAATCCTATGAAATACGATACTTCTGAGCTTTGTGATATTTACCAGGAAGAGATCAACGTCGTGGAACCGCTGTTCTCCAATTTTGGCGGACGGTCGTCGTTTGGCGGACAAATCATCACGGTAAAATGTTTCGAGGATAACGGGTTGCTGTACGATCTGCTCGAACAAAACGGCCGTGGTCGCGTCCTGCTGGTCGACGGCGGTGGTTCAATGCGTCGTGCGTTAATCGACGCGGATCTCGCCCGCACTGCGGTGCAAAACGAGTGGGAAGGGATTGTGGTCTATGGCTCAGTACGCCAGGTAGACGACCTGGAAGAGCTGGATATTGGTATTCAGGCGATTGCCGCCATTCCGGTTGGCGCAGCGGGCGAAGGCATCGGCGAAAGCGACGTGCGCGTCAATTTCGGCGGTGTGACCTTTTTCTCCGGCGACCATCTTTATGCCGATAGCACCGGCATTATCCTTTCCGAAGATCCCCTCGATATCGAGTAAACAAAAGGGCACCGTCAGGTGCCCTTCTTCTTTTTGCCGGATGGCGCTTCGCTTATCCGACATCGTAGTACTTTCCCTAAAGATTTCGCACTGTAGCAAGGCCTAAGCCCGTTTCCCCGGCAGCATCGATAACGTTATTACCGGGGTGAATACAAGCAACCAATGCCGCAGCTACGCGAAAGATAAAGCGTAATCAGACTTCTTCCATACGCCCCAGCAGAGCCTGCAAGCGCTCCTGCCAGCCGTGTTGCTGCTCTCTCAGTTGGTGATTTTCACGCTCCAGCTCTTCACGGCTATGTTGAGCAGACTGTACTTCCTGCGCCAGGCTATTGTTTTTCTCTTTCAGCTCTTCGATTTCCATCTGCAGCAGCGTGATGGTATCAATCGCCTGCTGCACCTTCGCTTCCAGTTTTTCAAACACTTCTAATGACATTGTCATACCTCTCCTGAGTTGCAAGGCGTTGATGGATATACACTTGATTCTTCGTGTTGCAGGTGCGTCACCGCTTTCTTGCAACCCGAATGATTCGTGTCTTTAAAAATCCCCGTCCCGAAAATCGGCGACGCCTTATGATATTGAGCGGATCTCGCTTGTCCCCGATTGTATGAAGCCCACCAGCCCCTGTCCAGCGCGGAGCCGCGCTGTTTGCGCTTTGCAACACTTTTAGTCCTCATCCTGGTGCAACGCGCGCGTCTACCACTAAATTGTTAAGGCCTGGGTTACAAAAATGATTCAGCTCACATTTCGCTATGGTGCAAAAACGCGCTTCAGCGCTCGAAAACGCTCATTTTATTGACGCAGTACACACATTTTAATTTCGATATTTCTCGTTTTTGCTCGTTAACGATAAATTAACACTATGTCTACACGACATCATGGGGGAGCGATCGCCCGTGCTAACAATAACCATTACTCTTTTGCAGGATCCGATTATGAGTCAGACATCAACCTTAAAAGGCCAGTGCATCGCCGAGTTTCTCGGCACCGGGTTGTTGATTTTCTTCGGTGTAGGGTGCGTGGCAGCGTTGAAAGTGGCTGGCGCCACCTTCGGCCAGTGGGAAATCAGTATCATCTGGGGTTTGGGCGTGGCAATGGCCATTTACCTGACCGCAGGGGTTTCCGGCGCACATCTGAACCCGGCTGTGACTATTGCATTATGGCTCTTCGCTAGTTTTGACGGGCGCAAAGTTGTTCCCTTCATCATTTCTCAGTTTGCCGGCGCGTTTTGCGCGGCTGCACTTGTTTACGGGCTTTACTACAATCTTTTCCTCGATTTCGAACAAACGCACAATATGGTGCGCGGCAGTGTTGAAAGTCTTGATCTGGCGGGTATTTTCTCTACTTACCCGAACCCGCACATCAACTTTGTGCAGGCCTTCGCCGTTGAGATGGTCATTACCGCAGTGCTGATGGGCGTCATCATGGCGTTAGGTGATGATGGCAACGGGATTCCGCGTGGCCCGCTGGCACCCTTGCTGATCGGCCTGCTGATTGCCGTTATTGGCGCATCAATGGGTCCATTAACCGGATTTGCCATGAACCCGGCGCGTGACCTTGGCCCGAAAACGTTCGCCTGGCTTGCCGGCTGGGGCAACGTTGCCTTTACCGGTGGCAAAGATATTCCCTACTTCCTCGTCCCGCTGTTCGGGCCGATCGTAGGCGCGGCGCTCGGCGCATTCGGTTATCGTAAACTGATTGGCCGCCATCTGCCGTCTGGAACCAGTGAGGCGGCGAAAGAAGAAGGTACTGCCTCCACGACTCAACAAAAAGCTTCGCTGTAATGTGACTACGGGAACATAACCATGACTGACAAAAAATATATCGTTGCGCTCGACCAGGGCACTACCAGCTCCCGCGCCGTCGTGATGGATCATGACGCCAACATCATCAGCGTCTCTCAGCGCGAGTTTGAACAAATTTATCCGAAGCCAGGCTGGGTTGAGCACGACCCGATGGAGATCTGGGCCTCGCAGAGTTCAACGCTGGTAGAAGTGTTAGCGAAAGCGGATATCAATTCCGACGAAATCGCTGCTATCGGCATCACTAACCAGCGTGAAACCGCTATCGTCTGGGAACGTGAAACCGGCAAGCCGATTTACAACGCTATCGTCTGGCAGTGTCGCCGCACCGCCGATATTTGCGAAAAACTGAAACGCGATGGCATGGAAGAGTATGTACGCAACACCACCGGCCTGGTGGTTGACCCGTACTTCTCCGGCACCAAAGTGAAATGGATCCTCGACCACGTAGAAGGCTCTCGCGAACGTGCGAAACGTGGCGAACTGCTGTTCGGTACCGTTGATACCTGGCTTATCTGGAAAATGACCCAGGGCCGCGTACACGTGACGGATTACACCAACGCCTCGCGTACCATGCTGTTCAATATCCACGAGCTGGACTGGGACGACAAAATGCTGGAAGCGCTGGATATCCCGCGCGCCATGCTGCCGGAAGTGCGTAAATCTTCTGAAGTTTACGGCCAGACCAACATTGGTGGTAAAGGCGGTACACGTATTCCTATCGCCGGTATCGCTGGCGACCAGCAAGCGGCGCTGTTTGGCCAACTGTGTGTGAAAGAAGGGATGGCGAAAAACACCTACGGAACCGGCTGCTTTATGCTGATGAACACCGGCGAAAAAGCGGTGAAATCAGAGCATGGTCTGTTAACTACCATCGGTTGCGGCCCGAAAGGTGAAGTGAACTATGCACTGGAAGGTGCGGTGTTTATGGCAGGCGCATCCATTCAGTGGCTGCGCGACGAGATGAAGCTTATCAGTGATGCATTTGACTCTGAATACTTCGCCACCAAAGTGAAAGATACCAACGGTGTGTACGTGGTCCCGGCCTTTACCGGCCTGGGCGCGCCGTACTGGGACCCGTATGCACGCGGTGCTATTTTCGGTCTGACCCGTGGCGTCAACTCGAACCACATCATCCGCGCTACGCTTGAATCTATCGCCTACCAGACGCGCGACGTGCTGGAAGCGATGCAGGCGGATTCCGGCATTCGTTTACATGCTCTGCGCGTGGATGGCGGCGCAGTTGCCAACAACTTCCTGATGCAGTTCCAGTCTGACATTCTCGGCACCCGCGTAGAACGTCCGGAAGTGCGTGAAGTCACGGCGCTGGGCGCAGCGTACCTCGCTGGTCTTGCGGTTGGCTTCTGGCAGAACCTGGATGAACTGCAGGAAAAAGCGGTTATCGAACGCGAATTCCGTCCGGGGATCGAAACCACCGAGCGTAACGTCCGCTACAACGGCTGGAAAAAAGCGGTGAAACGCGCGCTGGCGTGGGAAGATCACGACGAGTAATTTGCCTCAACTTTGCCCTCTCTCTTCGGGGAGAGGGCTGTCCAACAAACCCACCTCTTCTCGCTGTGATAAACTTCGCTCAATTTCTTTCACTATAGAGTTTGTTATGAGACGAGAACTTGCCATCGAATTCTCCCGTGTGACCGAGGCTGCAGCGCTGGCTGGCTACAAATGGCTGGGTCGTGGCGATAAGAACACGGCAGATGGCGCAGCGGTTAACGCTATGCGCATCATGCTCAACAATGTCGATATTGACGGGACCATCGTGATCGGTGAAGGCGAAATCGACGAAGCGCCAATGCTGTTCATCGGTGAAAAAGTCGGTACCGGCAAAGGTGACGCGGTCGATATCGCCGTTGACCCAATCGAAGGGACACGCATGACGGCAATGGGCCAGGCCAATGCGCTGGCGGTGCTGGCGGTCGGCGATAAGGGCTGTTTCCTGAACGCGCCGGACATGTACATGGAGAAACTGATTGTTGGTCCTGGTGCGAAAGGCGCTATTGATCTCAATCTGCCGCTGGCCGACAACCTGCGCAATGTCGCTTCTGCGCTCGGCAAATCACTAAGCGAGCTGACGGTGACCATTCTTGCCAAACCACGTCACGACGCGACTATCGCCGAGATGCAAGCGCTGGGCGTACGCGTTTTCGCTATTCCCGATGGCGACGTTGCCGCGTCGATCCTCACTTGCATGCCGGATAGCGAAGTGGACATCCTGTACGGCATTGGCGGTGCGCCGGAAGGTGTAGTCTCTGCGGCGGTGATCCGCGCGCTCGATGGCGATATGCAGGGTCGTCTGCTGGCGCGCCATCAGGTGAAAGGCGACAACGAAGAGAACCGTCGTATTGGCGAATATGAATTAAAACGCTGCCGCGGTATGGGGATTGAAGCAGGCAATGTGCTGCGTCTGGATGAAATGGCGCGCAGCGACAATGTGATCTTCGCCGCCACCGGCATTACCAAAGGCGACCTGCTGGACGGCATCACGCGTAAGGGCAATATCGCCACCACCGAAACGCTGCTGATCCGCGGTAAATCGCGCACCATTCGCCGTATTCAATCTATTCATTACCTGGATCGCAAAGACCCGGAAGTACAGCGTCATATACTGTAAGGGTATTTGTTCAATTGAGCTTTCCGGCCTTCGCAGGCTGGAAATCTCATGCGACAGACACGAAGATAAAGCAACGCTACAGAACAGGAGAAAACCATGGCGGACTGGGTAACAGGAAAAGTCACAAAGGTGCAGTTCTGGACCGATGCGCTGTTCAGCCTCACCGTTCATGCCCCCGTTCATCCCTTCACTGCAGGACAATTCGCCAAGCTCGGGCTGGAAATTGACGGCGAACGCGTACAGCGCGCCTACTCTTACGTGAACGCACCGAGCAATCCCGATCTGGAGTTCTATCTCGTAACCGTACCGGAAGGGAAACTCAGCCCCCGCCTGGCCGCGCTCCAGCCGGGAGATGAAGTGCTGCTGGTAAGCGAAGCTGCTGGTTTCTTCGTGCTGGAAGAAGTCCCTGACTGCGATACGTTATGGATGCTGGCAACCGGCACCGCGATCGGGCCATATTTGTCGATTTTGCAAGAAGGCAAGGATCTGGAACGCTTCAAAAACCTGGTGCTGGTGCATGCGGTGCGCTACGCGGCGGATTTAAGTTATTTGCCGCTGATGCTGGAGCTGCAAAAGCGCTACGAAGGGAAATTGCGGATTCAGACAGTGGTTAGCCGGGAAACCCTTTCCGGTTCGCTGACCGGGCGCGTTCCGGCGTTGATTGAAAGCGGTGCGCTGGAAGAGGCCGTAGGGCTTGCGTTGAACGCCGAAACCAGCCATGTGATGCTGTGCGGCAACCCGCAAATGGTGCGCGATACCACACAGTTACTGAAAGATACCCGGCAGATGGCAAAACACCTGCGCCGCCGCCCGGGGCATATCACCGCCGAGCACTATTGGTGATCAGCGGTACTTTACGTCCAGCGTCTCTTTGCCGTACTTGTTTTCCCCCTGGGTGCCAACAAACGCGCCCAGGTCAATGAGCATCATGACAATGATTACCACCGGAATCAGACGCCCCACTGTCCACTCAAGCGTACCGCCCAGCACTTGCCAGTTGCCCGAAAGCAGCATCCACGCCAGCACCATCAACAAGCCCCACGCACCGTGACGACCTCGGTCATGCAGACGTTTTACCATCACGCAGGTTGTCGGCCAGATCAGACATACCAGGATAAATGCGGCCATCTGAAAATCGAGCATACCGCTGTTAGCCAACGCGAACAGCACCGTCATACTCAACACCCACAGGATCACCCAGACCCAAAAATCACGACGCCCAATGCGCCCTTTAAAAGAGAACAACCACTGCTGTATGCCCATGTAAGGTTCCTTTTATCGTAATGCTGCGTAGTTTACCCTGGCGGCGGGAGTTTTTGACAAGCCAGCCCGATATCGTTTTAATCGTGAACAAACTCAACAAAGGGCGATGTGAATGAAAGCATGGCGTTACCCCATTTGGCTGCTCTTTTCCGCGCTGGTTTTCAGCATGCCGGTTCATGCAGAAGAGCCGCCGACCGCCACTACTGCGCCCTATTTACTGCCGGGTGCGCCGACATTTGACCAGTCGATTAGTCAGTTCCGCGAAAAATTTAATACCGACAACCCGACGCTGGCGCTCAGTGAATTTCGCGCGGTGGATAGTCGGGGCGACCAGGCGAACCTGACGCGCGCAGCCACAAAAATCAATGATTACCTCTATGCCTCGACGGCGCTGGAACGCGGCACGCTAAAAATTAAATCGATGCAGATAACTTGGCTGCCGGTGCAAGGGCCCGAGCAAAAAGCGGCGAAAGCAAAGGCCCAGGAGTATATGGCGGCGTTTATCCGCGCCTTCTCACCGACGCTAACTGCGGCGCAAAGTACGCAAAAGCTGCAAAAATTGCTGACTAACGGTAAAAACAAACCTTACTACGCCGAAACGGAAGGCGCGATTCGCTATGTGGTGGCAGACAACGGCGAAAAAGGGCTGACCTTCGCTGTTGAACCGATTAAGCTGACGCTATCTGATTCGCTGGAAGAGAACAATAAATGACAAAAAGCAAAGCCTTTCAGGGGATGAATCTCTATACTATTTCACAGACCATGCTGCCCTGAGGGGCGGCCATATTCCTTAATTCGCCAAGCGCGTGGAGAGTAAAAATGCGACATCCTTTAGTGATGGGTAACTGGAAACTGAACGGCAGCCGCCACATGGTAAACGAACTGGTTGCAAACCTGCGTACCGAGCTGGCTGGCGTAACGGGTTGTGCTGTCTCAATCGCTCCGCCGGAAATGTACCTCGATCTGGCCAAACACGCCGCTGACGGCAGCCACATCGTACTGGGCGCGCAAAACGTTGACGTTAACCTGTCTGGCGCATTCACCGGCGAAACCTCTGCCGAAATGCTGAAAGATATTGGCGCGAAATACATCATCATCGGCCACTCTGAGCGTCGTACTTACCACAAAGAATCCGACGAGTTGATCGCGAAGAAATTCGCTGTGCTGAAAGCGCAGGGTCTGACACCGGTTCTGTGTATTGGTGAAACCGAAGCGGAAAACGAAGCCGGTAAAACCGAAGAAGTCTGCGCACGTCAGATCGACGCAGTGCTGAAAACTCAGGGTGCGGCGGCATTCGAAGGCGCTGTCATTGCCTACGAACCGGTTTGGGCTATCGGTACCGGCAAATCTGCTACCCCGGCACAGGCACAGGCTGTTCACAAATTTATTCGTGACCACATTGCTAAAGCCGACGCGAAAGTGGCTGAGCAAGTGATCATTCAGTACGGCGGTTCCGTTAACGCTGGCAACGCAGCAGAGCTGTTCACCCAGCCGGATATCGACGGCGCACTGGTTGGCGGCGCATCCCTGAAAGCTGACGCTTTCGCGGTGATCGTTAAAGCGGCAGAAGCTGCAAAACAGGCGTAATTCTGTTTTACCCTCTCCCGACCGGGAGAGGGTTTCACCTTACAATTTCCCCAACACGCTAAACCACGCATAATCCAGCGGCAATAACACCAAATACGTCACCACCGCCAGCGCCAGACAGAGCAGCATCCCCGCTCTTGCCGGTACTTTGCCGAGCGCCATCGCCACCACAATCGGCGACGCCTGATACGGCAACAGCGGCGTGGAATACCCCAGCACCTGAATCATGATGACTGACAACAACGGAAAACCGGTGGCATCGGCAAAACTCTGCGCCAGCGTGGTAAACAGCGCCGGTACGCCGTTAGCGGTCATAATAAAATTCAGCGCGGTGGTAATGCCGGTTAGCGCCAGGAAACTGGTGAACGGACGCGCCGGATCAAGCGGCATCACATGCAACAGCGCTTCACCGACGGCGCTACCGATCCCGGTTTGCGTCACGGTAATCGCCAGGCCGAGAATTCCCGCCACATAGATACAGGTGCGAATATTCACACCGCTGGAAAATTCGTCGCCGGTAATAAAACCCACGCGCGGCAACAGCGTCACGCAAGCAGCAGCAAGCCCCGTCCACGCAGGGCCGATGCCGTGCCAGCTTTCCGTAACCCACAACGTCAGTACTACCGCCAGCATCCACGCCAGCCGTTTTTCATCCCGGCTCATCGGTTCAGCGGGTGTTTGCTCGCGCGGCGCGCGTGGCTGACCAGGAAAGAGCCAGCAAATCAGGCCAATCAAGATCAGCCCTTTTAAAATGCCAAGTACCGGCGTATGCAGCAGCAGATAAGGCACATAGTTAAGATGAATGCCGTACGAGCCTTCTGCCGCACCGCTCATCACCAGGTTTGGCACGTTGGCGGGCAAAATGGTCGCCGATAACTGGAAAGTGCCAAAACCGACCGCCAGCGCCAGCCCGTACCAGGAACGCGTCCCTTCGTTAATGCCCGCCCGCGCCGCCATTGCCGCGACGATTGGCATCAACAGCGCAATGCGCCCCATGTTCGAAGGCATCACAAACGCCAGTGCGTAACTGAGCAGTACGACGCTTGCGACCATTTGCAGCCATGAGTCGGTCAGCTTTGCCGATAACGCTCTCGCCGCCCGATCCGCCAGCCCGGTTTTGCGTATTGCCACTCCGAGCACAAAGCCGCTGAATACCAACCAGAAGGCCGATGAAGCGAAACCACCAAAAATGACGTCCGGCGGCGCAATTTTTGCCACCATCGCCGCCGTAAAAAATAGCAGGGCGGTGATAAATTCCGGCAATAACGAGGTGGCCCACAGCACGATAGTGATGCCGACAATGACAGAGGGAAGGAACAGAGGGTGAGAAAGCCAGAGCGACATGCCTGTCTCCTGTAGATTTTTTCAGCAAGTCTACGGTGACAGGCAGGCGGAGTAAACGTGAATTATGGTGGGGTTATTTCAGGATATCGCATTGATGATCCTGAATTTCCTCTGCCGATGCGCGATTAAGCGCCAACAGATTACGCTCGGTGGCCAGCAGCACAAACGAGCCATCGGCCTGCTGCGCCATTGCCAACGCAAAGCGTCCCATATGCGCTTTTGCTTCCGGGACTTCTTCTGCCAGCATCAAAAACGGGCTGCGTTGAACCAACTCCGCTTCAGTCACGCGGCGCGCTAAATATTGATGACCGAGCAGGCCGCCAGGAAATGCCAGCCACTGGCTGCTGATGCGTGCGGCATTGTCATTCAGTTGCGTGCGCACATCGGAACGCAGACAAGAAATATGGATATGGAAATGGTTCTGCGTGCGCCCGGTGCGCGAATTAATGGTCAAGGAAATCGCGTTGTCCGGCACCGTGTTGCCGCGCAGTTTACTCATCACATCTCGGGATTGCCACGCTTGCCAGAAGAAGTTTGGCGTTGTCGGTTGCAACAGCAACGGGCTTTCCGTGCCGTTGATGCGGTACGTCGGCATGAGCAAAAACTGCAACGGCCCATTGCGATCTTTCATCAGCACGTAGCCGCTTTTCAGGTTCACCTGAGCGCAGGGTTTTGGCAAGTTATGCTCACGCATGTTCGGTAAACATTGTTCGGTGACTATCTGGCGCAACGCATCCGGGTTACCGCTGTTTTTAAACCACAACCACGCTCCCGCTGCTGCCAGTAAAGCCAGCACCAACAGAACAATGACGATACGACGCACGGTTTTCATTTTTCCGCTTCCTTTGCTGAAAGAACCGGAATGATAGCGCAAATTGCAGGGGAAGTCGGAAATCCTGGATTTTACGCAGAGGGAAAACAAAAACGCCCTCTGATGAGGGCGCCTGGGGGAGATTAACGTTTACTGATTTGGTCGAAAGTACCGCCGTTAGAGAAGTGCTCTTTTTGCGCCTTCGTCCAGCCACCGAACACATCATCAATGGTGAAAAGTTTCAGTTTCGGGAACGCGTTGGCGTATTTCGCCGCCACCTGTGCATCACGCGGGCGATAAAAGTTCTTCGCGGCGATCTCCTGGCCTTCCGGCGAATAGAGGTATTTCAGGTAGGCTTCCGCCACTTTCTCGGTGCCTTTCTTCTCTGCTACTTTGTCGACAACAGAGACGGTTGGCTCCGCGAGGATAGATTCGCTCGGGGTGACAATTTCAAATTTGTCTTTGCCCAGTTCGTTGGTTGCCAGAAGCGCTTCGTTTTCCCACGCAATCAGCACGTCACCAATACCGCGCTCAACGAAGGTATTGGTCGCACCGCGCGCACCGGAATCCAGCACTTCTACGTTTTTAAACAGCGCTTTTACGAACTCCTGCGCTTTTGCCTGATCGCCGCCGTTCTGATGCAGCGCATAGCCCCAGGCCGCCAGGTAGTTCCAGCGCGCGCCACCGGAGCTTTTCGGGTTTGGCGTGATCACAGAAACGCCAGGTTTAATCAGATCGTTCCAGTCATGAATCTGTTTCGGGTTACCTTTACGCACCAGGAAAACGATGGTTGAGGTATAGGGAGCGGAGTTGTCTGGCAGGCGTTTGATCCAGTTTTTATCGATACGGCCACGTTCTGCAATCGCGTCAACATCGTAGGCCAGCGCTAGCGTCACCACATCAGCGTCGATACCGTTGATAACAGATGTTGCCTGTTTGCCGGAACCGCCATGGGACTGACGAATCACCACGTTGTCGCCTGTCTCTTGTTTCCAGTGCGCGCTAAAAGCTTTGTTGTATTGCTCATACAGCTCACGCGTTGGATCGTAAGAGACGTTTAATAACTGGATATCCTTTGCCAGAACGCTGGTAGAAGCCAGCAATAATGTAATCCCCAAGCCCCATTTATTCATCGCCCACTCTCTTAAGGTTATCGATTTTGATGTCATCAGACTGCCAGAAAGGTATCCAATGATTAAAGAATAAAAAAAGATTGGCTATAACTTTGGGGAATAAATGTGGGTAAAAAAACGCCCTCGTTATTGAGGGCGTTTTCACACTTAGTAAAGTTTCTTCGCGCAGTCGAGCCAGTCGCCTTTGAACGGGCGTTTCATGTTTTCGATAGCGTCGATGATGTCGTGATGCACCATTTTTTCGTTCTGAATACCGACACAACGGCCGCCGTAGCCCTGCAACAACAGCTCAATCGCGTAAGAACCCATACGGGAAGCCAGAATACGGTCGTAAGGCACCGGAGAACCGCCGCGCTGAATGTGACCAAGAACAGTGGCACGGGTTTCACGCTCGGTTTCGCTTTCAATGTACTTCGCCAGTTCGTCGATATCACAGATATGCTCGGTAATGGCCACAATGGCGTGTTTTTTACCTTTGGCGATACCCGCTTTGATCTCTGCGACCAGGTCTTCACGGTTGAATTCCACTTCCGGCAGCACGATGAATTCGCAACCGCCTGCAATCGCCGCCGCCAGCGTCAGGTCGCCACAGTAGCGCCCCATCACTTCAACGATGGAGATACGCTGGTGAGAAGAAGAGGTGTCACGCAGGCGGTCGATTGCTTCAACCACGGTTTGCAGCGCGGTGAAGTAGCCGATGGTGTAGTCAGTACCCGCAACGTCGTTATCGATGGTGCCCGGCAAACCGATGCACGGGAAACCCATTTCAGTCAGGCGCTTAGCACCCATGTAGGAACCGTCGCCGCCGATAACAACCAGCGCGTCGATACCGCGTTTTTTCATGTTCTCAATAGCCACTGCGCGGACATGCTCTTCACGGAATTCCGGGAAGCGGGCGGAGCCGAGGAATGTACCGCCGCGGTTGATCATGTCGGACACGCTGTAGCGGTCAAGTTGGATCATGCGGTCTTCATACAGGCCGAGGTAACCGTCATAGATACCTGCCACTTCCAGACCTTCTGTCAATGCTGCGCGGACGACGCCGCGGATCGCGGCATTCATGCCTGGCGCATCACCGCCACTTGTCAACACACCGATTTTTTTAATCATGACTACCTCTGAACTTAGGAATGCAAAATAAAATTCTGTGGCCCGAAGCGACTCCCCTGTGGGAGCGAACAACTATGCTGCAAATAGTATATCAATCCCAGCTTGCTGAATTGATTCAGGTCAGACCAAATGGCGGTAATTTATACACAAAAAGCTGGTCTGGCTCACTTTTTTACAACGAAATGCGAAAGCCTCTACGTGCTTATCGTCCTTGAGGTATTACCGAACAAGGATCCTGATGGATTATCACATCAGAACCCGGGAAACGTTGCAGAATCGCCTGTTCTACTTGCTCAGCAATAAGATGTGCCTGAACGAGCGGCAGGTTATCTTCCATTTCCAAATGTATTTGAATAAAGCGGGTCGGCCCTGACTGCCGCGTGCGAAGATCGTGAGCGCCACTGACGCCTGGCCAGGCGGTGACGATGTCGAAAATTTCCTGCCGCTCTTCGTCGGGTAAGGCTCTGTCCAGCAATGCCTGAACCGCGTCATATCCCATGTGTAACGCGCTATACAAAATATAGCTGCCAATACCCAGCGCAAACAGTGCGTCCGCCCGATGCCATCCATACCAGGAGAGCCCGAGCGCGATGAGAATTGCGCCGTTCATCATAACATCAGACTGATAATGAAGCATATCCGCCCGAACCGCCTGGCTGTGGGTTTTCCGTACTACCCAACGCTGAAAAGTGACAAGGATCACAGTACTAAACAGTGCGATCAACGTAACCGTAATACCAATGACTGCATCACGAAGCGGTTCAGGCTTAGCAAGGTGCTGAATACCTGTTAAAAACAGAAACAACGCCGAACCAGAAACAAACATACTTTGTGCTAGTGCCGCCAGCGATTCCGCTTTTCCGTGGCCGAACGTATGTTCTTCATCTGCGGGTTGCAGCGAATAACGAACAACCAACAAGTTGGTCAGTGATGCGGCGATATCCACCAGCGAATCCACCAGCGCTGCCAAAATACTGACCGAACCGGTGAACCACCACGCGAAGATTTTAATTAACAGCAGTGACGATGCCATGACGGTTGCAGCAACCGCCGCCCGGGTAACCAGACGCCCATAGGATTGATTCATAAATGCTCCTGCATTGATCCTGCGGGAATTATAACGAAAGGTGGGCAACAGCAATGGGTAAATTAAGCGGTGGAATTGCGGGCAAAAAAAACCCCCACATCATGTGGGGGAAGACAGGGATGGTGTCTATGGCAAGGAAAACAGGGTTTGTTACTGGTAATGCCGGGTACTACTGCTACTTAAAACTGTCGACGGAGAACTTTGCTGCATCTGTGCGACTTCACGCAGTTGCGTCATCCGTTGCTGGTGTTTCTGGTTTAAAACTGCTTGCTGCTGCGGCGTAAGCAGGTTGTACATCTGGTTGCGGACTTTCGCCATTTCAACCTGACGAGCTACCTGCTCCTGCGCCATTTTTTCTGCCTGAGCGCGCACAGCGTTTTCATCAAAATTTTCTGCGGTGACAAGGCGATGCATTGTCTCCATTTCGCTAACATTAACAGGAGGCTGATCGTGCCGCGCCTGTCTCATTAAATCCCGCATCTGCTGACGCTGATGTTCGGTTAAATTAATACCGTCAAACATATGGCTCTGAACACTGCGCTGTGCAAACCCATCAATCGGGTGCCAGTTATCGCCTGTTACGACGTCAGCAGCCTGGCTAACGGTGCTAAACGCCAGCGTTGAGGCCATGACGGCAGCGGTAACGATGCGCATCATTTACTCCAGTAACCTTTTCGTCTCACGATTCAACGATAATCAGTCTACGATTCAGGCTGCAAACATGCGTCAGGGGGTGTAAAACAACGTAAAGTCATGGATTAGCGAGTCTCGATGACGTAATTTCTGCCTCGGAGGTATTTAAACAATGAATAAAATCCTTTTAGTAGATGATGACCGAGAGCTTACTTCCTTGTTAAAGGAGCTACTCGACATGGAAGGTTTCAATGTGCTCGTTGCCCATGACGGGGAGCAGGCGCTCGACCTCCTCGACGACAGTATCGACCTGCTTTTGCTTGATGTCATGATGCCGAAGAAAAACGGTATCGACACACTTAAAGAGCTACGCCAGACACACCAAACACCGGTCATTATGTTGACCGCACGCGGCAGCGAACTTGATCGCGTTCTTGGCCTTGAGCTGGGCGCGGATGACTATCTGCCAAAGCCCTTTAACGACCGTGAATTGGTCGCGCGTATTCGTGCAATCTTGCGCCGCTCACACTGGAGTGAGCAGCAGCAAAACAACGATAACGGCTCGCCTACGCTTGAAGTAGACGCGCTGAGTCTTAATCCAGGTCGTCAGGAAGCCAGCTTTGAAGGCCAGGCGCTGGAACTGACCGGCACCGAATTCACCCTGCTTTACTTGCTGGCGCAGCACTTAGGCCAGGTGGTATCGCGCGAACATTTGAGCCAGGAAGTATTGGGTAAACGTTTAACACCGTTCGACCGCGCTATCGATATGCACATTTCCAACCTGCGCCGCAAACTGCCGGAGCGTAAAGATGGGCATCCGTGGTTTAAAACTCTGCGCGGTCGCGGTTATCTGATGGTGTCTGCTTCATGATAGGAAGTTTGACCGCCCGCATCTTTGCCATTTTCTGGTTAACGCTGGCGCTGGTATTGATGCTGGTTTTGATGGTGCCAAAGCTGGACTCCCGTCAGATGACGGAGTTGCTGGACAGCGAGCAGCGTCAGGGCGTGATGATTGAACAGCATGTTGAAGCGGAATTGTCGAACGACCCGCCGAACGACCTGATGTGGTGGCGCAGGCTTTTTCGCGCCATCGACAAATGGGCGCCGCCGGGCCAACGTCTGCTGCTGGTGACCAGCGAAGGGCGCGTTATTGGCGCCGAACGCAACGAGATGCAAATCATCCGTAACTTCATCGGCCAGGCGGATAACTCCGACCATCCGCAGAAGAAAAAATATGGCCGGGTCGAAATGGTGGGGCCTTTCTCCGTTCGTGACGGAGAAGATAACTACCAACTCTATCTGATTCGCCCAGCCAGCAGTTCGCAATCTGACTTTATCAACCTGTTGTTTGACCGCCCGCTATTGCTGCTGATTGTCACCATGCTTATCAGCTCGCCGCTGCTGTTGTGGCTGGCGTGGAGCCTGGCGAAACCGGCGCGGAAGCTGAAAAATGCGGCGGATGAAGTGGCGCAAGGCAACTTGCGGCAGCATCCGGAACTGGAATCGGGGCCGCAGGAGTTTCTGGCCGCCGGAGCCAGTTTCAACCAGATGGTGACGGCGCTTGAACGCATGATGACCGCACAGCAGCGCCTGCTTTCTGATATCTCACACGAACTGCGTACACCGCTCACACGTTTACAGCTCGGCACCGCTCTGCTGCGTCGCCGCAGCGGCGAAAGCAAAGAGCTGGAGCGCATTGAAACTGAGGCGCAGCGGCTGGACAGCATGATCAACGATCTGCTGGTAATGTCGCGCAATCAGCAGAAAAATGCGCTGGTCAGCGAAACGGTGAAAGCCAACCAGATGTGGAATGAGGTGCTGGATAACGCGGCGTTTGAAGCGGAGCAGATGGGCAAAACCCTGACGGTCAATTTCCCGCCAGGCCCGTGGCCAATGTACGGAAACCCAAGTGCGCTGGAAAGTGCGGTGGAAAACATCGTGCGTAACGCGCTGCGTTACTCGCACAGCAAAATCGAAGTCAGTTTTGCGGTGGATAAAGACGGCATCACCATTAACGTGGACGATGACGGCCCCGGCGTCAGCCCGGAAGACAGGGAGCAGATTTTCCGCCCATTCTACCGCACCGACGAAGCGCGCGATCGCGAGTCCGGCGGTACGGGCCTTGGGCTGGCGATTGTCGAAACCGCGATCCAGCAGCATCGAGGTTGGGTAAAAGCAGACGACAGCCCACTCGGCGGTTTGCGCCTGACGATATGGCTGCCGTTATATAAACGCGCTTGATAACTCGCCTCCTCCGCTCATCGGAGGGGGCGTTTATTTTCCCAACAATCGGCGTGAATTATCTTCAATCTTGCCACTCAAGCGCCGCTTTTGCATCGTACGCGTCCAGCTCGCCGACAATCCCGCAGCCGCCAGTAAGCGATGATACTGCTCATCGTCAAACGGCTGAAACCAGGCAATTGCCGCCGCGTCATAAACACTGACATCACTCACGCGTGAAACCAGTTCCAGCGGCGCTTCCGCCGAAACATTGCCGCCGGCAATCACCCGATAAAGCCAACCAATGCGGCCGCTGGACTGCATCTGCGCTGACATGTCGCTGATGCCAAAGTGGAAATTGAGTTTGAAACAGGGCGAACGCGGCTGCGTCACCTGAATCAGCGCGTCTCCCCAGCGAAAAATATCGCCGATAAAGACATTTTTCTCTGTCAGGCCACGGGTGGAAAGATTCTCGCCAAATGCGGGCGCGCAAAACAACGCCGCTTGCTGCGGGAACATTTGCGCCCAGTGTACATAGTGCTCTCGCGGGTAGTGGCACAATGCGCGATCTGTCCCGCCGTGGTAACTTTTCTCCGCCTGCTCGTCCCCGGCGATACCGGTTTCGGTCAGCGTCAATTCGCCTTCTACCTGCAATTTTGCGATGGCGCTCGGTCGGCTGCCCTGATAATCCCTTATTTTTCCTACAAATACTTCAACCGGATGTTGCATATTCCCTCCAACAGGCTTCGTTCATCGCGTTATTACACCACAATTGTTCTCAGACCTAACCTGCAAAAATGAGACATTCGTGCACGTGCGCACTCCGACGCCGTGCTATCACTGACCTTACGCTTTTGAAACATAATTTCATTAATCGAGGAGACAGTGACGTGACGCGTACAACCCCATTCTCCGGCGTCTGGTGCCCTTCCATCACGCCGATGGACCGTAAAGGCAACATCGATCTCAATGGATTAAAGCAGCACATTACCCGCCTGACGGCAGCGAAAATCGACGTGGTGTTACTAATGGGCAGTATTGGCGAGTTCGCCTCTTTCACACTGGATGAGCGGGTGATGTTGATCCGTGAAGCGCGCGGTATGTCGCCCATTTCGATGGTCGCTAACGTCTCTTCCACCTGCTTTAGCGACATCCTGTGGCTGGCCGATGAAGCCTACCGCACCGGCTATGAAGCGGTGATGGTACTGCCGCCTTATTACTATGGGCAAACCAGCAACCAGCTTTTAAGCTATTTCCGCGCGCTGGGCAAAGCGATCAGCGGAAAATGGTTTGCTTATAACTTCCCGGCGCGAACCGGCTGCGATTTAACCCCTGAGCTGGTGGCGACACTGGCCGCCGAATTCCCCGATTTTGCGGGCATCAAAGACACCGTTGATTGCCAGTCGCACACCCGCAATATGATTCTGGCAACGAAGAACGTGCGCGATGATTTCGCGGTGCTGTGCGGTTACGACGAATACTTTATTCCCAATCTGCTGGCAGGCGGCGCAGGTGTGATTTCAGGCTTAAACAACGTGATGCCGGAACTGTTCGTCACAGCCCGGGAAGCGTGGCGGCAAGGTGATTTGGCAACGCTGCATCAAGTGCAGCAAGAGATCGGTAAATTTATGGCCATCTACAGCATCGGCGACGATTTTGTTACCACCATCAAAACCGTGGTATCGCGTAAGTTTGGCTACTGCACGCCCGTCGCCCGTAACTTCGGCGGCGCCCTCAATGAAGCGCAGTGCAAAATTATCGACAACGTGTTTGGCATTCAATGATGCAAAAGCCGACCTGTAAAGGTCGGCTTCATGTCGTTATTTGACAGTATTTCGTATCGACATTTCCGCTTCCGCCCCTTTCACTTTTCGTGACCAGACAGAGGTCAAAATCGGCACCAGGATCGAGGTAACAATCACAGAGGTTGCTACCAGCGCGGTCGCCGCCGGCGCCATCGCTTTGAAATCCGGTACCATTTCAGCAATCAGCACCGGCGTCGCCACCGCAGCACCTGCCGAACTGGAGGCCGCCAGGCCCGCCGTTCCATCGCCGCCGCCAATCAGTTTATCGGCAATAATCAGCGGGATCCCGGTAATCACAATCACCGCAACACCCAGCAAAATTCCCAGCAACCCGGTTTGTGCAATCACACTTAAATCGATGGTGTTGCCCAGCGCGAAGGCGAAGAACGGAATCAGCGTTTGCACCGCCTTGCTGAAGAACTCGCGCAGTTCCGGGTCGAGATTACCCAGCGCGAACCCCACGAGGAATGGCAGCACCGCGCCGACAAATACATGCGGTTCAAAAGAAGCGATACCGGCAGTACCGAGAATAATCATCGTCATTAATGGGCCGGATTCCAGCGACATCAGCACAAATGCCCCGGCCTCCTCTTTGGTGCCGTACTGCTGCATGATGGAGGCGTACAACCCACCATTAGTCATATCCATCGATGCCACCAGCGCCAGCGTCGACAGCCCGGCAAAAAAACCGGCTTCCACGCCGTGTTCCGGAATTAACCGCGACGCGATAGCCGCCACGACCCAGGCGACCACGATTTTCGTCACCACCAGCGTGCCGGATTTGCGCAGCACCGTACCCGTCGCACTCAGTTTGATCGACGCGCCCATGCAGAAAAACCACACCGCCAGAATAGGCACCGTGCCGGTAATCATACCGTTAGTGAATGAACCGAAGTATTTCCCTGCACCGGGCGCAAAAGTGTGGCACAAGGCACCGATGAACAATGGAACCAGCATCATCCCGCCAGGGATTTTTTCTATTGCACGCTTGATTTGCATATCTTCACCTGTAAAAACCATTCGATTTTTATGGCGCTGGCACTTCCGTGGAACGGAACAACAGCCGCGCGGATGAAGAGAGGGTAGACCGGGATTCAGAGGAGAAAAGTGATCGAACAATCATAACAAAACATTATTTCATTATTTTAGGATCGTCGTTCCTTATAGTTACTGGCAGGCTAAAAGATATAAAAAAACCCCGCCGGCAATGCCAGACGGGGCTTTGATTCACGCTCTAAGGCGTGACGAAAGCGGCTTATTTTTTCGCAGCAAAACGTGCAGCAGCTTCGTCCCAGTTCACCACGTTCCAGAACTCTTTGATGTAGTCCGGGCGGCGGTTCTGGAATTTCAGGTAGTAAGCGTGTTCCCACACATCCAGGCCCACGATCGGGAAGCCAGACGCGCCAGAGATCGCTTCACCCATCAGCGGGGAATCCTGGTTAGCGGTAGAAACCACAGCCAGTTTGTCGCCTTTCAGCACCAGCCATGCCCAACCGGAACCAAAGCGAGTCGCCGCAGCTTTTTCGAATTCAGCTTTGAAATTGTCCACGGAACCGAAATCACGCTCGATAGCGGCTTTCAGATCGCCCTGCAAGGTGGTGCCTTTTTTCAGGCCTTTCCAGAACAGGCTGTGGTTAGCGTGGCCGCCTGCGTTGTTGCGCAGTACGGTTTTTTTGTCTGCTGGCAGCTGGTCCAGTTTGGTGATCAGCTCTTCAACCGGCAGGCTGGCGAACTCCGGCAGGCTTTCCAGCGCGGCGTTAGCGTTGTTCACGTAGGTCTGGTGATGTTTAGTGTGATGGATTTCCATCGTCTGCTTGTCGAAATGCGGTTCGAGGGCATCGTATGCATACGGCAGAGCGGGCAGTGTATAGCTCATATTCATCTCCATTAAGGGTAAGCGGCTATTGTGTTAACGCCGCGTAAGCAGTTGGTTCATTATAGTTAATTAAATGATATTGAAAATGTTTATCAATGCCGTAGTTTTTATAAGGTTATAACTTTTGGTTATGTTATTGAAATTGTGAAGCCGCTCACCCTCATCACGCGCTCATTGCCAGCCTGCAGCGCAACGCGGCAAACGCCTCAAGGTTAATCCTCTGACCGATTTTTACACTCATCAGGTCGGCTGCTCGTATCCCGGCGATAAAAACAAAGAGGATTGTGAAATGAGTAACGCGATTACGATGGGTATTTTTTGGCATTTGATAGGTGCAGCCAGTGCAGCCTGTTTCTATGCCCCGTTTAAAAAGGTAAGAAATTGGTCCTGGGAAACCATGTGGTCAATCGGCGGCATCGTCTCCTGGTTGATTCTTCCCTGGACTATCTGCGCGCTGTTATTGCCTGATTTTTGGGCTTATTTCAGTTCGTTTAGCGCTTCAACTCTGCTGCCGGTGTTTCTTTTCGGCGCAATGTGGGGCATCGGAAACATCAACTATGGCCTGACCATGCGCTACTTAGGCATGTCGATGGGTATTGGCATCGCCATTGGCATTACGCTGATTGTCGGTACGTTGATGACGCCGATCCTCAACGGTCACTTCGACGTGCTGATCAACACCGAAGGCGGTCGGATGACGCTGCTGGGCGTGCTGGTAGCGTTGATTGGCGTTGGCATTGTCACCCGCGCTGGTCAGTTGAAAGAGCGCAAAATGGGCATCAAAGCCGAAGAGTTCAACCTGAGAAAAGGGTTAGCGCTGGCGGTGATGTGTGGCGTGTTCTCTGCCGGGATGTCCTTTGCGATGAACGCCGCCAAACCAATGCACGAAGCCGCCGCCGCACTGGGTATCGACCCGCTCTACACTGCGCTGCCAAGCTATGTGGTGATCATGGGCGGCGGTGCGCTGGTTAACCTGAGCTTCTGCTTTATCCGCCTGGCAAAAGTGAAAGATTTGTCGGTAAAAGCCGACTTCTCGCTGGCAAAAGGGCTGATCATCAGCAATATCCTGCTTTCCGCACTGGGTGGCCTGATGTGGTATCTGCAATTTTTCTTCTACGCCTGGGGTCACGCCAGCATTCCGGGGCAGTATGACTACATCAGTTGGATGCTGCATATGAGCTTCTATGTGCTATGCGGTGGGCTGGTTGGTCTGGTGCTAAAAGAGTGGAAAAACGCCGGACGACAACCGGTAAGTGTGCTGAGTCTCGGTTGTGTGGTAATCATTGTCGCGGCCAATATCGTCGGCCTCGGCATGGCGAGCTAATCAGGCAGCAACCCGGCTACGATGACGCCACTGACCTGGCGTCATTCCTACCTCACGGCTAAACACCACCGAAAAGTAGTTACTGTCCTCAAAGCCACATTGCATGGCGATTTCGCTGATCATCTGCTCGGAGTGCTGCAACAAAAATTGCGCGTGGCAAATGCGCAGCTGGCGCAAATAGTGGTTGATGGTCATCCCGGTCTGGGTGCGAAACTGCTGGCGCAGCGCCCGCTCGCTGCACTGTTCCTGTTCACAAAAACGCTCCAGTACAAAGCTGCGATTCAGGCTCCCGGAAAGTGCGGTGATGAGCTTATCCAGCAGCGTTTCGCTCTGAGTCGCGGCAAGGTTGTCGGTGGCAAAACGGTGGCGTTTTAGGGTCATCACCAGTTGAGCAAATAGGGTTTCCGCCATCAAATTGGCCAGCGGATCGCCCTTCGCGCTTTCATGTTCCAGTTGCGTTATCACCTGCCGCGCCTGCGCCATTCCGCTGCTGCCAATGCGCCAGTGCGGGTTGGACGGCGCGCCGTTAAGCCCGGGAATATTCGCCGCCCAGTCAAGGTTCAGCGTCAACCGGTCCGGACAATAGATAATGTTCTGCAACACCAGGTCATTAACCGAGGCGTAAGAGTGGCAATCTTCGGCGCGAATATAAAACAGGTCGCCGCGCGTAATGCGGTAAGGCCGGTCATTGAGCACGTGCAAGCCATTGCCGCGCCACACCATCACCAGTTCGCAGAACTCATGGGTATGTTCGGCAAAGACATTTTGCGGGTAGCGATCGGCCACCGCGACCGCCTGTCCGGCGCGCGGGAAAAAGTCTGCTTTACGAAGAATTAACTGACCAGCCACAACGCCACCTCTGCCGTGAACAACCTGACATTATTAGCGGAAGCCTGGCAAAAAATCGGTGATAGCCTTCTCGTTACTGAAGCAGCGTGTCGCGCCCCTGGCGGATATCGCGCGGCGACCAGTCAAACTCGCGGCGAAATAGCGTCGAAAAGTGGTTACTGTCGCCAAAACCGCAGCGAAAGGCGATATCGGTAACGCTCTCGTCGCTGTGGCGCAACATATGGCGCGCTTTAATCAACCGCAGGCGGTTTAAATAGCGCTGCGGCGTCATGCCGGTGGACTGTTTTAGCTGGCGATGCAGCGTACGCAACGACAAGGTGAACTGTTCCGCCAGCGACTCCCAGCAAATATCTTCCGCGAAGTGATCTTCCAGCCACAGCATCAGTTGATTCAGCCGCGCATCGCTGTTGCCCGCATCTTCCTGCTGGCTGCTTTTACGCAATAACACCAGCAATTGCATAAACAGGATCTCGCGGTTAGCAATGTCGTGCGTTGCCGCTTCACTGCCCATCTCTTCCATCTGGCTAATGATGCCGCGCACCAGCCCCAGCGTATGCTGGCTTACCCGCCAGTGCGACGGGTAATGCCCATCCTGCTCCTGCGGTAATAGCTGATTCAGCCCGGCAAGGAACTGGAACGCATCCGGTGAACGGTACAGCACATTGGTCAAACAGAGATTATCGGTATGTTCATACAAATGGCGGTCATGATCGCGCACAAAACAGACCGTGCCGCCGCTGATGGTATAAGGCTGACCATTAAACACATGAATCCCCGTTCCGTGTTCAACAATCACAATTTCATGAAAATCATGATGATGTTCCGGAAACGTCGCCTGGGGCAATCGCGGTTCAATGGCAACGGGTGATTTACCTGACGGAAAAAAATCCACGCTATGCAGTACGGTCATGATTGCCCCGGTCTTGAGAAATGTTCTCAAAATAGTAATTAAGGGTTTTCGACCTCACCTTAAATTTTCGACGCCGATTTGCGCATAGCCTGTCGTTTTTTCAAGAAACGGCCGGAAAGATCGGGAAATGTGGTGAGAGTCACAATGGCCGTAAACCTCGCGATTACTGGAAACTGTGAACTCTCTCACGTTCACCTTTGCTTTCTTGCCAGCGCTAAATCGCCGCTGTCAGTAGTAAGAAGGTTCAAACGACGTCCCTTTTTTAGACTGTCCGCAATGACTCTAAGAAGGACCCGATCATGACTTTTCGCCATTGTGTTGCGGTGGATTTAGGCGCCTCCAGCGGACGCGTCATGCTGGCACGCTATGACCGCCAGAACCGCACGCTTTCGCTTCGTGAAATCCACCGTTTTGTAAACTGTCTGCAAAAAGTGGACGGCTTTGATTGCTGGGATATCGACGGCCTGGAAACTGAAATCCGCCTCGGCCTGAACAAGGTTTGCGCCGAAGGCATACAGCCGGACAGCATCGGTATTGATACCTGGGGCGTCGATTACATCCTGATTAACCGCGATGGCCAGCGCGTCGGGCTGCCAATTGCCTACCGCGATAATCGCACCGATGGCGTGATGCACCGCGCGATGCAAAACCCCGGCAAAGCCGATATCTATCGCCGCAGCGGTATTCAGTTTTTACCCTTCAACACCCTGTACCAGCTACGCGCGCTGGCAGAACAGCAACCGCACCTGTTGGAACAAGCCGACCACGCGCTGCTGATCCCGGATTACTTCAGCTATCGCCTGACCGGCAATCTCAACTGGGAATACACCAACGCCACTACCACCCAACTGGTGAATATCAACACCGATAACTGGGATGAATCGCTACTGAGCTGGGCAGGCATTCCGTCTCGCTGGTTTGGCGCGCCAACCCATCCTGGCAACGTTATCGGCAACTGGATCTGCCCGCAGGGGAATGCCATTCCTGTCGTCGCCGTCGCCAGCCACGATACCGCCAGCGCGGTTATCGCCGCACCGCTGGAAAATCCCGACGCGGCGTATCTCTCTTCCGGCACCTGGTCACTGATGGGCTTTGAAAGCAAAACCCCGCACACCAGCGATGAGGCGCTGGCCGCCAATATCACCAACGAAGGCGGTGCCGAAGGCCGTTACCGGGTGCTGAAAAACATCATGGGATTGTGGCTGCTGCAACGCGTACTGAAAGAGCAAAACATCACTGACTTGCCTGCGTTGATCGCGCTCACTGAGCAGATCCCTACCTGCCAATTCGTGATTAACCCGAACGCGGATCGCTTTATCAACCCAGGCGACATGAGCGCCGAAATCCAGGCCGCCTGCCGGGAAGCGGGCCAACCCGTGCCGCAGAACACCGCCGAACTGGCGCGCTGCATCTTCGATAGCCTCGCGCTGCTGTATGCCGATGTGCTGAGCGAACTGGCTTTATTGCGTGGCAAACCTTTTACCTGCCTGCATATCGTCGGCGGCGGCTGCCAGAACCAGTTACTGAACCAGCTTTGCGCCGATGCCTGCGGGCTGCCGGTAGTCGCCGGGCCGGTGGAAGCTTCGACGCTGGGCAATATTGGCGTGCAACTGATGACGCTGGATGAGCTAAGCAACGTCGATGATTTTCGCCAGCTGGTCACGGCTAACCATTCACTGATTACGTTTACCCCTAATCCTGATAATGAAATCGCCCGCTACGTCGCGCGCTTTCAACAAAAACGACAGACAAAGGAGCTTTGCGCATGACCACTCAACTTGAACAAGCCTGGGACATTGCTAAACAGCGTTTCGCCGCTGTGGGGATTGATGTCGAGGAGGCGCTGCGCCAGCTCGACAGGCTGCCGGTTTCCATGCACTGCTGGCAGGGCGATGATGTCGCCGGTTTCGAAAACCCGGAAGGCAGCCTGACTGGCGGCATTCAGGCTACCGGTAATTATCCGGGCAAAGCGCGCAACGCCACGGAATTACGCGCCGATCTGGAACAAGCGCTAAGCCTGATCCCAGGCCCGAAACGCCTGAACCTGCATGCGATTTATCACGAAGCCGAAACGCCAGTCGCACGTAATGAAATCAAACCCGAACACTTCAAAAACTGGGTGCAGTGGGCAAAAGCCAACAATCTGGGTCTGGACTTCAACCCGTCCTGCTTCTCGCACCCGCTGAGCGCGGATGGCTTCACGCTGTCCCACGCCAATGATGAGATCCGCCAGTTCTGGATCGACCATGTAAAAGCCAGCCGCCGCGTTTCCGCTTACTTTGGTGAACAACTCGGTACGCCGTCGGTGATGAATATCTGGATCCCGGACGGCATGAAAGATGTCACCGTTGACCGTCTCGCGCCGCGCCAGCGTCTGCTGGCTGCGCTGGATGAGGTGATCAGCGAAAAACTGAACCCGGCGCACCATATCGACGCCGTGGAAAGTAAGTTGTTTGGCATCGGCGCAGAGAGCTACACCGTCGGCTCCAACGAGTTCTACATGGGCTACGCCACCAGCCGCCAGACCGCATTGTGCCTTGATGCAGGCCATTTCCACCCGACAGAAGTTATCTCCGACAAAATCTCTGCCGCCATGCTCTATGTGCCGCGCCTGCTGCTGCATGTCAGCCGCCCGGTACGCTGGGACAGCGACCACGTTGTGCTGCTGGATGACGAAACCCAGGCCATCGCCAGCGAAATCATCCGCCACAAACTGTTCGACCGCGTACACATCGGGCTCGACTTTTTCGATGCCTCCATCAACCGCATCGCCGCGTGGGTGATTGGTACGCGCAACATGAAAAAAGCGCTGCTGCGCGCACTGCTCGAACCGGTTGAGCAACTGCGCAAACTGGAAGCGGACGGCGATTACACCGCGCGCCTGGCGCTGCTCGAAGAGCAGAAATCCCTGCCGTGGCAGGCGGTGTGGGAAATGTACTGCCAGCGCCACGACACGCCAGCCGGTAGCCAGTGGCTGGAAAGCGTGCGGGCCTATGAGAAAGACGTATTAAGCAAACGTGGCTAATCGCTGCGCATTCATCAGCCCGGTAAGCGCAGCGCTACCGGGCAATAAACGGGAAACAGAAGACTATGCAGACCATTACCGATTCCTGGTTCGTCCAGGGGATGATCAAAGCCACCTCGGACGCCTGGCTGAAAGGCTGGGATGAACGCAACGGCGGCAACCTGACGCTGCGCCTGGAGGAGGCCGATATCACATCGTTCGCCGCTGATTTTCACCAGAAACCACGCTATATCGCCCTGAGCCAGCCGATGCCGCTGCTGGCTAACACGCCGTTTATCGTCACCGGCTCTGGCAAATTTTTCCGTAACGTGCAGCTCGATCCGGCTGCAAATTTAGGTGTGGTGAAAGTCGACAGCGACGGCGCGGGCTACCACATTCTGTGGGGGCTGGAGCATGAAGCGGTTCCGACATCAGAACTCCCGGCGCACTTCCTGTCGCACTGCGAACGCATCAAAGCCACTGGCGGGAAAGACCGCGTGATCATGCACTGTCATGCCACCAATCTGATTGCGCTGACCTACGTGCTGGAAAATACCTCTGATTTGATTACCCGCAAGCTGTGGGAAGGCAGCACCGAATGTCTGGTGGTGTTCCCGGATGGCGTCGGCATTCTGCCGTGGATGGTGCCAGGCACCGATGAAATCGGCCAGGCTACCGCCAAAGACATGCAAAAACATTCGCTGGTGCTGTGGCCTTTCCACGGCGTGTTCGGCAGCGGGCCGACGCTCGACGAAGCCTTTGGCCTGATCGACACCGCCGAGAAATCCGCCGAGGTGCTGGTAAAAATCTATTCGATGGGCGGTATGAAACAGACCATCACGCAGCAAGAGTTGATTGCGCTGGGTAAACGCTTTGGCGTGACGCCGCTGCAATCCGCATTAGATCTGTACCCATAACAACATCGCGCCCCGCTCACTGAGACGGGGCGAATCCTCACCTGCAAGCCCTACAAACACTAACTCTCGTGGAGTAAAAGCAATGAAAACAAAAGCAAGCTTAATCCTCACCGTTGCCATTCTGGCGTTGTCCGGTTCCGCTTTAGCTGAAGTAAAAATCGCCCTCGTGGCGAAATCTTTAGGTAATGGCTTTTTTGAAGCAGCAAACACCGGCGCACAGGAGGCAGCCAAAGAGCTAGGCGATGTCAAAGTGATCTACACCGGCCCGACCACCACCACGGCCGAAGCGCAGATCGAAGTGCTTAACGGGTTGATCGCCCAGGGAGTGGATGCGATCGCCATCTCCGCCAACGATCCCGATGCCGTGGTACCGGTGCTGAAAAAAGCGATGCAGCGCGGCATTAAAGTCGTGTCGTGGGATTCCGGCGTGGCGAAAGCCGGACGCCAGATCCACCTCAATCCTTCCAATAACGCGCTGATTGGTGAAACCAACGTCAAACTGGCCGCCGATGCACTAAAAGCGCTGAACGTTGAAAAAGGCGATGTGGCCATTCTTAGCGCCACACCCACCTCCACCAACCAGAACATCTGGATTGCGGAGATGAAAAAGGTGCTGCCGAAGTACCCGTCAATTAACCTGGTGACCGTCGCTTATGGCGATGATCTTTCCGATAAGAGCTACCGCGAAGCGGTCGGCCTGCTGAAATCTTACCCGGACCTGAAAGTGATCGTCTCACCGTCGTCGGTCGGCATTGTCGCCGCAGCGCAAGCGGTAAAAGACCAGGGCAAGATTGGCAAAGTGTATGTCACAGGCTTAGGGCTGCCGTCTGAAATGGCGGGGGCCATTAAGTCCGGCGCGAGCAAAAGTTTCGCCATCTGGAACCCGATCGACCTCGGTTATGCCGCCACCTATTTAGCGGATGATCTGGTGAAAGGCACGGCGACCAAAGACGAAGCCAGCATGGGCAAACTTGGCAAAGTGAAACTGGATGCCGACGGCAGTGGCGCCATGGCTGAGCCGTTCGTTTACGACGCCAGCAACATTGATAAGTTCTCGAAGATTTTCTGATCCCTTACTGCCCTCTTTTTCAGGAGAGGGCAAAAACTGGAGACTATCATGACGGCATCCACCCCTCTGCTGTCGCTTAAGGGCATCACCAAAGTGTTTCCCGGTGCGCGCGCCCTTGAGAACGTACAGCTCGATCTCTGGCCCGGCAAAGTCACCGCGTTAATCGGTGAAAACGGCGCGGGGAAGTCCACGCTGGTCAAAGTGATGACCGGTATTTACCAACCTGACGCGGGCGAAATACTCTACAAAGCGATCCCCATTTCGCTCCCCACACCCGAGTCGGCGCATAAAGTGGGGATCACCGCCATTCACCAGGAAACGGTGTTGTTCGACGAACTCTCGGTGACTGAGAACATCTTCGTTGGGCAGTATTTATATAAAGGGCTGCTGAAAAAACTCGACTGGCCCGCCATGCACCAGCAAGCGCAGGCGATCCTCACCCGGCTGGAGGTGCAAATTGACCCGCGCGCGACGTTGAAAACATTGAGTATCGCCCAGCGCCATATGGTGGCGATTGCCCGTGCGCTGTCGTTTGAGGCGCAGGTGGTGATTCTTGACGAGCCGACCGCCGCGCTCTCGCAGCATGAGATCCTGGAGTTCTACCAAATCGTTGAACGCCTGAAGCAGGAAGGCAAAGCGATCCTGTTTATCTCGCACAAGTTTGATGAAATTTTTGAGCTGGCGGATCACTACACCATTTTGCGCGACGGGGTGTATGTCGATTCCGGCGCCATCAATGACATCACCGAAGCGCGAATGGTGGCGATGATGGTCGGGCGCGCCATTAATCAGAGCTGGCCGAAAGTGGCCTGCGCGCTCGGGGAAACCGTGCTGGAAGTACGCGATTTATGCCATCCCACCGAATTTGCCCATATCAACTTTTCGCTGCGCAAAGGCGAGATCCTCGGCTTTTACGGCCTGGTCGGTGCCGGACGTACGGAACTGATGCAGGCGCTTTCCGGCGTGTCACGCCCCTCTTCTGGCGACATCATTCTTAACGGGCGAACAGTGCAATTCCGCCAGCCGGCGGATGCCATCAACGCCGGAATTGTCTGCGTGCCGGAAGAGCGGCAAAAGCAGGGCGCGATCATTGAACTGTCGATTGCCCAGAACATCAGCCTGCCGCAGCTCAGCAAGCTGAACCGTCATGGTGTGCTGAACGAAGCCAAAGAGTGGGTGCTGGCGGATGAGTACGCCAAACGTTTGCAGGTGAAAGCCTTTAGCTGGAAGCAAGCTGTAGAAACCCTCTCCGGCGGCAATCAGCAAAAAGTGGTGATCGGCAAATGGCTCGCCACTCATCCGGACGTGATCATTCTCGATGAACCGACGAAAGGCATCGATATCGGCTCCAAAGCCGCCGTACACCAGTTTATGTCTGAACTGGTGGCGCACGGTCTGGCGGTGATTATGGTCTCTTCCGAACTGCCGGAAGTGATGGGCATGGCCGATCGGGTGATCGTCATGCACGAAGGGCTGATGGTCGCCGAGTACCAGGCCGGTGAAGCGACGGCGGAAACCATCGTCAGCGCCGCCAGCGGTGCCGGGAAGGAGGCAGCATAATGTGGCAACAACTGCTTAAACATCGCGAAGCGCTGCTCGGCGGCGTGATTGTGCTGCTGGTGCTGGCTATCGGCAGCCGTGTCCCTTCGTTTATCAGCCCTGTCAACCTGGTGGAGATGTTCAACGACACCGCCATTCTTATCATTCTCGCCCTCGGGCAAATGATGGTGCTGCTGACCAAAGGCATCGACTTGTCGATGGCGGCCAATCTGGCGCTAACCGGCATGATTGTCGCACTCATTAATTTCCATCATCCGGATGTGCCGGTCTGGTCGTTGCTGCTGTTGGCAACGGTGCTCGGACTGGTGATGGGCATCATCAATGGTCTGCTGGTGTGGAAACTGGGTATTCCGGCGATTGTCGTCACGCTTGGCACCATGAGTATCTACCGGGGGATTATCTTTTTACTCTCCGGCGGCGGCTGGGTGAACTCGAACCAGATGGGCGCAGATTTTCTCGGTCTGCCGCGTGCCTCGGTGCTGGGTTTGCCGGTACTGAGCTGGTGCGCCATCGCCGTATTGCTGCTGGTGGGCTACTTCCTGCGTTACAGCCGCACCGGACGAGCGCTCTATACCGCGGGCGGCAACGCCACAGCGGCGTATTACACCGGTATCAACGCCGGGAAGATGCAGTTTGTCAGCTTCTGCCTTTCTGGCGCCCTGGCGGGCTTTTGCGGCTACTTGTGGATCTCGCGTTTTGCCGTGGCTTATGTCGATGTGGCTAACGGTTTCGAACTGCAAGTGGTTGCCGCCTGTGTGATTGGCGGCATCAGCACCATGGGCGGCACCGGGCGCGTACTCGGCTGTTTGTTCGGCGCGCTGTTCCTCGGCGTTATCAATAACGCGCTGCCGGTGATTGGTATTTCGCCGTTCTGGCAGATGGCGATTTCCGGCACGGTGATCGTGATTGCGGTGCTGCTCAACGAGCGCGGTAACAAACGCAAAGGCCGCTTGATCCTGCGTGACGCGGCGCTGGCGCGACAAAAACAGGCGGTGAAACCATGAGCAAAATATTGACTTCCGAGCCCGTGAAAAATACCCCTGCCGGGACACCCTTCTTTAAGCGCTTGTTGTGCTGGGAAGGTTTTTTACTGGCGGTGACGCTGGCGGTGTTTGTGGTGAACGCCCTCGCGTCGCCCTATTTCCTCAACATCTGGAATCTCTCCGACGCGACATTCAACTTCACCGAAAAGGCGATCATCGTGTTGCCGATGGCAATGCTGATCATTGCCCGTGAAATTGACCTGTCTGTCGCCGCCACCATCGCGCTCAGCTCAACGGCGATGGGCTTTTGCGCCCAGGCGGGTATGGATACGCCGCTGCTGGTGTGCGTCGGTTTGGGCGTTGGACTGCTGTGCGGATTGTTCAACGGCATTCTGGTCACGCGCTTTAACCTCTCTTCGATTGTGATCACCATCGGCACCATGAGCCTGTATCGCGGCATTACCTACATTCTGCTGGGCGATCAGGCACTTAATACCTGGCCTGCGAGTTTTGCGTGGTTTGGACAGGGTTACGTGTGGGGGGCGCTGTCGTTTGAGTTTGCCTTGTTCATCGTGCTGGCGCTGCTGTTTGCTTTCCTGTTGCACAAAACCAACTTTGGCCGCCGCACGTATGCCATCGGCAATAACCCGACTGGCGCGTGGTATTCCGGCATCAATGTGAAACGCCATAACCTGATCCTCTTTGCGCTGGTGGGGCTGATGGCGGGTCTGGCCTCGGTGCTGCTGACGTCGCGTTTGGGCAGCACGCGCCCGACGATTGCGCTCGGCTGGGAGCTGTCGGTGGTGACGATGGCGGTGCTCGGCGGCGTCAATATTCTCGGCGGTTCCGGCAGCATGGTGGGCGTGATTATCGCCGCCTTCCTGATGGGGCTGGTGACCTTTGGCCTGAGCCTGCTCAATGTGCCGGGCATTGTGATGTCGATTATCGTCGGCGCGATGCTGATTGTGGTGATTTCGCTGCCGATCATTACCCGCCGCATTATGCAGCGCAGGCGTTTATGAATCCCTCCGGCGACAGGGCGTTTCGTCGCTGGTAAAAATCAAACAAAATAAAGGAGTTATATATGAGCTTTATGTTAGCACTACCCAAAATCAGCCTGCACGGCGCGGGCGCTATCGGCGATATGGTCAAGATGGTGGCGAACAAACAGTGGGGAAAAGCGCTGATTGTCACCGACGGGCAACTGGTCAAACTGGGTCTGCTGGACAGCCTGTTTACCGCGTTGAAAGCGCATAACATGGCGTATCACCTGTTTGATGACGTGTTCCCGAACCCAACGGAAGCGTTGGTGCAACAGGGCTATGCGGCTTATCAAAACGCCGCCTGCGATTACATTATCGCCTTCGGTGGCGGGAGCCCGATCGATACCGCCAAAGGGGTGAAAATCCTCACCGCCAATCCTGGCCCGTCAACCGCCTATTCCGGCGTAGGCAAAGTGAAAAACTCCGGCGTACCGCTGGTCGCCATCAATACTACCGCCGGTACGGCGGCGGAGATGACCAGTAACGCAGTGATCATTGATTCCGCGCGTCAGGTGAAAGAAGTCATTATCGACGCCAATATTATTCCGGATATCGCCGTAGATGATGCCAGCGTGATGCTGGAGATCCCCGCCCCGATAACCGCCGCAACCGGCATGGATGCGCTGACCCACGCCGTTGAAGCGTATGTCTCTGTGGGCGCGCATCCGTTGACCGACGCCAATGCACTGGAAGCCATTCGCTTAATTACCGTGTGGTTACCGAAAGCGGTTGATGACGGTCACAACCTTGAAGCGCGTGAGCAAATGGCGTACGGCCAGTATCTTGCCGGTATGGCCTTTAACAGCGCCGGTCTTGGCCTTGTGCATGCGTTAGCGCACCAGCCGGGTGCCACGCACAATTTGCCGCATGGCGTGTGCAATGCCATCTTGTTGCCGGTCATCGAAAATTTTAACCGTCCGAACGCCGTTACCCGCTTTGCCCGCGTGGCGCAGGCGATGGGTGTCGACACCAAAGGGATGAGCGATGAAGCCGCCAGCATGGAAGCCATCAATGCGATCCGCGCCCTGAGCGCGCGCGTCGGCATTCCTTCTGGTTTCAGCAAACTGGGTGTGACTAAAGCCGATATCGAAGGCTGGTTGGATAAAGCGCTCGCCGACCCGTGCGCACCGTGCAACCCGCGAACTGCCAGCCGGGAAGAAGTGCGTGAGCTTTATCTGGAGGCATTATGATCCGCAAAGCCTTTGTGATGCAGGTAAATCCCGATGCGCACGAAGAGTATGAACGCCGCCACAACCCGATCTGGCCAGAGCTGGAAGCGGCGTTGAAAGCAGGCGGCGCGCACCATTACGCTATTTTTCTCGATAAACAGCGCAACCTGCTGTTCGCCAGCGTTGAGATTGAATCGGAAGCGCGCTGGAACGCCGTCGCTAACACAGAAGTGTGTCAGCGCTGGTGGAAACATATGCGTGATGTAATGCCTGCTAATCCGGACAACAGCCCGGTCAGCGCGGAATTAAAAGAAGTGTTCTATCTGGATTAAGCGGTTAGCCCCCTTCGCAAAGGAGGGGGTTTAACGAACGGGAAATGTCTGCTCGTCAACCAGGCCGCTATCCTCAATCATTTTTGCCTCGATACGCAGCGGTAAAACCGTCGGCTGAAGGTCTTTTGCGACCACGGTGTATCGCTTCTCACCGTAGGG
This sequence comes from Kosakonia quasisacchari, assembly GCF_004331415.1. Taxonomy (GTDB): domain Bacteria; phylum Pseudomonadota; class Gammaproteobacteria; order Enterobacterales; family Enterobacteriaceae; genus Kosakonia; species Kosakonia quasisacchari. The sequence continues at coordinate 66,071 of NZ_SJOP01000024.1, forward strand.
CGCCACCATCATGTCCGGCTGCTGCTCCACGGCATAGGTTTTTTCGCCGTAGCGTAACGATAACCCACCAAATGAGACATGCCACGGCGATGCGTTATGACAGACGATCGCTATATTTTTGCCGCTGTTCACCACACTAAAGCGGATTTTTTTCGCCATATCCACCGGCGCGCCAAGCCCTTTGGGACGCCAGAATATTTTCATTTGCGTGTTCATCGTCAGGATCACACTGCGTGCGTCTGGCGCTGAGGTGGATGATTTTGGCGGCATCTCGTAGAGATTGAGCCAAAATACCGACTCCCGATCTTTCGGCAGCGTTTGCTGGTTATACAACAGCCGCAGCCCCTGCATCCCTTTGGGTTCGAGTGAAAACAGCGTGGGAACTGCCACAAACGGCGCTTTAAAGCGGGCTGGCGCATCGACATCCGCTTCGCCGTTATCGACCCAGGTTTGCACCATCACCGGCCAGCTGTTGGTGTTGACCAGCATCAGGCTTTGCTGGGTCTGACCTTCGTTAAAAATCACCCGCGTCGAGGCGGCGATAAGCCCGGCGCGGGTGGAAAAGGCGGCCACCAAGAAAGAGGTGAGCAGCGCGATGGCAAGGCGGGATCTCATTGGACTTTCACCAGCACTTCAGCACTGGCATCAACCTTACCCGCCGTGACCGTTTCGCCCGCGATACGCGTCAGATAAGCATTGAAATTCACCACATATTCGTTGATCGCAGTTGAGCCGTTATTCGTCACTTGTGTCGCGCCATCACGCACCGCGTACCAGCCGCCGTTGCCGCCGGGTTGGCAGGTTGCGGCCAGGCAGCGAGACCAGCCAATAAAATTACGCAGCACACCGTCATTGCTATTGGCTATCTGGATTCCCACTCCGCTGGCGTAACCCGGTTGACCATATTTTTCGGAAAGCAAATGGCTCACGCCGCCTGACGCATTCACCAGATTAAGCTGCTGTGCCATCTGGTAACTTTCATAGGGCACCTGAAGGCCCATCGCCGTCATCCCCTGCGTCTCACCGCTTGTCGACTGACCCTCACAAAGAATGTGCACATTAAAGTTGCTCTGCGCGGTTTGGCCGTTGTCCAGATCGCTCACGGAAATCGTGGGGAAAAACACCATCGGTGTGACGCTTTTCGCGACACAGGTGGGTATTGATACCAGATTGGCGGGATAGCCAGTAGAAACACCCATATTAACGGCCATCCAGTTATCCAGTAACCAGCCGGTCCAGTCATAGGCAGAGTCCCCGGTATCGCAGTAGGCATCCGGACTACCGGGTGAGCAGAACGAAACATAGGCATTGGGTTGGACGCAGTTATAACTCCCGGATGTCAGTTGCGTACCGCAGTAGTTGTTTGGTGCTTGTCCTGTCGGTGTGGTCGAATTCACTCGAATCAAATCGGCACGGATAGGGCTAAAATCTTTAACCCGAATATAGATTTGGCTGCCATCAGGTGAAACCAGGTAATTCGTCAAAGGGATGCGTTGATACTGACGAGCGAAGACTTTACCTGAATTCATATGCGTCAAACGTAACGCCACATGGGCAAAATATGTCCCGTAGTAGCCAGGGTATCCCTCGCTTGCGCCCAATTCAAAAAAACCGCCATTACGTTCATCGCCGTTGGTGGCGATGATTTCGAAAATATTATTTCGATCCGCAATATCGCACACCCATAACACGCTGTCCGGGCCTTTGTAACGCGGATTATCCGCAAACGTCACGATACTCGATCCCAAAGGAGAGCCTATCGGCTGTAGCTCCAGGCTGGATAGATTGACCGTACCCAATGCTAAGCTAACGCCCCAGGCATCTAACTCTGTGCGAACAAAATCCGGACCTTTTTTACACAGCGCGCTCGCAGACAGGCTGGTTAATAAAAGAATATTCAGCAAAATGATGCGTATAAATGGCATAAAAACTCCGTTGCTTAACGACATGGCAAGCTCATCAGAAGCAGAGGTTTGCGTGGCGGCGTAATACGCCATGAGATATGGCAAATTTCCTGGGCGCTATTTCCCCACTGAACGCGCAACGTTCCGTTGTCGTCACTCGAACGCAGGTAGATTTGATTGGCCTGGCCGACCATGCCGACATAATTGCCATAGCTGTCGTAGACGGCGGAACCCATGGGAATCGGCGTATTGTTCTGCGACTGCGCGGTAATGAGCATGGCCTGCCCATTCAGCGTGTTAAAACGTACCCGCACCGTCGCACCCGCATAGGGTGCAACACGCTGGAGTGACGTTTGCAGTTCGACATCCTCATTCATATTGCGGGGATCCAGACCGATGTTGTTGAACTGGTAAGCCCCCAGCGACGGCGCGATCGCATAACCAAACGCATCAATACGCGCCCCCTGCCCGCCAATCACTTCCGCACCTTTGGCACCGGGCGCATCAACCAACACAAAGCTGTCGCCCACCCAGTGACCGAGCGTGACGCCACCTTTATGCGCCACCAATGCGCCCTGGAGAGAACCCGAGGCTTGCCAGTAATTTTTCGAGGAGGACCATGAGAGACCCGCATTGGCATACGGGAAACTGCGCTGGAGCCCGCCGCCCCAAACAGCTTGTTCCCCTTTGCTATCGGTCGAGTAATTCAAGTTGTAGTTCAGCGGATTCTGCTCGCCATATACTCCGCTCAGCGTCGACTGGTAGCCGCCATCGCGGCTATTGCTGCTGTTTGAGCGGTTCGCGCTGGCCGACAAAATCGGGGCATAACGCGTACTGCCAAGCGGCACGGAAACAGAGAGCGACCACATGGTTTGTATGCGGTCACGCAGGAAAATCGTATGGTCGTTACCACTGTTTTGCCACGGGGTACTGTTCATGCCAGGCACGACGTTATACGTCCTCGCCACCCCCAGATTCAGCGAGATGCCATGGTTGAACGTTTTACTCCAGTTGAACTGCAACTGTTTGTCGCGTTTTTTACCGTCACGGTAATCCTGAGATGAGGCAGAAAGAGTGATATCACCCAGCGCACCAATATGCTGACCCGCGGAGATCTCAATGCGGCTGCGTTGTTTCCAGCTCAGCGACTGCCATTTTTGCCCATGATTGCGCGCTTCACGCGAACCCAGAGCGTCGTAAAGTTCAGAATAACCTTCCGTTGAATACCGATAACCCGCCAGCGTAAATGAGGTGCCGGTGCGCGGAATGAATTTGCTGTAGTTCGCGCGCAGCGTCCAACCGCTCTTGTTACCTTCGCTGCCCATATTCGCGCGTGAGAACATACTGTTCAGGCCAAATGCCCCGGCCACGCTGCTGTAAACCGCCCCCAATGAATAGCTCATATAACCTGCGGCGAGCTGATTACCGACGTTGAGGGTGAGGGAGTTCGTCAGCCCCTGACGCCAAACCGCTTCGCTAAAGACATTGTTATCACCAACGTCGCGCGCTCGCCCGACGGTGAAAACATAGTCGGAAGCGCCTGGACGCATGGATTCAGCCAGAGCGGAGAAGGGCACGCTAAAGGTGTTTTCACTGCCATCCGCCTCGCTGACAACAACGGTTAAATCCCCGGCAAAGTTGGTGGGATAGAGATCATTTATGGTGAACGGACCGGGGGCAACCGTTGTCTCGTATAGCGTGGTTTTGCCTTGCAGGATGGTCACTTTGGCGTTGGTTTTGGCAATCCCCCGCACGACTGGCGCATAGCCTCGCTGGGAATTAGGCAGCATTCGCGTATCCGATGAGATCTGGAAACCACGAAAACTCATGCCGGAGAAGAATTGCCCGTTGGTGTAGCCTTCGCCGATCAAGACTTCACTGCGTAACGGATAAATCGCACGCTGAATATAACGGCGGCTGGTGCTCCAGCGGCTACCGTTATATTTGCTGTAACTAAAATTGGATTGCTGGCGATAACGCCATAACCCCAAATTAATACCGCCATTAAAACTTAGCCAGGTTGAATCCATACCGCCCGCGCTACCCTGCCGCGATTTAACATGGTATTGGTTAGCCATATAGTTGAGAAATAACATGCTTTCCCCAGCATTGAGGCTTGCTTCACTTACGCTGCCACGAGGAACAGATTTCAATAACGCCTGCGGCGCGGTGAAATCCATACGCAATTGCGCCATGTCATCTTTACGTGCGATACCGTTCAACACCTTATCATCTGGCCAATAACATGATGGCGCAGCGTCATCAGACAATGCGTTAAAACCCAGCGTGGTTAATAAATCATGGGGTAGACAAGGCTCGATTTTTTTACCCCGCCGGGAAAATTCAATCTCACGGTGGGTAGTAAATTTCCCATTAAGATAAATATCGAGAGAATGTCGGCCGGGAGTAATTAATTCATCCTTGTTTAAGCGCTGGAGATCTTCATTAGATAACCCACTATTTCTTAGCAAGGATGAGTCAAAATAAAATTCATTATCTTTCGCCGATACCGTCAACGATACAACAGAAATAAACCCTATGAGAATACGAAAGCATGAGGAGCGCAGATGCATCAGTACCATCCGAGTTGAATAATGGTTTATATTTCCGAACGGAAGATTTATTTAACTAAAGAATACGATTTGCTAAATACTCCGCCATAATCATTTATTGCATTAATTGTTAAGTTATCTCCACCGCCGGAAGGAAGATCCCATTTGGTGACGGAATGCGGCACGATGATTCCTTTATATTTTATGGGATATTTCTTTGCCCGAACTTGCGTAAATGCACTAATGACAGAAATGTGATAAGCACCCGTGTTATTAATTTCAATCGCCTGGCCACGTAAGCTTACTTTCACATCATCGAGCGAATGGTTGGCATCTCCCGTAAGACTGGCGGGACGATAAAAAAGCTTTAACCGGCTTTTTACCAGCACCGTTAAGCTATTCTGCCCGCGATCGGATGTCTTCCTGGCCGGATATTGCAGAAAATTGAGCCAAAAAAGTGATTCTCTATCCTGAGGCAACCCTGCACCTGTAAACTTCAGCCGTAACGTATGTTCTGAAGTAGGGTTAATACGAAAAATAGAAGGCATCAAAAGAAACGGCGCGTCAGCCGTCTCAGGTGTCGACTGAGGATTATCTTTATCCGCCCAAACCTGCACCAGAACAGGTTCATTACCTGTATTAGTAAAAGCTAATGCCTTTTCTTTTATGTCAGCAGGATAAATAACGCGAGTGCCCACCATCGTTACACTGGCGCAGGCATCGCCGAACATAAAAAATAAAAAAAGCGCAGTCAGTTTCTTATATTTCGACATACTGATTTAGGCCACATAGAAGCGCTGCACAGGGCAGCGCTTTAAATAATTTATTGATAAGTCACAGCGAATTGCGCCTGTGCTTCCACCGCACCTGATGTTGACTGCCCGGTGGCATAATAACGAGCAGCCAGATCGTAGGTCGCAGTTGGATTGGTGCTATCTACAGATTTTGTTGCCGTCTGCGCTTTATTTCCGACAAAATCCAGCGTATTTGAACCTTCCATCAACTGAATCGCGACATTGTTTGCCGGAGACGTTGTTGCGGTATTTTTCAAATTCGTCCCGTCGACATCATTAGCGACAAATACAATCGCTGCATTTGATGCTTGCGCACCGCCACAACCAGATAATGTCACGGTGAATGGCGTATCGCCTGTCGTTGTACCCGAAACATCTAATTGGCTACTACTTACGGTAGGTAAAAGGATAACGGGAGAAGAAGAGCTTCCATTGACATTAATATCACATGTCTGTTCGCTAACTTCGCCCATAAAACGCACGGTATTACTCGATGTCGCCGAAAAAGCAGAACCACTTAACGATAAAATTGCCGTCGCTGCAAAAACATTTATCAACTTATGCATAAACTCGCCTCACTATTAATATTAACAACCCCAAAACAATTGATTGATATATATTCAATCAATTTAATATCGCGAGTAAATTACACTGGGTTAATATTGATGTAAAGATATTAAAGGAGAGCGTTTAATGGAACTAATCTATAACATAGAAATAATAAATAACACCCAAACAAATATTCAAAAAAACTATAAACATAAAATAAAAAACACAATAAAAACAGCAATATATATTAATATCGATTTGAGTAACCTGATGATTTAATTCGTTAAAAATGACATTTAATCAGAATATTCACAAAGAGAAATTAAATGAAGAGTCTTAAAAAGACTAAATCATGTAAAGGGAACAATTAAATTGTTCCACTCTCTGTTATCTTTATCCGTTTTTATTATCGCCAGGTGGAATCAAACAGCATTAATTTTGTTCAGCCACCAGAATCGCTTGGGTATCCGCTTCCAGCGCTTTAAAAATATGTTCCCTGTCTGCCGGATAACAAATGTAATCCCCCTCGCCTAACTCTTCCGGTGCTTCCGTCAGCCCTACCAGCGCGCGCCCTTGTGTCACAATAATGTGCTCCACTGAGCCTGTCGGGTGCGGATGCGAAATCCGATCGGCGCCAGGTTGCGTCAGCAATAAATAGATGTCGCGTCGTGCGCCGGGTGGGCAAGCAGCGAGCAATATCGCCTGGTAATTTGCCTCTTCGGCGATAACTTTAGTGCCTTCGCCACGACGAATAACCTGTGTCGTTGGCTTTTGCGGTTCCAGCAGGCGAGCAAAGGGAATGTCCAGCGCGACGCACAGCGCCCAAAGCGTTTCCAGACTAGGATTACCGTTGCCCGCTTCCAGTTGTGAAAGCGTGGATTTAGCGATACCCGCCCGGCGGGCAATTTCCGCCAGCGAAAGTCCGGTTCGCTGACGCTCGCGCACCAGACTTTTGGCAATAATGCTAATTGGCTGTGTCATAAACACCCCATTGTTCATTTAATCGAACGAATCGTTCTTCTTGTAAAACGACTCTGGTGTGTTCATTATAATGGATAAACGTTCGATATGGGTAAAGAGAGATGTTCACCAGACACTTCGCCTCGCTGAAGGGCGATACCGTAAAAGCTATTTTCCTGGTCTGCCTGGCCGTGGGCGTTGTCGGCGTCTCTTATGGATCGCTGGCCATGGCTTACGGCTTTCCTTTATGGGTGCCTCTGGCGCTCTCCACCCTGGTGCTGGCTGGCGCATCCGAGTTTATGTTTATCGGTATTGTCGCCAGCGGCGGCAATCCATTGGCCGCCGCCGTTGCAGGCCTGTTAGTTAACGCTCGCCATATCCCATTTGGCGTCACGGTGCGTGAACTGGTAGGTCAACGTGCAGCCAGTTTTCTTGGCTGCCACATCATGAATGATGAAAGCGTCGTGTTCGGCTTATCACAACCGACCGCCGAGCAGCGTAAAGCCGCTTACTGGCTGTGTGGGTTAGGCGTCGCGTTATTGTGGCCCGCTGGCGTGCTCGTTGGTGCGGCGGTAGGTAAATTGCTACCCGCGCCGGAAACCATAGGTTTGGATGCGGTTTTCCCGGCAATTTTGTTGGCGCTGGTACTGCCGGCGCTGAAAAAGCGCACCACGCTGATCCGCGCCTCGAGCGGCGCGGCATTGTCACTCGCCGCCGTTCCCTTTGCGCCAGTGGGATTACCGGTGCTGCTCTCTTTACTGGGCTTACTGACGAGGAAAAAATAATGACCAGCATCGCGCTCATTATCGGTGGTATCGCCATCCTTTCTATCGGCACGTATTTGATGCGCCTTGGCGGCGCAAAGCTCGGCAGCAGGCTGGCACTTTCAGAACACTCGCAGGCGCTGCTGTCGGATGCGGCAACCACCTTGCTTTTCGCGGTCGCGCTGGCATCGATGCTTTATGAAGGTGAACATTTCGCCGGAATGGCGCGCGTACTGGGCGTGCTTTTCGCGCTGTTTCTTGCCTGGCGCAAAATGCCGCTGATTGTGGTGATCCTCTCTGCAGCAGTCGCTACCGCACTGCTGCGCCTTGCCGGAATCACCTAGACGGGCGCGTTAATGAATACTGACAGAAGCCGGGCTGGCGGTATTGCCACCGCCCCCCATCTCAACCCGTACTTCTCCTGCGTCAATCCCGTGGATTTCCACCCCCTGCGCCACCGTCTGCCCGGCGGTAACCACCACTTTGCGCGGCGGCGAAGTAGACGATGAACGCCAGAGCACCCAGCGCAAACCCGATTGCGCATCAAAATGTAACGCCTGAGCGGGCACCGCGAATCCGTGTTCGTTCTGCCAGGTGATCACCGCCAGCCGCGCGCTCATCCCCAGCCGAATATCTTGCTGTAAATCCGCCAACGGCGTATCTACCGACACAGTGACGTCGTAATAAGCGCCCTGCGTCTCTGCCGCGCTGCTCTGAACGCCAATTTCGCGGATCTGCCCGCTGAGCGTTTTTCCGGCAAACCCTTCACCGGTGATATTGACTGGCATCCCTTCTTTTAATTGATGCAGATCCGCCTCTTCAACACGCGTGACGACTTGTATCGTGTCCAGCCCCGTCACCGTCAACAGCGCCATCCCCTGGCTCACCGACAAACCCGGCTGGAGGGTGATCGGTTTACCGCTTTCCGGCGCGACCGGGCGCACAATAAAACCTGAAAACGGCGCACGTATCGTTTGCCGCTCTACCTGCGCCTTCAGCGTAGCGTAGCGGGCTTGTGCATTCGCCAGTTCCATATCGGCAATTTTGCTGTCCTCGCCTTTACCCCGCGCTTGTGCTGTTTGTAACTCTTCCTGCGCGGCAGCCAGATCCTGCTGCTGCGCCCGCGCCTGCTGTGCCAGCGCATCGACTTCCATACGGGCGACAATCCCGCGTTTAAAAAGCGCAGTGGTATCGCGAAGATTGGCCTGCGTATTGGAGAGCGTTGCGCGCGCGCCTTGCACCACGCGTCTGGCGCGCGAGACATCCGGACTGCTGCCCCAGTTGCGAAATAGCGCCACCTCTTTTTGCGCTTTCAAAAGCTCCGCCTGCGCCTGGCGAAGTTGGATCTCAATCTGTCCGGGATCAAGCACTATCAGCACTTGCCCCTTTTCAACGCGCTGCCCTTCGTGAACCGCGATTTCACGGATCACCCCATCAAATGGCGCGGCGAGGGTTTGCTGGCGGGCAGCCTGGATGCGCCCCACCAGCCCCAGTTGGTTTTCCAGTCGCTGCGGCTGAACCGGCAACCAGAACTCCTGCGCAGCGCCACTTTCCGGTTCGCGTGCGACTGCCCACCATAAGAGCGAGCCGCCAACCACTACCGCAAGTGTCAGCAATAAAAGCAGGCGCTGCTTTTGCGTAAAAAACTTAATCATTGAGCGAAATATCCCAACTTTGCAGCGTGGTTCCCAGCGTTTGATCGAGCCCGGCCTGCGCATTCAAATAGCTGATAAGCGCATTTAGCCTGGCGTTTTCCGCGTTGCGGAGATCGTTTTCAAAGCTCAGCACCTGGAAGTTGCTGGAGCGGCCAGCAGTGAGTTTTTCCTGTTCAATCTCCAGCTTGCGGCGCGACAAATCCCGTGCACGTTGGGCTATTTCAAACTGCCGCCAGCGGGTGCCCATATCACGCACGGCGTTGGTCACGTCCCGATCAAGTTGCTGGTGTGCTTCCGCCAGTTGGATTTGCTGATTTTTCACATTGACCTGCGCTTGCACTTCCGCCTGCCGGGCGGTCATGTCACCGAGGGGGATCTCCACCTGAACCCCAACATAGTTATCCCAGTTGCGCGCGCCGTCACCTTGCGCCGCACGGTTACGCTGCTGCGTCGCGCCGCCGACCAGGGAAACATCCCATAACCTGTCATTACGGGCGACAGCGAGGTTAATCGTTGCCTGTTCGCCCACAAGCAGTTGTGCCAGGTACGCGGGCTGAGACGCCTCCGCCTGTTTCAACGCGCGATCGGCCTGCACCTCCACCGGTTTTGCCTGTAACGCTTCGGTCGCGACAATTGGCGCATGCAGATCCAACGCCAGCAATTGCAACAGCGCCAGGCGCGCCATATCCACCCGGTTTCGCGCCTCTTCATGCGCCAGCTCTTGTGAAGCCACTTCGGCTTCGGTCTGCACAATTTCAAACTCCGCCATGCGCCCCGCGCTGATCATCGCCTGGTTCACCTCCACCAACTGACGCGCACGCGCCAGCGAATCCTGAGCGATCTTTAACTGCTCTTGCGCCAGCAATAGATCGCGGTAAGTGGTGATAATTTGGGTGATCGTCTGCGAAACGGTGGACTTCAAATTCAGGCGGTTGATTTGCTCAGTCATCTGCGCAAGGCGAACCGGCGCGGTGGCTATATCTTTACCCGCGCCGCGCAGCAACGGCTGAATAACCGAAAAGTTCGCGCCGTCGTTGTGAGACAGCCCCGCCTGATTGGCATCGGTGTGTTGATATGTCCAGCCGAGGCTAACGCGCGTGCCGTAAGGGGTGAGCAGCGTGGAGGTCGGTGTCAGGTTTCCCTGCCGGTAGCGGTCGTCCTGGTTGCGGGTGGAGAGATAATTACCGGAGAGCACCAGTTTTGGCGTGAAGCGATCTTCGGCCACGCGCAGGTCAAATTTCTGCGCAACCCTGTCGAGGTACGCGCTACGGATGGCACGGTTGTCACGCAGCCCGAGATAAATGGCATCGCTCAGGGTGAGATCGATATTGTCGCCTTTCAGCGCAATACGCGCCGTCTCGCCGTCACGCGTGGCGTGGGAAGGGTTCACCAACATTTCGCCACGCACCGGGCAAACCATCAGGCTTGCCAGTAATAACAACCCTACATATCTACGCATCGCGCAGCGCCTCTACCGGCTCCAGCCGGGACGCCGCCAGAGCGGGAGATAGGCCAAAAAACAGCCCGATAACAATGGCGCTGCCAACGCCCAGCGGCAAAGCGGCGGCGGATAAGGCAAAATCAGACCAGCCGGAAAACCAGACAAACAGCCATGCCGCCGCGAAACCCGCCGCCGCGCCAAGCAGCGCGCCAGCCGTCGCCAGTACAATGGCTTCCAGCAAAAAGAGCATCGCGATGTCGCGCGGACGCGCGCCCAGCGCCATCCGCACACCAATTTCCCGGCGACGCTCCGATACATTCATCACCATCACATTCATCACGCCCACCCCGCCGACCAGCAGCGAGACGCCGCCAAGCCCGGTGAGCAACCACGAAAACAGGCGCGACTGCTGCTCAATGCCTTCCAGCAACTGCTGAGGAACCTGCACATTGACCTCGAAGCCGGGCATCTTTTCGCTGAGCCATTTCTGTAGCCTGGGTGCGATGTGATCCAGCGCTTCACCGCTGCGGCTACGCACCGCTACGCTGCTTATTTGCGGAAAACCGACCACCCGGCGCATACCGGTGATCGGCAGCAAAATGGCATCATCCACAGAGACAGGAATAATCGGGTTTGGCCCCTGATGCTGAAGAATACCGACAATCTCAAAGAGATAACCGCCAATCTGAATGCGGTCGCCCAGCAGAACGGGGCGGTCGGGCTGGGCCCATTGTTCGGCGATATTGGCCCCGAGCACAGCATAGGTGCTCTGCGCATCAAAGCGGCTCAAAAAGCGGCCCTGTTCCAGTTGCAGCCGCAGAACAAAAGGCAGTTCAGCGCCGCTACCAACCAGCGTTGCCGCAGTCGTTCGGCCATTAAAACGTGCTTCCGTGTTGCTGGGGACGAGCGCCGAAGCCGCGTCAATTTCCGGGATCTGTTGATGCAAGGCATCGATATCCAGATCGGCGGGCGCAACCAGCGGTTTTCTGCCAGAACCGACAGGCTGCTGAATGTTGGCAACCAGTAGCTCGCTGCCCATACCGCGAAAGATGCTCATCGCTTCGCGTTCGGCGTTGTAGCCAATATTGAGCAACGCCACCACTGCGGCGCAGCCCACCGCAATGCCCAATAGCGCCAGCACCGCGCGCCGCCCCAGCAGCCGCAGGTTCTCCAGCGATTCCAGCAAAAGTTGCAGCCACGGCATACCGTAACGTAACGGCTGAGAGGGGCGAAGAGTTGCGGGCATCCGCAGATCAGACATACGATGCCTCGCTGATGCGTCCATCCGCCACCTGAATGCAGCGCGACATGCGTCGGGCAATCGAATTGTCATGTGTTACTAGCACCAGCGTGGTGCCACTGTCGCGATTCAATGCCAGCAATAAATCAATAATGTCAGCCGCGTTTTGGCTATCAAGGTTACCGGTGGGTTCGTCGGCGAGCAGCAAAGCCGGTTCGCCAACCAGCGCGCGGGCAATGGCTACACGCTGGCGCTGCCCGCCGGACAAATCCGCAGGGCGGTGGTGCGCGCGTTCACTTAAGCCAACGCGCTGAAGCTGTTTGTGGGCAGCGTCCTGTGCTTCATGGCGCGATTCGCCACGGTAGAGCAGCGGCAAAGCAACATTATCCAGCGCGGTAAGCCGGGGCAATAAGTTGAAGCTCTGAAAGACAAAACCAATGATGTGATTACGGGCCGTCGCGCGGGCATCTGCGCCGCAGCGGGACATATCCTCACCATGAAACATCACGCGCCCGGAAGTGGGCGTATCGAGCAATCCCAGCAGATTAAGCAGTGTGCTTTTCCCCGAGCCTGACGCGCCAACGATGGCGCAACTTTGCCCGGCGGGGATAGATAACGAAATGTTGTGCAGGATGGTCTGTCGCGCGGCACCGGCGGCGTAGGAATAGGTCACCGAATCCAGGCTTATCAAATCAGCGCCAGATGTCACTTGTTGAGTTTTGCTTATCCCTGAGTCGTGCAACCGTTCCATGTTTGCCAACAATTCATCCTGAAGAACACAGATATGGTGTGAACTACATATCAACGTTAACGGCCAGAAAAACAAAAACTTTAGCTTTTTTAGCATGGATTTATTTCATTAAAACCTACCAAAATTGATACCTAAAGAATTAACCTCAATCGCCGATAGGTATTTCACATGCTTTACCCTGGATATTTAAATATTAAATAGCAATGAAGCCCTGCTTAATAAAACAATAAACATTGACAACAATAAATATATTATTTAGTTTCTCATGGACAAACGGAAATATAGCCAACAAATAAGAATTATTGAGTTATCTTGTATTCACACAGGACCACTCAATAATTCCCATGATTTAAGGTAAATATCATGGATATTCGTTAGCTTACTCTTTAATGAGGCTTTAAATGAAACGGAAATCAATCCTGCTGGCTTTATCGGGTTTAATGTTTATCTCTTCAAGCGCATTTGCAACGGGCGGCACTTCAGTCGGCTCAATGCTTGCACCCTCAATTTCAGTAAAAAACCAATGGTATAACAAAGCCTTCCCGGTTACGGCCGGAACGCCGTCAACCGGTAAAGTCGGCATGGTTTATTACACCTGGACTTACAGCTATTACCCGGCGGGTATGCAGGTTTATTTATGCTATAACAGCGGTAATACTTGCATGGACGTTTCTAATGCACGTTCAGGCAATGTTGACTTCACGCCTTATAATATCGCACCGAACCAACCAATCAGTTTATATGCTCGCGTAAATGGCACCGGTAAAATGCTGACGGCAAATGGGCAATCAAGCCAGGTTATTGTTAACTACACATTTAATCAATAATTCGCTTACCGCGTAATTTTATTATTACTGATAACGTTCTGTAATAATAAGAATGTGAATTTAATGCAACCATAATAATAATGCCCGACGACATTTCTTATATGCCATCGGGCATTTCAGTCATATATGGCTATTTTTAAAATACTTTAGGCAATTACTGAATACAACGACATCCCCGATAATACGCTATCATTCCAGCGCAGAAATAAAAAAAGCGCCCGCAGGCGCTCTTTCGACAGGACAGCTTTGCTTATTTGTTCAGTTCGGCGGTCATGTGAACCTGGTTGCCGGTATACGCTTCAGTGATCTGGTAAGAAGATGCA